>CAIMZW010000081.1 GCA_903846075.1 uncultured Actinomycetes bacterium
GGGGCGAAGCTGCCTATCTGGGCAAGTGATTATGTCTTGGCCGATTATGGAACTGGCGCCATCATGGCTGTTCCTGCCCATGATCAACGCGACTTAGATTTTGCTCGCGCGATGAAGCTTCCTGTTGTAGTTGTTTTGGATACCGGTGAAGAAGATCCCAATGAAACTGGAATTGCGGCGTCAGGTGATGGCGTGATGATCAATTCTGGATCTCTCAATGGTTTGAGCAAGACCGAAGCTATCTTAAAGATCACTGCAGAACTTGAAGCCAAGGGCTTGGGCAAGAGCGCAAAGAATTATCGCCTGCGCGATTGGTTGATTTCCAGGCAACGCTTCTGGGGAACTCCGATTCCTATTATTCATTGTGAAAAGTGTGGCGAAGTTCCAGTGCCGACGGAACTACTTCCTGTGGAGTTGCCGGATGCTGCTGGTTTGGATTTAAAGCCAAAGGGTTCATCGCCATTGGGTGCAGCAAGTGACTGGGTCAATGTTGCTTGTCCGCAATGCGGAGGCGCTGCAAAACGTGATGCCGACACCATGGATACCTTCTTCGATTCTTCCTGGTATTTCCTTCGCTACACCAATCCAAATGACGCCACAAAGGCCTTTGATGTGGATCTCGTAAAGGAATGGTTGCCGGTTGATCAATATGTCGGCGGCGTGACCCATGCGATTTTGCACTTGTTGTATTCGCGTTTTTTTACCAAAGTCCTTTATGACATTGGCATGTTGGATTTCACCGAACCATTTACTCGCCTTCTCAATCAAGGCATGGTTCAGATGGATGGTTCTGCGATGAGTAAGTCGCGCGGAAATCTCGTGACTTTGTCAGAACAGTTGGATACCCATGGTGTCGATGCGGTTCGAATCTCCTTGGTCTTTGCCGGGCCACCCGAGGATGACATCGATTGGGCCGATGTCTCGCCATCGGGTTCGGTCAAATTCATTAATCGTGCTTGGCGTATCTCTACCGATGTCACAAGTCCTGCGGGCATTGATTTTGCTGGGGGAGACCTCGCACTTCGCAAGGTGATTCATAAGAGCCTGTTCGATATCGGCTTTGCGGTGGAATCATTCCGATTCAATGTTGCGGTTGCTCGCATTATGGAATTGGTGAACGCGACTCGAAAGGCAATTGATTCTGGATGCGGTCCAGCAGATGCTGCAGTTCGCGAGGCGGCGGAGGCAATTGCGATTTCACTCTCACTTGTTGCTCCATTCACTGCAGAAGAAATGTGGGCAAACCTTGGTCATAAGCCAAGCGTTGCTTTGGCTGGTTGGCCAGATGTTGATCCCGCACTTCTTGAGGCAGATTCAGTCGTTGCGATTTTGCAGGTTAATGGCAAGATCAAAGATCGAATTGAAGTCTCGCCAACTATTTCGGATGCAGATTTGGAAGCGCTGGCTTTTGCTAATCCAGAAATTAGTTCGTCGATCTCCGGTCAGAACATTGCGAAAGTAATTGTTCGGGCACCAAAACTCGTCAACATCGTTATTTAATTAACACCTGCCTCGAAACGGGGTAGGTTGAATTTGAGTTACGACTTATCTTTCCTGAGTGAATTTTCCTGACCTTCCACCATTGGGTGAGATTTCCGATGCGCAGAAGCGTGGCTTAGGAATCGTTGCTGGATTTGCACTACTCATTGGTGTGCTTTTCATCTTCCTGGCAAGAGGATCGTCGAGTGCGATCGCAATTGACAAGCCGCCGGTTCCAATTCCTTCAACAACGAGAATTGAGCTTTCGAATCCAACACCAAAGCCATCTATCGTCTCCTTGATTGTCGTAGACGTTGCGGGCAAAGTGAAGAACCCCGGTGTCTATTCGTTACCAGAGGGCTCTCGTGCGATCGATGCGATTAAGGCCGCGGGAAATCAGAAGTCTGGCGTTGATATGACCGATATTAACCTCGCACATATTCTCGTCGATGGTGAGCAAATCATTGTGGGTGCGCCACCTGCGCCCGTTATTTCTCATACGAGAAGCAAAAGTAGTAGTTCTTCTAACTCGGCACTTCCTACTGTGGTCAACATCAATACTGCGAGTATCGCTCAACTTGAATCGTTGCCGGGGGTTGGCCCAGTCATGGCAGGAAGAATTCTTGCCTATCGTGAGAAGAATGGTCGGTTCACTTCTATTACTGATCTAAAGAAAGTGAGTGGAATGGGCAAGGCGAAATTCGCTCAGGTTAAGGACCTTGTTCGGTTGTAAATGCAGGAGCTCCCAGACCTGCGGATTTTTATCCTTGGCATCGCCCTCTGGTTAGGCAGCGCTTCCTACTCATTCTGGAATTTCTATTCCTTTCTTTTGATTGGATTGCTTGCCGCGTTTTTCTATTGGAAGCTTCGCAGCTTTGCTCTGGTGTTGGTGGTCTCGCTTCTGCTGGGAAGTGGCGGCGTAGCACTTCGTGAAGTGGCTCTTTCGCAGAATGTCGTTAGTCATTTGGCTCGTAATCACGCCAAAGTTGAGATTCTGGGAAGTGTTACTTCCGATCCCGTAGTAGGTCATGCCAAGGTAATTGGTTCCCACATTCTTTCGCCAAGCACCAGTTTTTTAGTACGTTCGATTTCAATAACTTCTGGGCTGGAGAAATATTCAACTCGAATTCCGATTCGAGTTTTTACGAGGAATAATCAGCCGTTTTTACCCGGCGAGGTGATTGACCTCAGCGGAACTCTCTCACTTTCGAAAGATCGCAAGGTCACGGCAAATCTGCAGAGCAATGGGCAAGTTCTCCGAGTGCGCCAGGCGCCTTGGTATCAACGATTGGCTGGATCCATCCGCAGAAATTTCCGAAGCGTCGATCAAAGGCTGGTAGGCGATTCAGGAGCACTGATACCGGGTCTGGTAATCGGGGATACCTCGCTAGAAAATCAGGAATTTGCAGTCCAAATGAAGCGGGTCGGGTTGACTCACCTGACTGCGGTGAGCGGTGAGAACTTTGCAATCGTCGCTGGTTTTCTCCTTTGGCTAATGCAATGGATCCTCTCGTCTTATCGAAAGCGATTAATTGTCACAGGCATCTTTCTTGCCGGTTTCATTATTTTGGTTCGTCCCTCGCCATCCGTTCTCCGCGCCAGCGTAATGACCGCCGCGCTTTTGATGGCTCGGGCACGAGGTGAACGTTCTTCGCCGATTGCCTCGCTCGGACTAGCTATTGGATTGCTATTGCTCTTCGACCCCTTTCAATCAGTCGATCCA
>CAIMZW010000082.1 GCA_903846075.1 uncultured Actinomycetes bacterium
ACCGCTTCCTGGCTCTTTGCTTGTTGGGCAGGTTCGGGAATCTTTGGCCTCTATCTTTCGCTCCGACTTCGAATACCGGTGATCGGTGCCTGGTCGACGCCTTCGGTGGCCTTACTTGTAACTGGGCTTGCCAATCACAAATTAAGTGATGCCGTCGGTGCCTACTTCATTGCATCAGTTCTCTTGATCATCATCGGGGTGACAGGAATATTGCAACGTATTCTTTCTATCGTTCCACGGCCCGTGATCATGGGCATGCTCGGTGGGGTTCTCTTTGATTTTGGTGTCAATATTTTTCGCACCTTGCCAGAGGAGCCACTGATTGTCGTAGCAATGGTGATTGGGTATTTCGTTGCGCGTCGATTTGCCTGGCGAGCTCCCGTCGTGACAAGTGCAGCAGTTGGACTTGTCCTAGCCATCGTTACTCGTAAAGCGCACTCCACACATTGGAACGTTGCGGTCGTAAAGCCAGTGTGGGTTAATCCAACTTTTTCTGTAAGCGCACTTATTACATTGGCACTGCCATTGCTGTTGCTCACCGTGACTACTCAATTCGCACCAGGGTTAGCGGTCCTATCGAGCGCCGGATACGAAGCACCGACAAATAAGTCTTTAGTCGTTGCGGGAATCATTTCTTTTCTGGGTGCGGGAGCGCTTGGGAGTGGAGTGAACTGCGCCGCCATCACAGCCGCCATTGGATCTGGTGAACAAGCCGAACCAGACAAGACTCGTCGATATACGGCCGGGGTTGTTTGCGGAGCTGCGTATCTCGCTGTGGGAATCATGGGCGCCACCATGCTTGGACTTTTTGGTGCATTGCCTGGCGCGATGTTGGCAGCGCTCGCGGGATTAGGTTTACTGCCTGCAATAGCAAGCAGTACGCACGAAGCTCTAGCAGATCCGCAATATCGCGAAGCGGCTCTTGTAACTTTCTTGGTTACAGTTTCAAATATTCATCCCTTAAAGCTTGGGGCCCCATTTTGGGGACTTATTGCAGGCTTCGTGGTTCACCACGTTGTGGAATTGAAGATGAAAAAAACGGATAACTCGTCGAACTAATTCACAAGAACTAATTCAGGTGCGCATACCCAATCGAAAGTGTTGAAGCGATAGCCACCCAAAGTTGATAGGGCAATAATGCAATTCCCATCTTCCAAGAAGTTCGCCAGGTGAGAATCAAAAGTGGCAAGGTAAAAAGTGCGGCACAAACTAAAAGAGCAGCAGCCAAAATAAGTCTGTGCGGAACATAAAAGTAATAAGACCAGCTCAATGCGAAAACAATGCTGATTGCAAAGAATGACAGCCACCACAACGAAACTGATTTATTATTTTTTGAAGCTACAACGAACGCCGCAATTCCCAAAACTATGAAGTTGTACGGCCAAATAACGCCAAAAACCCAATCGGGTGGCTGCCATGATGGTGCACGTAGAGCTCGGTACCAAGAGTCGCTAGAACTAACCCAATAGCCTGAACCTGCAGCATATAAAACGACTAAAGCAATACCGGCTGCGCTGGCTCCGTTCTTAAAGTTCATTAGTCACGTCTCTTAATCGTTGGCTAATGATGCAGCAGAGAATTGGCTGGCATATAAATTGAAGTAGAAACCCTTTTGCGCCATCAGTTCATCGTGTGAACCTTGTTCAATCAATTGGCCCTTATCCATAACCAAAATCGTGTGGGCATCTCGGATAGTCGAAAGGCGGTGAGCGATAACAAAGCTGGTTCTACCAGAACGCAGCCTGGCCATTGCTTGTTGGACCAAAACTTCGGTTCGAGTATCAACCGAACTTGTGGCTTCATCCAAAATCAAAATTGCTGGATCAGCCATAAATGCTCGGGCTATGGTGATCAGCTGTCGTTCACCATTCGAGACTGTGGCATTGTCGTCGGTCAATAGTGAGTCATAACCCTTAGGTAGTGAACGCAACAAGTGATCGATGTTCGCGGCTTCCGCTGCGGCCACCACCGCGTTGTGATCGGGATTTAACGAACCAAAGGCGATGTTTTCACGCATCGTGCCGGTAAAGAGCCAAGTGTCTTGGAGCACCATTCCAAATTGGCGACGCAAGTCATCGCGGGATATCTCCCGAATATCGACATCATCCAAAGTTATTCGACCAGCATCGATTTCATAAAAACGCATTAAGAGATTTACCAGAGTCGTCTTTCCGGCACCGGTCGGTCCAACTATCGCAATCGTTTCACCAGGTTCGACGGTGAGGTTGAAGTTCTCAATCAGTGGTTGATCAATTACGTAGCGAAAGGCGACGTTCTCGAACTTGATCCGACCTTTAGTTCTGGAGATGGGTGCCAAGTCGGCTGCATCTGGCTTCTCTTCTTGGGCATCGAGAAGTTCAAATAACCGTTCGGCGGAGGCCACGCCTGATTGCACGATATTCATCAAGCCGGCAATTTGCGCCAACGGCATTCCGAATTGCCTTGAATATTGAATAAAGGCTTGAACATCACCCAAGGTCATGGATCCAGTTGCGACCATGTAGCCACCAATCACGGTTATCGCGACATAGATGAGATTTGAAATCAATTGGGTCATCGGCTGAATGATTCCCGACATAAATTGGGCTTTGAAACTAGCGTCATAAAGTTTTTCATTGAGCTCAGAGAAATCTTCAATGGCGCGTTCACGATGACCAAAGACTTTCACCAAGGCGTGACCGGTGTGCATCTCCTCAACGTGGCCGTTAAGTTTTCCGGTCCAATCCCATTGAGCAATAAATTGACTTTGAGACTTTTTAGCAATGCGTATTGATACAAACATGCTGAGTGGAATAGCAATCAAGGAAACTAAAGCCAGAATCGGACTGATCCAGATCATCATCGCAAGAATCGAAAGAACCGTAAGAAGCGAGTTAAGGATCTGAGAAAGTCCTTGTTGCATCGAGTTGGAAATGTTGTCGACGTCATTTGTGACGCGGCTGAGCAAATCGCCTCGAGATTGAGTGTCAAAATAACTCAAAGGCAATCGACCAATTTTCTCCTCGGCTAGTCGGCGCAATCGGAAAACCGTTCGCTGGGTGACTCCAGCCATGAGATAGCCCTGGATCCACATAAAGAGGGAGGCAATCGCATATAAGGCAACTGCTAGGAGAAGAGTCTTTTCTACGGCATGAAAATCAATTCCACGTCCTGGCACAACAGATGACTTTGCCAGCATGTCGGCAAGACGTGACTGACCTTGAGATCGCAATCCAGCAACTGCTTGGGCTTTGGATATCCCGACGGGAAGTTTTCGTCCCAGAAATCCATAAAAAACATCGTTTGTGGCCCGGCCCAATATTTTGGGACCAAAAGAACCGAGCACCACAGCAGTCGTGATCAGCGACAAAACCGCAATTAACGATTTTCTTTCATATTTCAATTCCTTAAGCAAACGCTTCAAGGAACCACGAAAATCCTTGGACTTAGCCGGAGGTGGACCAAACATTCCACCCATTGGTCCACGACCTTGAGGTGGTGTGGGACGAGTCCCGGCTGCGGGTTGTCGTTGGCTCATGCGGCTTCCTCCGGACTCAATTGTGAAAGCACAATTTCGCGATAGGTCTCGCACTCTTTCATCAGGGTCTCATGAACGCCGATGCCCACGATTTTTCCGTAATCCAAAACAATTATCTGATCCGCGTTCAAAATCGTGCTGACTCTTTGAGCCACGATAATCAATGTTGAATGGGTAATTTCTTTCGATAATGCCGCACGCAATTTCGCATCGGTTGCAAAGTCTAAGGCTGAAAAACTGTCATCCATTAAATAGATATTCGCTTTCTTGGCCAATGCTCGCGCAATCGAAAGACGTTGACGCTGACCTCCAGAGAAGTTGGTACCGCCTTGAGCTACTCGGGCTTCAAGTTTCTCGGGCAACTCTTCAATAAATTCTCGAGCTTGAGCGATCTCCAAAACTTTCCATAACTCTTCATCTGTTGCATTGAGATCGCCATATCGCAAATTTTGCGCGACCGTTCCTCCGAACAAGAAAGCGCGTTGCGGAACCAAACCGACGCTTGCCCAAACAGATTCGAGTGCTTGATCTTTTACGTTAAGTCCGTCGATTAAAACTTCACCAGCGGTCGCGTCAATGAACCTGGGAATCAAATTAAATAAGGTGCTCTTTCCGCTTCCGGTGCTACCAACAATTGCAGTAACTTCACCAGGTTTGGCCGTAAACGAGATCCCACTCAGAACTGGTTGTTCTGCTCCTGGGTAGCGAAATTCCACATCTCGGAACTCCACGATTCCTTTTGACGAAACTGGAGTTTGCGGGTTATCAGATTCAATCACCGAAGACTCTGTGTTCAATACTTCAGCAATTCTTTCTGCGCTAGCCGCTGCACGAGGAATCATTAAGGACATCATGATTGCCATCATTGCGCTGCCAAGAATTTGCATAATGTAGGCAAGAAATGCGGTCAGGTTTCCAATCGGCATGCTTCCTGAATCGACAAGTTTTCCACCGAACCAGATAACGGCAACGCTGGTGAGATTAAGAATCAGAGTTAGCGAGGGGAACATAATTGCAAAAGTTCGCGTCACGCTCAGCGTCGTGGTCATCAAATCTCGACTAGTGTCAGCAAAACGTTCTTCTTCAAATTTTGTTTTAACGAATGCTCGGATAACTCGGATGCCACTTATTTGCTCGCGTAAAACTAAGTTAATCCGATCGATTTTGACCTGCATGATGCGAAAGAGTGGAACGATTCGACGCAAAAGCAGAAAAATAATTACTCCCATAATGGGCACGACAACAAGAAGTAAGCCAGAGAGTTTGACGTTAGTACGGAGCGCCATAATCACAGCGCCGACACCCGTAATCGGGGCGGCGACCATCATGGTCAACCCCATGAAGAGAACCATCTGTACTTGTTGGACGTCATTTGTATTACGTGTAATCAAAGAAGGAGCACCAAAAGAATTTAACTCGCGAGCCGAGAAGCGTTCGACTGCGGAGAAAACGCCTTTACGTAGATCTCGACCGAAGGCCATGGCAACTCGCGAACTGAGGTATGCAATCCAGACTGAAGCGCCCAGAATCAAGGCCGATGCGGCCAACATAATCAAACCAATGTGCCAAATGTAGGAAACATTGCCTTTTGCAATGCCATTGTTGATCAAATCGGCATTGAGATTGGGCAAATACAGGTTTGCGATTGCTTGAATAAGTAGAAGAGATAGAACCAAAACTACATTCCGCCAATATGGGCGAAGGTAATCCTTAAGAATTCTCGTTAACAACTATGCGCCCTCTTTTCGATGCTTCATAGTACGTCAATTCTCGAACTCTCGATGAACTGATACCTATTCGTGACCCTGGCAGCGATCCTTTTCAGCGACTCCAGCGAGCGCCTGCTCGATGTGATCTCCACAGCCGGCCCAGGTGGTCTTACTGCAAATCTGACAAGTGACTGGAGAGCACATATTGGTTCCTTTTATCTCGGTGGTAAGGATTTCAGCTGGCATTGGAATAAGCATGAGTATTTTATGGTTCGATTGCTGTAATAACGAAAGTAGGGAGAGCCCATGGCCACGATCAATCTGACTGAATCTGAGTTCGAGAAGGTCATCGCCACCGATGGCATTGTCCTCGTGGACTTCTGGGCTGCCTGGTGCGGACCCTGCCGCATGTTCGGACCAATCTTTGAAAAAGCTTCGCAGACCCACCCAGATATCACCTTTGCAAAGGTCGATACCGAGGCCGAACAAGGTCTAGCGGCAGCCGCCGGGATTTCATCCATCCCCACCTTGATGATGTTTCGTGATGGAATCTTGCTTTTCAATCAGGCTGGCGCCCTGCCAGAACCAAATCTAGAAGAATTGATTCAAGCTGGAATCAACCTAGATATGGATCAAGTCCGACGCGAGATTGCCGCGCAAAGTTCGGCTCCTACTGAATAGAAATAAGTAAGAACTAGTACGAACTAGCGCAAGAACCAGGATCGACATTGAGCCAGTTTCGTTGGATCAAATATTGGCGACCACCGATAATCATGTTGTAGAAAGATCCATCAGGATTCTTAATCGCTTTACCGTAATTGAAGGCGCAGAGGTCGGCATTTTCGTAACCAGTAGCGTCATCAAACCAAGCGTTGAGATTTGGGTCGGTGATTGCTTCTTCCAGTTCATGTGCAGTCATAGAAGCCATGGAATCCGCAGCCAAGTTGCCATTTGGTGAAACAACTCTTTGAGAGGCACAAGCAGAGAGATCAGCCGAAGGATCGCCAACAAAGGCGTACTTGATATTGGTGTCCTCTATTGTCTTGTGGGCGTGCCATGCGCAATAAACGGTAAGGAAGCCAGAGGTCTCGGAAACATCTGCGCTGGTGAAAACAAAATAAACCGCGTTTGAATCTTTAGGCAAAGAATTATTTGAACCAGATTCCTTTGAAGATTCTTTAGTAATAGCGCGTTTTACGATTGCTGCAACTTTGTTGTCAGTTAGGACAGTTCCTTGGGAATAGTTGTCGGTTACTGACTTCACGAAGCGAACCGAGTTGCTGACTGGACCTTGGCGATCAGAGTACGAAGTATTTACATTGAAGTAAGGGGTACCGCCAATATTTTGAAGCAAGTTCTCAAGGACAACTTTGGAATTGTTTCCCGGGGTGTTCCAGTTTCCATACCAAATCACGTAAACGTTTGGCGAGTGAAGAACTTTTCCACCGTGATAGGTGATGCCATATCCCGGAATGCTTGGACCTGAAGTATGCGAAAGCGAAGGACCACTGACCGATGAACTTCCTTGATGTTCCAAGGTAGGAACTTCTTGTTTAGTTCCTTCAGTTTGTACGTCCGACAAAGTTTCTGAGACGACAATCTGATTTCCGTTCTGGTTTTGGCCTTTACCTTCAGCGCTAGCACCTGGGGCGAGGAAGAGCCCAAGAAGGGCTATGACAGTGACAAAAGGGAGGAAGTGAAATTTCGCATTTGTCCGATTTTTCATAGACGTAGGGTACAGGCTCAAAAATCTCTGGCAAAGTGCTCTCATGACAAATTCACGAACTGTTCTTATAACTGGTGGGGCTAGAGGGATTGGCGCTGCGATTGCCCGCGAGTTTGCCAGTCACGGTGATCGAGTCGCAATTCATTACGGAACTTCACAAGCCCGAGCCAACGAACTTTTAACTTCCCTTCCAGGCTCTGGCCACATGATTGCACAGGCAAATCTGGCTAATCCTGAGGAGATTAGGCGCATGGTTGGCGAAGTGGCAAGTGAATTCGGTGCCATCGATATTCTCGTCAACAACGCCGGAATCTTCATTGATCACCCGTTGCAGACCAGTTCGTATGAAGAGTGGCAATCCGCCTGGAGTGAGATTTTGAGCGTAAACCTAGTCGGAGCCGCAAACGTCACGTGGTGTGCATACCAATTTATGCCTAAAAATCAGAGCTCTCGCATCGTCAACATTGGTTCTCGAGGCGCTTTTCGTGGCGAGCCTGACAGCCCCGCTTACGGTGCCACCAAGGCAGCCATCGTCGCATTCGGCCAATCTTTGGCAAAGGCTTTGGCACCGGAGAAGATTTCCGTAACGACTTTAGCCCCGGGTTTTGTTAATACCGAAATGGCTGCGCCTCGGTTGGTTGGGGCAGAGGGCGATGCGATCCGAGCTCAAAGTCCATTTAATCGAGTTGCCGACGCCGAAGAGCTAGCGAAAGCTGTCTATTTTCTCGCATCACCGGATTCAGAATGGGTCAGCGGCGCGGTTCTGGATTTCAATGGTGCTTCATATTTGACGATGTAGTCCTACTTATTTAATAAAGTCTTCAATCCGGAAACCAGGCGATCGACATCCTCCTTGGTGCTGTACGGAGCCAGACCAGCTCGAACTGCGCCAAGGTCACCCAAACCTAACGCTCGGGAAACCTCGAGTGCGTAGAAGTTTCCGGCTGGGGCATTAACTTTCAATGTTGCCAAATGATGATAAACATCGAGATTAGTGATGTCTCCGACGGAAAAGTAGATCGTGGGAGTACGCACCGGAGCGTGTCCGTAGGTCTTGATGTTCGGCCATAAATTTACGATCTCCGATTCCATATATGCGAAGAGCCCTTCTTCATAGCTCTCCAAAGCCGACATTGAGTTAACGATCTTCGCCCTACGGCCTACTTCACTTCCTGGCGCTAACTGAGAAATAAAATCGATCGCTGCCGTTGCCCCCGCCATCAATTCATAAGGCAGAGTTCCAAATTCAAATCGTTCCGGCACTTGATTTGTGCTCGGAAGTAATTTGTCATTATTTAAGGTCTGCAAAATTTCTGGCGAGGCAGCCAAGGCCGCGCAATGTGGCCCCATTAATTTATAGAAGGAGAATCCGTAAAAATCGGCGCCAATTTCTTTCATGCTTATCGGTGCATGCGGGGTCAAGTGAACGCCGTCCACGTAGAGCAAAGCTGGAGTTTGATGAACAACTTCAGATATCGATTTAAGGTCAGGACGGGTTCCTAAAGTATTTCCGGCTCCGGTCACAGCGACCAGTTTGGTCTTTTCGGAGAGAACGTCCGCAATTGCCGAGATAGGTAGTTCGCCGGTCGCGTGATTGAATTCGGCCCAGCGAATCGTCGCACCAGCACGCTCGGCTGCTTGGATCCAAGGTCTGATGTTGGAGTCATGATCCAACCGCGAAACGACAACTTCGTCTCCGGTAGACCATTGTTTGGAAATTGACCTCGAGAAGTCATAAGTCAGTTGAGTCCAGCTTCGACCATAGACGACTCCGCCTGCATCCGCATCTATTAGGTCGGCTACTGCGGAACGAAAACTTTGAACTATCTCTTCAGCGTTCTTTTCAGATTCGGTAATAAGACCGCGGTTGGAAATGGGTTGGGTAATCGCATGCGAGATCGCATTGCCCACAACATCAGGAACTTGGCTGCCTCCGGGACCATCGAAAAAGGCAATCCCAGTATTAAGGGAGGGAAAATGGCTTCGGACTTTTGCGACGTCATAACTCATGGGAACATATTAAATGCAATCTCCCATCTTCCCTTCGTGCCTTAGATTAGTTCAGTGCTGACTTCGGAGATGAAAAGCTATCTTGATGGAGAGATCACCAGCGAGACCACATATTTGGAATATGGCACTGGCGAAGCCACCCACATTGCGATAGCAAATGGGGCTCGAGTCATCACTGTTGAAGTTGATTGGTTACTTTTTCTCGAAAATCTTGATAGATATGAATCAGAAATTGCTAACGGGCGAGTAGATATTCTCTATTTCAATGTTGGCTTCCTAGACGAA
>CAIMZW010000083.1 GCA_903846075.1 uncultured Actinomycetes bacterium
GGCTGTTTATGTGGTCCTGACTATGAGCGAGGATGCGCATGATTTGGAGTTAGCAAAAAGGGCGGGTGCAAGTGCTTTTGTCCTGAAGAGTGCCCCTATTACACAGCTTCTTAATATTCTCCGATTTGCACTCTCCCACCCAAATATATTCCAATCACCAGATGGCATAAAGCAAAATAAAGCTTTTCTCTACTCACTTACCGAGCGAGAAGTAGAGGTCTTGAAAATTCTCCCGAGTGGATTAACCGTGAAAGAGATTGCCTCGTTGATGTTTCTCTCGGAGGCAACGATTAAGACTCACCTATCAAATCTCTATCGCAAAATGGAGGTTGCAAATCGAACGCAAGCGATCGACAAAGCTCTGAAAATAAAGTTAATTTCCCTTGAGTAATTGATTGAACCGAGCGCCCCAAAGTTTCCAATCCCAATCTCTCTCAATCCAAGCGCGGCCAGCCGAGCCCATTCGGGAACAGAGAGCGGGGTCCGCTAGCAAAGTGATGGCCGCCTGCGAAATGGCTGCAACATTATTTCCATCAACCGCAAATCCCGTGACTGCCTCGATCACAGCGTCAGGGGCTCCACCAGAATTGCCAGCGATCACTGGCAACCCGCAAGCGCTGGCCTCGAGATAGACAATACCCAGTCCTTCTACTTCCAAACCGAAAAATCGAGATCGGGAAGGCATGGCAAAAACATCGCCGAGTCGAATATATTCTGGCAACTGCGGATACGTGAGTCGACCAATGAAACGTACCGAAGATTCAACTCCCTGCCGGGCGACAAGTTTTTCTAACTCGGTCTTATACGGACCTTGTCCGATGAATACTAAAACGGTATTCGGGACGGCTTTTAATATTTCAGGCATTGCCTCAATCAAACGATCTTGCCCTTTTCGATGGACCAAACGTCCCACTGAAATTAAGACTCGAGCACCCTGAAGATTAAGTTGTTCCAAAAGAAATTCAGATTTTGCCCCGGGAGTGAAGTGGTCGATATCAATTCCAGGGGCAATCTGAACGAGTTCAACCTTCTCGCCAAGTGCGGGTCTCATCGCACTTTTGGTGAACTCACCTAAGTAAGTAACTACATCAAGGGATCGCCCAATATGAGCCATCAAAAGGGAAAAGGGAAAGAGCTTGCTCCACCAAACTTCATGACCGTGAGTCAAGGAAATGATCCGATTGGCTCCACGCCTGCGCAAGAGTGGAGCCATCCAAGCCAACGGCGCCGCTGCACCGAACCAGACAGTGGCCGACTTGTGTCGCTTCATTACTTTGGCCACTGCACGATTGACTCTCGGTGTTGGTAACAAGACTTTGCCTCGGTCGCGATAAACGATCACGCCGAATTTCTGGCGCAACTCAAGGTCAAATTCTTTATCGCCAGGTTGCGAAGATGTGTAAACCACGATCTCTTGTCGGGGTAACTGTTCAATGAGACCTAATATAAAAGTTTCGATTCCTCCAGCCCGCGGACCTAAATCATTGGTGACCAATAAAATTGGTCGAAATTCAGATTCTACGAGCGCCGACATAACTCAGGTATCCAAAGCTTGATCCAAAACTTTCTACCTTGACGCGCGCACCAGGATGTGGGGCATTCACCATTCTGCCGCCACCCAAGTAAATCCCTACGTGAGAGATTGGTCGACCAAAGAAGACTAAATCTCCCGGGCGAAGTTGATTACTGGGAACATAGCGACCGTAATTAAATTGAGCAGCCGCCGAATGAGGTAGTGAGACACCAGCAGCACCGAAAGCCCGCATCGTTAAGCCTGAGCAATCCCAGTAAATCGGACCTGCGGCACCGAAGACATAAAAATCTCCCATTTGCTTGATGGCAAAACGTAACGCCGCAGCCCCACGCCCTGAACCCAAATTCGCTTTCAGAGCCAAGCCAACAGATTTCTTATGATCTGCATTTTCTTGGGCAGCCACCAAAGCAGCTAGGCGCTTGCGTTCGGCTACATTCAATTTGTTCAAAATCTTCTGAGCATCTGCCAATCTTGCTTGGGCTGCGGCCTTCTGCGCTTGATAGCGAGCCTGGGCTGCCTTAACGAGTGCCAATTTGTCATTAACAGTTAATGAGGTGGCATCCAAGCGTTGCTTGGCAACAGAGAATTGGCGAAGTTGAAGAGCCTTTCGCTTGGTAATGGCGTCGAGCGAGCCAGCCGAAGCAAGATAGAGCGAAGGATTAGAGGAAAAAAGTAATTCCATACTTTGACTTAGACCACCGGTTTTGTATTGCTCCGCCGCTAACGCGCCTAAAGACTTTCGCAAATTAGCCACCGTAGCGCCCTGGGAAGAAGCCTGTTGCCTAACGGAGTTGAGAGTTCGATTAAGAGAGTCGAGTTGTACCTGGGCTGCCTGCGCAGCTTCTCCAGCGGTAGCCGCCTGCTCCTGCAGCGAGCGAATTTGGGCTCGAATTGCATTCAGATTTGGGGCGGCGTTCGCAACGGGAGGAAATACCGTGAGCAAAATAGCCGAAGCCAGAACCGCACGGGAAAGTCTGGCAGTTCGCTTCATCAAAGTAGGCTAACCATTCTCGACGCTGAACATCAAGCCGAGAAGGGGTAGTTGAGCGTGATTTGCTGCGCAATTTGCCTAAAATTATTGGGCGAAGCGAAGCGGTGGCACCATTCCTTGGTCAGCCAAAGCCACCAGGGCCTGCCCTTGAGCCGGTGAAATATCAGCGGGAGTTGACGTTGGGGTGAAGAGAACGGTAATCACACAATCAGCGCAGGCAATCTCGCGCATTACGCATGTCTCGCAATCAATGATCATGCCTTGATATTAGAAAGCCCCACTGACAATCCCCTACCTTTAATCCATGCTTCAGGAAAACACCCAAACAAACTCCTGGGTTCGAGCCAATTTGGTGTTGAGCGCAGATGGGTCGACGACACTGGCCGGCTCTTCGAGAGGGCTCAGTTCACCCGAAGATCGACGCCGTTTCCATCAGTTGCGAAGCGAAGCCGATCTCATTGTTATCGGTGGTAGGACTGCCCACATCGAACCCTATGAAAAGACTCCAGTACCGTTAATCGTGTTCAGCCGAAATCCACTTACCAGACATCGGGCATCAGAAAATCCGTTGGCAAAAACGATAAACACCGATCCGGTTGAATTTTTGCGGGAACGAGATCGCAATAAGTTTCCCCGAGTGGTGGTTGAGGGCGGATTTCATCTCGTCCTATCTTTACTGGAAGGGCGAATTTTGGATGGACTTTTTCTGACCGTGACAAAGGTTGCTGGCGACGCGAGCGAGATGCATCCAACTGACTTTCTCCAACTGGTCACACAATCTGGACTTCGCGAAGTTAGTCGCGAAAACATCAACGATGATGAATTCCTCTTCTTCGCTCGCTAACCGATGGAGATGAGAGCAACACCAAAAACCGCAAAGCAGATTCCTAAGTATTGAACTTTGTGCAGACGTTCATGAAGAAATTTAAAGGCCAAGATCGCAGTGACAATCGGAAATAACGAACCCAGCACCATGGCAATCGAGACCAAACCTTTGGTTGTCGCTAAGCCCAAGAGGTCATTTGCCAGAAAATCAGAGACACCTATGGCAATCAAAGTGGGAATTTCTCGTCTGCTAAATCCTCCGATTGTTCGATAACGAAGTGCAATCACGAGACATATTGAGACGGTGAAAAAACGCATCGAGGTCATTGTGAGCAGCGCGCTTGTTTTAGATCCCATTGCCATGAACGTTAAGGCTGTTCCAAATCCTAGGGCAGCCACCAAACCGTAGAGCAGTGGTTTGAGAGGCAATCCAGATCTCACCTCTGGCCCACTGCAACAGAAGGCGCCGATTAACGCAACGGCCATACCAACAAATTGAATTGATTTTGGTCGCTCTCCATGAAGGAAGGCCACAGTTAGCGGGATGATCGCGCTGAGAGTGCTGATGGGAGAGACGACCCCCATTCGCCCAGTGGAAAGCCCAGCATAAAAGGCTGTTAATCCAATAAAACCTGCGATGCCTGCACAAAATGCGGGAAGGAGATATCCACTCCAATGTAGGTTCGGAGATTTCCACCCTCCAGAGAGGACGACCAAAGAGGCGCCAAAAAGTAATCCGATCGCCTGCGAAGTCCCGGTCACCGCTAAAGCTTTAAACCTTTTTGAAAGATTACCGCCGAGGAAATCTGCACTTCCCCAGAGCACGCTGGAGAGCAGTGCAAGAAGGGAAGCCACTCAAGAAGGTTACACGCTCCACTCGTGCCTACCCGTATTCCGTCGGCACGCTTATTACTCTGTATAGGTGAACACCTCCTCCCCGCATTCTCAACTGGCGGTTGAAAAATTTGAGAGCGTTCTGGCGCAAATTCGCGAGATCAAGGTGCGAAACGAAATCGATGTCGCTGAAGTTCCTGCACCGCAAAAATTAGCCCCGTTCTCCATTGCGCTCAATGCCGAAGTTGAAGGGGATGTCGCAACTGGAAAATTTGTTCTCCTTCATGATCCGTTTGGTCAAGAAGGTTGGTCAGGTAAATATCGTTGTGTGACTTATGTTCGGGCAGCCATTGATACCGAGATGGTCTCCGACCCGCTCCTTGCCGATGTTGGCTGGACCTGGCTTTTGGAATCGCTTAAAAAACATGGATGCGAATTTGTAGCACCGAGTGGAACTGTCACGCGGGTAGCAAGCGCCTCATTTGGAACCCTAAATGAGCGAGATGAAGAATCTGAATTAGAGGTAAGAGCCTCTTGGACTCCCATTGAAGGGGAGAAAATCGCAAACCATGTTCGTGCCTGGATTGAATTACTCGAAATGACTTCCGGAATGGCACCAATTCCAGAAGGTGTCACGCAAATAAGTCGCTCCTTGTAATGAACAACTCTACGATTACTTCTCGATGCCAATCCCACTAAATGCTCCGCGCGAAGGTCTTCCCGCGCTCATTCAAACGCCATCTGCTTTTGATCTCGCAATTGAAGCTCTCGGACGAGGTAGCGGGCCCATTGCAATAGATGCCGAGCGCGCTTCCGGGTATCGATACAGCCAACGCGCCTATCTGATTCAAATTCACCGAACCGGTGGGGGTCTGCATTTGATAGATCCCATTGCAGTAGGAACGACTCCTCAGTGGCAAGAGATGAGCGATCTCTTTGCGGATGTGGAATGGATAATTCACGCGAGCACTCAAGACCTGCCCTGCCTTCGCGAACTGGGACTGGAGCCAAAAATACTTTTCGACACCGAACTCGGCGGTCGAATCGCCGGCTGCGAACGAGTGGGATTAGGTCCATTAAGCGAATCTCTGCTCGATATCACATTGGCTAAGGAACATAGTGCGGTTGATTGGTCTATCCGACCGTTACCCGTTGATTGGCTTAACTATGCAGCCCTCGATGTCGACGTGCTGATCGATTTGCGCGATGAGGTCGAAGTTCTTCTTGAAGAGCAAAATAAGTTGGAGTGGGCTTTAGAAGATTTTGCCAGCATTATCTCCGCTGCCCCGCCGGCGCCACGAAAAGATCCTTGGCGACGAACCTCAGGTATCCATCGGATTCGAGATCGACAAACTTTGGCCCTCATCAAGATGCTATGGCATGCCCGAGACGATTTTGCTCGTGCGATTGATCTCTCCCCTGGTCGAGTTTTTAATGACGAAGCGCTGGTCAACGCCGCACAGAAGCGACCGACAACTGCGGCTGAGTTAAAAGATCTACTCTCCAAACGTTCTCGTTCTTTGGAACTTCCGATTGGTTCATGGTGGGAGAATTTTCGAGAAATTCTTGCTGCAGATCCAGCTACATATCCGGAATCTCGAATCCCTACGACTGGGCTGCCCCCAGTAAAAGTCTGGCGCGAGAAGAACCCATTGGGCTTTGCCCGACTTTCTCATGCAAGGGCTGGCGTAATTGCCCTCTCGCATGAGCTCTCAATTCCGCCGGAGAACCTGATCTCTCCCGAATTTGTCCGACGATGCTGTTGGGAGGAGCCTGACCTCCATCTCTCTGATACCCAGCAATTGTCCAGAATTAGTGATCAATTGCGAGGCTTGGGGGCTAGGACATGGCAAATTGAGCGTGTCGCGCCCATTATTGCCAGTGCCTTGAGCCAAAGCGAACCACTTGAGGCGCCTGCGCCACTCGAAACTTCCGAAAATGGCGACCTGGAGGAGTGAGGTTAATTACGCAACATTAGAGTTGCGTAATTCAAGAACCCACCTCTAGGCTACGAAGGTGCTCAGCACTTTCTTGATCGCCCTTCGTGAAGGCCTAGAAGCCTCACTCATTGTTGGAATCCTCTTGGCCTATCTCACCCGTTCAGGGCGAAAATCCAGCCTTGGCTTCCTCTGGCTCGGAGTCGGGTTAGCAATTGCCTTCAGCATGGGGCTCGGCGCCTTTTTGAGCTTCACCTCGACCCAACTCTCGGTGAGAGGCGAAGAGCTCTTTGCCGGAACCACATCACTATTGGCAGTCACCTTGGTTACATGGATGGTCTTTTGGATGAAGCGAAGCGCCCGCGGCTTGCGCGATGAACTTCACGGCAAGATGGATGAAGCGGTCGGAATGGGAAATGTGGCGTTAGTTTTCGCAGCCTTTTTTGCGGTAGCCCGTGAAGGTTTGGAGACGGCGCTCTTTATCTACACCAATTTTAAAACAGTCTCCAGTGACACTGCTCCTTCGGTCGGTTTAATTCTTGGTCTGGCTCTTGCCGTGGTTCTTGGATATTTGATTTATCGCAGAACCGTTCGAATCAATCTTTCAAAATTCTTCACGATTACCGGGGTCGCTCTGCTTGTTGTAGCCGCTGGCGTTCTCTCGCACGGAATAAATGAATTCCAAAACTTCGGCACTCTTCCAGGCAAGGCAAGCTTTGCGTGGGACTTGCCAGGAGCTACCTCGCCCATCGCAACTATTCTGGATGGCACCATTGGAATTTCGACAACCTTGACTTGGCTCCAACTTCTTGTCTGGATCACTTACTTAGGCCTGACTTTGAAGTATTACCTCAAGAAGTCCCCAGTTAACAAGGCGACCCCGGCTTCAGTTTCTTGATCTCTACATTTCTAGTTTTGGTAATTCCTTTTCTACCTACTGGCGAGTAACCTAACTCTCGTCTGCACTCTTCGAACTCCAGTTTCACCCAATTCGCTTTGGAAACTGTGATAAGTCAAGGAAATGGTAGGAATTATGAATCGTCGCGTTGTCCTAGTCGATGCCGTCCGAACTCCATTTGGAAAAGCCGGGAGCCTATATTCGGGAACTCGCGCCGACGACATCATGGTTCGCGCGCTGCGCGGTCTACTTGATCGAAACCCGGGCGTAAATCCGCAAGACCTTGATGATGTGGCCATCGCCGCTGCAACTCAAACCGGGGATCAAGGAATGAATATCGGACGTTCAGCATCTCTGCTGGCTGGAATCCCAAACACTGTCCCGGGCTATTCGATCGATCGATGGTGTGCAGGTGCAATGACGGCGGTTACAACGATCGCGGGGGCAATCCACATGGGGGCATATGACCTGGCAATTGCTGGCGGAGTTGAACACATGGGCAATCACCCGATGGGCGATGGCATCGATCCCAATCCAAGGTACTTGGCCGAAAAGTTAGTAGATACCGATGCCTTAAACATGGGATCAACGGCCGAACGGTTGCACGATAAATTTCCACATCTAACCAAGGAACGAGCCGATCAGTATGCATTGGCTTCGCAACGAAAGACTGCGGCTGCCTACGCCGAAGGAAAGATTCAACGAGATCTCATCCCAGTGGCAGTGAGATCAGTCGAACTTGGTTGGGGCGTGGCGACTGTTGATGAACCCCCACGGCCTGGAACCACGATTGAAGCGCTCCGTGCGTTAAAGACCCCATTCCGTCCTGCAGGAAGGGTCACTGCAGGCAATGCTGCTGGACTTAACGATGGAGCTGGCGCGTCACTCATAGCAAGCGAAGAATTTGCCCGCGCCGCAAACCTACCTATTAAGGCGATACTTCACTCTTTCGCATTTGCTGGAGTCGAGCCGGAAATTATGGGATACGGACCAGTTCCGAGCACCATTAAGGCCTTGAGTAAAGCTGGATTGAAAATTGAAGATATTGGACTATTTGAAATCAATGAAGCCTTTGCCATTCAAGTTTTAGCATTTCTCGATCATTTTGGTATTGCCGACGATGATCCTCGGGTCAATCTCTATGGTGGCGCGATTGCTGTGGGCCATCCCCTGGCATCAAGTGCAGTTCGCTTGATGATCAACCTAGCTCGTGGATTTGAATCGCACCCTGAAGTTCGATACGGACTAACCACAATGTGTATCGGACTTGGCATGGGCGGAACAATCATTTGGGAAAATCCTCATTATTCGGAAGGAAAATAACGTGAGCACCACTTCGATAATGGAAGACGCACCGAAAGAGGTAGTGACGCAGGCTCTCCTTCGTGAGGTTGATCTGAGCGCCTTTGGTTTCAATGGCACTTTGGCATTGATCACTTTGGATAATGGCCAAGACCACAATCGACCCAATACATTTGGAATTAATTCTCTTCGTAATCTCAATGATGCAATAACTGCTGCCGAGGCCAGCAATGCTGCTGCAATTGCGATCACCGGTAAGCCTTTTATCTTTGCCGCAGGTGCCGATCTTTCCGGAATCTCCTTTGTGAAAGATAAATCTCAAGCCGCAGGATTTAGCAAACTTGGCCATGATGTTTTTCGTCGGTTAGGTGAAGGCACGAAGCCGACCTTTGCTTTCATTAATGGTCTGGCACTTGGCGGCGGGCTAGAGGTTGGTCTGCACTGTAATTACCGCACTCTTTCAGAAACAGCATATGTTGCCTTACCAGAGGTCTTTCTTGGGCTGCTGCCTGGTTGGGGCGGGGCAACTTTATTGCCACAGTTGATTGGTCCCGAGAAGAGTGTGCAAGTAATAATTGTTAATCCGTTGAACAACAACACAATGCTGAAAGCAAATCAGGCGTTGGAATTAGGAGTCGTGGACGCCGTCTTCGCACCCGCCGATTACTTAGAAAGATCCGTTCAATTCGCAGCGGATGTCCTAGCAGGACGGCGAACCATCGCACGCGAAGATCAAGTTCATGATGAGCAAGCGTGGGCACGAGCCGAAGCGCTCGCTAGGTTTGCCATTGCAAAAAAATATGGTGGTGCCGAGATCGCCGCGCCAATTAAAGCGCTCGAAGTAATACTGGCAGCTAGAACAAATTCGCGAAGCCATGGATTTGATCTCGAGGATAAGGAACTTACTGAATTAACAATGAGCGATGCTCTTCGCGCATCTCTCTATGCATTTAACCTAATACAGAAGAAGCGAAAGAAAGTAGAGGGCGCACCTAAACCTGCGTTGGCCCGAAAGGTAACGAAGGTCGGCGTTGTTGGCGCTGGATTAATGGCCTCACAACTGGCACTCATCATGCTTCGAAACCTAAAGGTTCCGGTTGCAATTACCGATCTTGATCAAGAGCGGATTGATAAGGGAATCTCATACATCCACGGTGAACTAGATAAATTGGTAGCAAAACGACGAATGTCGGTCGAAACTGCGGTTCGATTGAAATCCCTAGTCGTTGGTTCCGTAGATAAAAGTATTTTCGCCGATGCATCATTTGTGATCGAGGCGATTTTTGAAGAGTTAGAGTTGAAGAAGGCGCTCTTTCAAGAGTTAGAAGGATTCGTTTCGCCGGAGTGCATCCTGGCTACAAATACCTCTTCGCTCTCCGTAGAAAAAATGGCCGCAGATTTGAAATACCCAGAAAGAGTTATTGGATTCCACTTCTTTAATCCGGTGGCCGTGATGCCACTTCTTGAAGTTGCTCGGACCACCAAGACTGATGATGAGACAACGGCTACCGCCGTAGCCATTGGCAAAGAATTAAAGAAGACCATGGTGATCGTCAAAGACTCACCTGCCTTCGTAGTTAATCGATTGTTGACTAGATTCATGGGCGAACTGACTGATGCAATTGATGAAGGTACGCCTTACGAAATTGCTGAAGCAGCCATGAAACCACTGGGACTTCCTATGAGTTCTTTTGAACTTTTAGGACTGGTCGGACCGGCAGTTGCTCTACACGTCGCCGAAACCTTGCACCATAATCTGGGCGATCGCTATCGAATATCTCCGACGATGCAACGTTTCGTCGAGGCTAATGTGAAGACTTTCTATCTTAAAAATCCAGACGGTTCGCTCTCACCAAATTCAGCCGCTCTTGAATTGGTCGAAAAAGGAAACCATCCATCAACTCTCGAAGAGGTGCGCGTTCGAGTGCTGCGAGCTCTTGCAGAGGAAGCGCGAATGATGCTGGATGAAGGAGTCGTTTCTTCCCCTGCCGAGATTGATATTTGCATGCTTCTTGGTTGTGGCTGGCCAATGCATCTAGGCGGAATTTTGCCGTATCTAGATCGCGAAGGAATCAGCGAAGCCGTGACGGGACAACGCTTTTTGGAGGCTGGCATTGCTTCCGTAGGAAGCTAGAGAGACATTGCTTCCGTAGGAAGCTAGTCAGGAACTAGTTAAGGA
>CAIMZW010000084.1 GCA_903846075.1 uncultured Actinomycetes bacterium
GGCATTTGACACTATTTATGTTACCGATTTGCAAGGTCGAGCTCTCGCTCCAGAACGTGCCGTTCTGTTGGCCAATCAGATTGAAAATATCCTTCTCACGCACTAACTAAGTAAGATTGTTCCCATGTTTGATTCTTTATCGGCGAAATTCTCGGGTGCCTTTTCTGCCCTTCGTAAAAAAGGTCGACTCAAAGAGGCCGATCTAGCCGAAGTTGCAGCCGAAATCCGACTCGCCTTACTGGATTCAGACGTGGCCCTTGAAGTTACGGAAAGTTTTGTCGCGCGCATTCAAGAGCGAGCTCTCGAAGTTTTGCCGGAGATTAATAAGGGAATCAATCCTTCGCAACAGGTATTCGACATCGTCCATGAAGAATTGGTGGCGATTCTCGGTGGAAGTGCTCGTCGAATTCGTTTTTCAAAGAATCCACCGACGGTGATTCTCTTGGTTGGTTTGCAAGGTGCCGGTAAAACTTCGTTGGCGGGAAAACTCGCAAAATATTTAAAGGATCAAGGCAATACACCATTGCTCGTGGCATCGGATTTGCAACGACCAAATGCAGTGACTCAATTACAGGTTGTTGGCGAATCAGTCGGTATTCCAGTCTTCGCTCCAGAGCCCGGAAACGGGGTAGGAGATCCGGTTGCGGTCGCCAAAGCAGGTATTAAATTTGCGACTGACAAATTGCATAACATGGTCATCGTCGATACAGCTGGTCGTTTAGGCGTTGATGAAGAACTCATGGGTCAAGCTCGTCGGATCAAAGAGGCAGTAAATCCTTCAGAAACTCTCTTCGTCGTGGACGCAATGATTGGTCAGGACGCAGTTCGAACTGCGAAAGCTTTCCTTGATGGCGTTGGTTTTGACGGCGTTGTTCTTACCAAATTAGATGGCGATGCCCGAGGTGGTGCAGCGCTCTCCATCGCACAATTGACCGGCCGCCCAATTATTTTTGCTGCGACGGGGGAGAAGGTCACCGACTTTGATCTCTTCTATCCGGATCGAATGGCTTCCCGAATCCTTGGACTTGGAGACGTTCAAACTCTGGCCGAACAAGCAAAACGCGCCTTTGATCCAACAGCCTCTGCGGCCTTAGAATCGAAATTCGCCGCCGGTGAGGATTTCACTCTCAATGATTTCTTGCAGCAATTGGAAGCGATGAAGAAGATGGGCTCAATGACTAAGTTGTTGGGTCTCTTACCTGGGGCCAATTCCGGAGCCATGAAAAAACAACTAGAAAATTTCGACGAACGCGAATTGGTCCGAACTCAAGCCATTGTCCAGTCCATGACTCCCCTGGAGCGGGCAAATCCCAAAGTTCTCAATGGCAGCCGCCGGGCTCGAATTGCCGTGGGCAGTGGCCGATCTGTCTCAGAAATTAATAATTTGGTCGACCGTTTCACTCAGGCACAGAAAATGATGCGCCAAATGCGTACCAAAGGCAGCCCCATGGCGGCAATGGCAGGCGGAATGGGCGCCCCTGGACTGCCCAGCGCGCCAAATCGCGGCGTTCAA
>CAIMZW010000085.1 GCA_903846075.1 uncultured Actinomycetes bacterium
AGTTTCAAGTCATAAAGAATTGCCCAGAGTTCCAAGTTGATGTTTTGGCACTCAATCAAAATTTTTAGAAGTAGGAGAACCCTTGACCCTACCCTCATTTATCTTCTCCTGCCTTGTTCCCATAAGGGCATGGGTTTGCTCCATTTGTAATCGAGTTTCATCGCCCAGTTTGAGTGTGTAATGTGGGATGGACCTTCCTTCTTCGGTGGGCTTACCCTCATTTCCAAAAAGACCAAAATTTGTAGAAAAACCAAAAGGCGGACTTAAATCCGCTCTGCTTTTCGCCTGAAACTAAAGATGGCTTCAGGCAACAAAATGTCTTTATGAGTGGGCACCTGCAGAGTTGCACTTATTCTAAAGTGATCCGAAAATGTTTTGTCGGGTACAGGGAGGTCTGGCCAACGAGTTGTTTCTTCGAGCCGCCAATTCCGCGGTGAAGCAATGCAGATGTGATCGACGTTCGCGCGGGGCAAGAATCTCTTGCAATTGGATCATTCTCGCCCGCGGTTAGCACAACAAGATTGCATTCTTTAAGAGTTGATTCCAGTAGGCGGTGTTTCTTTGCGGAGCCGTAATAATGGAAATCGACAAGTCCTTGATTAAAGTCCCCAGCAACAATCAGTATGGTGTTTGGAAAGTCGTGTTGAATCTTCTTCCAGTCAGACTTCTGGACTTCGAGGGCATCGGCGTAAATTTGATAACTACTACTGGACTTGGCTCGATAATCGTTATTCCAAGGCAAGACATTTCCATAAAGAATAATTTCTCCAAATTCCGACTCCGCTATTCTGCCAATCACACTTCTCGTTGAGTCACATGCGTACCCCTTCAATTCTTGTAGCGGCCAGTTTGACCAAACGGCACTCCACCTCTCCCCCACCTTTGATTCTCGATCGGGATCTCCAGAAAAGTGGGATGAGTAGCCCTTATCCGGAGCGAGTTCTTCATGAGTTTCTGTGAGAAACCAGATATCCGCGTGATTCGCCTCAAAATCTTTCTCTATAGATAAAAAGCGAGATTGGTTCGGAACCGCACGCATTACGTTCCAATTGGCGATAGTCAGCCAAGTATTGAACATTTGTCTACCTGTTGAGGGAAAGTCAATTCTCTTTCACCGAACGCCTAAGAATAGTAATTTGCCTTCGGATCGGGGTCTTCATCATTCCCATCAGATTAAACGGTGGATCCAGTTCGGTTAGAACATCTTTTTCCAATTTTCCCAGTGAATCCGCATCAACAAAAGGCACAGTTATTACCCTCAAGTGAGCATGCATCCATTGAGAAAGTCCCACTTCATTCACGTCTGTTCGGCCTTCCGCAGAGGCAAGTATCGCTCCGAGAGTATGTCGAAAAGTTGATAAATCGTGATTGCTTCCTAAATGCATTGTGGTAATTCTTAGCCACAAAGTATTCGAGGATTTTTTCCCGCTGGGCCAACGCGTTGCACCAGCAAGGCCTGCATAGATCATTCCCGAATTGATGGGCAGACCAAGACCCCTCGATAATTCACGCGCACCATCTACATCGACCCACCAACTGTATAAACCTGGAATTGCTTGCCCATGACTTCCCGCCGCCATGAATTCCTGAGGGGAAAGCGCACGAGAATTTTCCCTAAGTGACTGCACCAATTCATTAATGTCAGGCAAATCGCCATGCGAAACTTTGTCCATCCAGACCCTCACGCGAGAACTCGTGAGTACCACTGCAATATCTTCCCGATACCACCGCGACCCCGCCAAGCTTCAGTCACTATCGCACCTCGAGATTCCAAGCCAGCGCGAATTGCTGCAATGTACGGAATGGCCGCATGAATCTCTATAACTTTTCCTTGAAGTGGGCCTTCAAGTTCTTCGAGAGACGCCACGACTTGCGTTCCCCAACTCCTTCGGTAATCCGCTGATTTCTTTGGAAGGTAACTGTCATATGGTGCCAACTTTTCTTCGGGTTTAACTAGCCTATGCTCGCCAGACAAGATGTACCAAGTTGCCCCGCTTCTTTCGGCATATGCCCGTTCCTTATGAAAGAGATCAGAAGAATACAAATCCTTTGCCATCGCTGGAACTTGAAGTTTCGTTGAAACACAAGACATCAAGAGTAAATCAGCTCGTGGCAACTCGTTTTGTTGATTTGGACCTCTAGACAGTTGACCTCTAGTCAGAGAATGTTGCCGAGAAGACTCTTTTTGCCTTTGAGTCTGGTTCGATTTTCCCGCGCCTATGCGATAAAAAGTGACGCACGAACCTCTTGTTAAATCGGTATAACTAAATCCAGCAGATGTCCAAGCGTCAAAGTGGGAGTGACCGCTGCCCCACCACGCGGGGAACTTCGTTGCCGATAATGGCATTCCACCAACAATTTCATCTAATTCCGGCCATGTGAGTGTTACGCGATCATCAACTCCGTTGAGAAATTCTTTAAGCAAACTCCAATTAGCCATTTCGCCAGTATTCATCAACTAGGGCAATTTGGATAGATTGTGAAATCAAACGGGAACGGTCAGGTTTAAACCTTTTGTTAGTTAATGAGGTGTGCCAAACAAAGTAGCCCCGAAGGGATTCGAACCCTCGTAGCTGGCTTGAGAAGCCAGAGTCCTAGGCCGCTAGACGACGGGGCCCTAGTACATTCATGAAACACTTGCTGGGATGGAACTGGTAAAACTGCTTACCGCTGGGGTACCAGGACTCGAACCTAGACAAGCTGAACCAGAATCAGCTGGGCTGCCAATTACCCCATACCCCACCAGAACTAGCTGCGAACTGGAAGAGCAAAGGATACCTTGAAAAAGAGTTAGCTTTGAACGGC
>CAIMZW010000086.1 GCA_903846075.1 uncultured Actinomycetes bacterium
AGATAAATTAATTTCCAGTGGCGGACCTTGGGAAGGCAAAGTCGGTTACTCCCGTGCCGTGGTAGCCGGCAATTACGTCCATGTCTCCGGCAGTACAGCCACTGTTGAAGGCGTTGTCCAGCACCCCGGAGATTCCTACAATCAAACTTTGACGGCTTTTTCGGTGATCGAGAAAGCTCTTGCGCAGGTCGGACTTGGACTCAAAGACATCGTCCGAAACCGCATTTATGTTTCCTCAGCCGAACACGGCGATGGTGTCATGAAGGCCCATGGCGAACTTTTTAGCGAGATCCGCCCAGCGCTGACAGTTCTCTCTGGTCTGGGTTTTGTTGATCCAGCCATGTTGGTCGAGATTGAGTCAGATGCCTATTCACGAAGTCTCGGAGGCGAGCAGACTCTGGCCTGACGAAACCAAAGCCTGCCCACCAATATGCGACTGGTGAGAGTCGAACTCTCCACTTACCTTTCGTCATAAAGTTGCTCTATCCGCTGAGCTACAGCCGCACACGGCAGAAGTTATTGGATTTTTTCTCAAAACAAGTTTCATCAAAAATTCAATGGGGATAAAAATTTTCTGTTCAAGATGTTAAAATTAGGTCCCTTTCGTCATAGAGGTTAAAGGTCCTTGGTTTACCCCAAGGACCTTTCTACTTAGAACAGTCAGAGAATTCGATTCCGCCCACGCGGTGTCAATCTAACGTTAGGCATCTCAGGCGCCGGGATACGTATGTTGATTCGGTCTTCGAATGGTGCAAAACGCGCACTCTGACTCTGCCACGCCTCCCGCATCTCGACAATCTCTTCATGAGTGCGACCAATGAAATTCCACCACATGAGGATTTCTTCTTCAAAGGGGCGACCACCAAGCATCACCAATCGAGACTCTCCTGCAGTCTTGATCTCGACTCGTTCATGACCAACTGATAAATAATGAAGACTCCCTGGAGAAACCGAATTTCCATTAATAGAGACTTCACCTTGATCAACGAGAAATCCGTATTCAAATTCTGGATCTAGAGGCAACCAGGTAATTCCGTCGCGAAGTGAATTCAATTCAGCGCCAAGCAAATCAGAGAAAATAGTTACCTGCGCATCATGCTCTAAATATTCGCCGACGAAGAGTTCAATCTCAAGCGATTCATAAGTGAAAAAAGGCAAGTTGGAATGGTGTTCAAAAAAAGCTGGAATATTTCTATCGCTGTCGGGTAGAGCAACCCAGAGCTGAACTCCATGTAGGTCAATCGCGTGATCTAGTGAGAGTTCTGAATGTGCTATCCCCCACCCAGCGGTCATTAAATTTAGTGAGCCGGGATGAATTTTCTGATTGTTTCCGAGCGAATCCCGATGTTCAATTTCCCCAGAAAAAAGCCAACTCACAGTTTGCAATCCGGTGTGAGGATGGGCGCCGACGCTCATCGCTTCTGATTGGTTTGTCGGTCCATAATGATCAAGAAAGCACCATGCCCCGATAGTACGAATTTGCCGATGGGGCAGAGTGCGCCGAATATCTACCCCCGATCTCGTTGTAAGTTTGACCAGCCTTGGTTCGAGAGTGACTTCGTTACTCATACCCTCATTAAACTACTTTGCGTGAGATTTAGGTCGATTCAAATCTCCTAAATGAGTGTGCTTAAAGTCCGAGTCATATTTCAGACCATAGCCAAAGAACCGATCCCAACCCACGTGGCCAAGCCATATTAATCCAGTGGCTAATGTGAACGGTCGGTGCCAATGCCAGCCAAAAATAATAATGAGGCTTGGCGCAAAATAACTATGCCCGAGGTTGTAGAGCAAAGCACCAAGTTTAGAATCTTTCAGGTAACCGATCATGAAAATGTCGGGAAGAAACAAAAGTGCTAAATAAACCCACCACCGTTGATGAGTTTGATGAAATCCGACAATTGTTGCTAAAAAGAGAAGCAGACCATCCATCCTCAGCCAAAGCTTTGGTTGTTTCGTTACAAACATAGCGACCTTCCTTAATTCTGCTAACACTGTTAGCCTTGAGGCTACTATGGCTAACACCAACGGCCCAACTCGGGAGAGAATTAAAGAAGAGGCCTATCTCCTACTTCAGGAAAAGGGGCTGGCAGGATTATCAATGCGAGCGCTTGCCGATCGATTGCATATTAAAGCGCCAAGCCTTTACAAGCATGTCGGTGATAAGGAAGAAATCATTGCCGACCTCCAAGCTAGAGGCATTTCTGAGTTCGCAGCAATTATTCAACAAGCAGGCAAGAGTAAAAAATCCAAAGCTTTGGCTTATCGAAAGTGGGCGAAAGAAAATCCTCACCTTTACGAAGTGACGCTTCGTACCCCGCTGCTTCGTTCACGAATACCTTCAGGATTAGAAGAGGGTGTCACTCATATGATCATCGAAATTACGGGCAAAGATCACGAACACGCTCGCGCGGTTTGGGCGTTGATGCACGGCCTAGTTGATTTAGAAATCGCAGGTCGTTTTCCAGAAAATGCTGATCTTGATAAAACATGGAAGCGGGCCATAGAACTCATTGGCTAAATCAATTGACTAGACTTTCAAAATGGTCTCCCTTAATTCGGATGTGAAATATTCGACGAAAAGTTACGGCTCGGATCCGGATCAAATCTGGGAGCGCTACTCCCCCGCTCTTGCTTCAGGTAAAGCGACACTGCTGCTTATTCACGGTGGGTATTGGCGACCAATCTTCGATCGCGAACACTTTAGGGATCTTGCAGTTTCGCTGGCCAATACTGGTTACGAAGTGGTCTTGGCAGAGTATCGACGGATATCGGGCGATCCAGACTCCACACTTTCCGACATCGGATCTATCTTGAAGAGCCTCGATGGAGAAAAATTACTCCTCATCGGCTATTCCGCCGGCGGGCAGTTGGCTCTATTAACGGCACCGAACTTTTCCCATGTACAAGGAATTATCGGTCTAGCTCCGGTAACTGATTTGCTGAAAACTGAAGAATTAGGTCTTGGCGAGAACGCGGTTCGAGTATGGCTTAGTGGTTCGGCCGTTAAATTTCCCCATCTAAACCCTCGGGTGGTTGAAGTTCCCAAAGTTCCCATTCGCTTTATTCATGGAACTGCCGATGATCGGGTGCCGATTGAACTGTCAGAAACCTATTGCGCGGAGAAAAGGGAATCTGGGGCTGATATCTCACTCGTGAGGTTGGAAGGGTTAGGTCACTTCGATCTCATGGATCCCAACTCCGTGGCATTTCCAACTTTGCTCCGAGCCATCAATTCTTTTCGATAAACCGTTACTCAGCAAGGATGTTTTCGCGAGCCTCCCACGCCGTCTGCAAGGTCTGAGTGAATGCCTCTAGAGGCTGGGCACCAGAAATTCCGTATTTCATGTCGAAAACAAAAAATGGCACTCCAGTCGCTCCTAATTGAGAAGCCAATTTCCGATCAGCAATTACTTCCTCGGTGTATTTACCGGAAATCAGAACTTCTTCCGTCTCATCGGCTTCGATTCCGACTTCGAGAGCGACTGAAACTAAATCTGAATGCGAGAAGAGAGATCGACCCTTTTCAAAGTAGGCGGAATACATCGCCTCGAGGAGTTGAGGTTGCTTATCGACCCCAGCCGACCATAGAAGTAGACGATGAGCATCGAAAGTATTTCCAGAGAGCGTGTTCTCCAATTCATAGCACAGCCCTTCGCCATCAGCGATGGAGCAGACGTTGTTTTGCATCTGGCGTACTTGGGCTTCGTTAATTCCATAATTCTTGGAAAGCAGCGCTACGGTCGGAACGGTTTCCTTAATTTCTGGTTGAAGTTGAAACGCCCGGTGGCGAATATGGACCTCGTCTCGATGCTCGAATTGCGATAACGCGTTCTCTAACCGACGTTTACCGATAAAGCACCAGGGGCAAACTACATCCGACCAGACGTCAATGATCATTTGATAACTTTAACTTAGCCTTGGCTTCTCTGCATGATGCTCTATATTCACCATAACTACCATTGAATTTATGGACATACCGTCGTGAGATTAAAGTGCGAGACCATTTACTCCAAGCAAATATTCTTAGTGGTTCGACTAATAGTTTTCTGACCCCTCCCAGCCGTACTGCCCGTCTTCTTCTATTTAGTCGGGCGCTATTCCCCGATGTCAATGTTGCAGAGCTTCCAATACGAAATCGCTCACCTTCGCTGAGATCTCCAATTTCAATTTTCCAACCTTGATTGGTCAATATCTGCAACTCTGAAATATTTTCCGGAACGTAAACAGTGGCCAGCCCTTTCTTGATTGCGATCGGATAGGCAAACGTGTCGAAAATGGGAACTAGAGCTAAGAAATTCAACCAAAATGGACCAAGATCGAAATCAAATTTGTATTGCGCTCCATTAATGTTCCTCCACGTTGTGTGGATCATCTTCGACTGGTTTCAGCAGTATAGATTTTCTTCAAGTCGCGTCCGGGCAAATTCCTGATGAGAATCCGCGTGAAAGGATGTGGCAACATAGTGAATCGCATTTTGCCCCTTCTTCCATTTGCAAAGTAATGCAACGTTTACTTTTACTTTACCAAATCCCAATGCTTGCACGTCTTAGTTTCGCCAAAATCCAGTTTTACCAAGATTGCTAGGGATAATCACTCTGCGTATATTTTTTGCCATTAAACTTCCGAAATGCTTGAACGCTGGACGCGGGCCGTAATTCGTAGGAGAGCGCTCGTTCTCGTGTCCTGGTTCATCCTTGTACTTCTGGGGCTCCTCGCGAGTTTGCATCTGGATAGCCGACTTACAACTTCCTTGGTCGTTCCAGGCAGTGGATCCTCACAAGCAGATGCTGTTGTGAGTAAATATTTTGGCGAGAATTCCGAGGGAACTTTCACTGTCCTCTTAAAATTCGTAAACGCAACCGGTCCGCAAATAGCCGAATTTAAAAAGAAAATTGAAGGTGCCTCTAAAGTCATTCCAACCTCGAGGATTACCCAGGAAAAGGCGCTCAGCGGTTATTTATACGCAAGCGTCACAACCAATTTTTCGTTAGTCGATGCCGCCAGTTACACGCCGAAATTTAGGGCCGCCCTCATTGAGAGAGGAATGAGCAAAGCCCTAGTGACCGGACCTCCGGCCATCAAAAATGATGTTTCACCAATACTTGCCAAGGATCTTCGAAAAGGGCAGGTGTGGGCGCTCTCATTGGCGGTACTCATTTTGATTCTGGTTCTGGGGTTCTCCGGCGCAATTGCTATTCCCTTTCTCTTCGCTGGAGCCTCCATCGCAGTTTCACTGGGAGTCGTCTATCTCCTTGCCCAACACTTTCTTATGGTGCTTTATATCCCAAACATCATCGAGCTCATTGGGCTTGGGCTTGCGATTGATTATTCACTCCTCATGGTTCATAGATTTAGGCGCGAGAGTTTGGCCAATCCAGATACCTCAGTTGAGAATTTGATTCTTACAACAATGGCTACTTCCGGTCGAACCATCATTGTTTCCGGATTTACGGTTTCCATTGGACTCGCAACACTTTTGCTCGTTCCTGTCCCTTTCGTACGATCCCTCGGTGCTGCCGGCCTCATCGTTCCGTTGGCCTCGATCATTACTGCGTTGACTTTGCAACCGGCACTTCTATCCATTCTCGGCAGGCGTGGAACAACTCCTCAGATTTTTCAAGGCTTACTCATCCATCGCGATCCGATGGCTGGTTTGTTTGCCAAAGTCGGTCATTTCGTTATTCGTAGACCATTGGCTGTCTTTCTTTCAAGCGTCGTCATTCTCGGAACATTGATTTCGTCAGCTTTTTGGCTTCAAGTCACACCTAGTTCACTCACTGCAATACCGAAGAACCTTGAATCAGCACGCGCCATTTCTATGATCACTGACCGAGTGGGTCGAGGAGTGATCACTCCTAGTGAAATAGTTATCGATTTAGGCGCCCCAAACATGGCGCTAAAGCCAAATATCGACTCGGCACGTTTGACGCTCTCGCAAAAGCTGGTTAAAGATCCTGAAGTTTTCATTGTGGCAACTGACAAAGTTTCGCCTTTTGTAAATGCTTCTGGACAGTTTCTACGATTATTTGTCATTGGGCGAAGTGACTTTGGTTCTCAAAAAGCCCAGGATTTGGTTCGAAGGATTCGAAACGAGTACTTGCCAAACAGCAACTTTCCCAAGGGGACAAAGTTCTTTCTTGGCGGAGCACCAGCCCAAGGACTTGACCTCCTCGATCGGATTTTTCATTCGTTTCCGTGGATCGTTCTACTAATTCTCATCTTGGCGTACTTCTTGCTTATGCGCGCCTTTCGTTCCATCGTTTTACCGCTAAAAGCAATTCTGCTTGACCTGATTTCGATTGGCGTTGCCTATGGATCAATGGTCTTGGTTTTCCGTTTTGGATTTGGTTCATCCTTGATTCATAGCTATCGCCTTGATCGAATTGAAGCCTGGGTATTGATTTTTCTCTTTGCAGTCCTCTTCGGTCTCTCAATGGATTATGAAGTCTTTATTGTCTCCAGAATGCGCGAATCTTGGGATCGAGGCGAGAGCAATGAGACCGCCATCATCGATGGCTTAGTCAACACAGGTGGCGTAGTCACGGCCGCTGCATTGATTCTCATCTCTGCCTTAGGTGGTTTAGTTTTTGGACATTTTGCCGGACTGCAGGAACTTGGAGTGGGACTTGCATGTGGAATTTTCATTGACGCCACAATTATTCGCGGGCTTCTTCTTCCCAGCGCCATGGTTCTTCTCGGTCGATGGAATTGGTGGTTACCACAATCTGTTTCTCGCCTTGTAATGGTTAAAGCCTCGCCTCTCGAAGAACGAGGGGCGAGGCTTTAAGTACT
>CAIMZW010000087.1 GCA_903846075.1 uncultured Actinomycetes bacterium
ATCGATTCTTCTTAACATTATGTCGAATGATGGAGTTCAAACAACGACGAGGAATGAGTCCCCAGAGAAAGCCGAACTGCGAGAGCTTTTTCATTCCGGGTATGCAAACATTTTGGTGGAATCGACTGATTCATCAATGGCACTTCGAATAACCAAAAAGGGTCAAGCTCAAGTTCATTTTGAGAACCAAAGCAGAGAGCAGAATTTGAACCATGATCGAGTGAAATCGCGATTGCTCTCACCCTCTGATCCTTTCCTTAAAGAGATTGGAATTTCAGATTCCCAAGGCAAAGTTAAGCCAACGAAGGCCGATAAGTTTCTTCAAGTAGAAGAGTTCCTTCGAATTCTCGCCCCTACAGTGAAAAACGCTATTTCGGCTGGACAATTGATTGATCCGACTTCGGAACAACCTTTAGAAATCGTTGACTTAGGTTGTGGTCACGCCTATCTCACTTTTGCGGCTCATCAGTATTTGCAAAGCGAATCCTTGCCGGTGCATCTGCTTGGGGTAGATATTCGAGAATCATCTCGGGAACGTAATTCTGAAATTGCCCGTAAGTTGGGAATTGAAAACTCCATCGAATTCCAGGCATCGGAGATTTCGCAGATGTCCAAACAGAAAGTGGATGTTGCCATCGCACTCCATGCTTGCGATACCGCAACCGATGACGCATTGGCATGGGCGGTTCAAAGCGATGCCAAAATTATTCTCTCCGCACCGTGCTGTCATCATGAGCTGCAAACTCAAATGCTAAGCATCCCTGAGCCTTGGGCAGTTGTGACTCGAAATGGGTTATTGAAAGAGAGATTAGGTGACATTCTCACCGATGCGCTTCGAGTCCAAATTCTGCGTTTGTTAGGTTATCGAGTCGAGACTATTGAGTTCATCGGCGGGGAACACACGCCTCGAAATCTCATGATCCGTGCGGTGAAAACCGGCGCGAAAATTGATCCAGAGGAGATCAAGAGATATTTCGAGTTGATAGGGCAATGGCAAGTTCAACCAGCACTGGCTCTGCGCTTATCCGAACTAATGCCTAATCCTGTTTAACAACCCGAAAAGTCGCCAGCGTTGAATCTGAGGCGTAGGCAATGCGAACCCCGGCACTTCGTGCCGCAATAAGTCCCTCCAAAATTTCAGCCGTAATGATTTCGCCAGGGGCAAGTACTGCGACACCTGGTGGATACGGGGCAATGAGATCGGCGGAGATTCTTCCCGTCGCCTCGGAGGTTGAAACAATTTCCGTCGTGGAGAAATAAGCTTCACGCATCGATATTCCAACGATCGGTTTGACTGACCAACTTAACGCAGTCGCACTCGGTCGAGGTTCGCCTTGTAGGTCGCGAAGAATCGGAATCAGTGAATCGGCCAATGTGTAAAGCGCTTCTTGGCTATCAACAAGTGTCACGAGAAAAACGACGGTATCTCGATCCGCCATTTCGACACGGATATTTTTACCCATCAATCTTCGCTCGATATCAATCCCACTGCAGCCAAGTTGATTCGCACGTAGAACAACTTTGGATGGATCAAATCGGTTATCTGGGAAATTCTCCGACGTTAAAAAAATCGGAAGTGAAAAATTCGATTGCATACGATTTTTGAAATCCTGCACGTTCGTTAAAAGTTGTCCTAACAGTTCTTCGCCACGAATTTCCAGCAAAGCGCGGACACCATCGATGGAGGCCAAAGGCGCTCCGGCAGGGGAGGTGGTGTGAGTGGTTTCAAAACCTTGTTC
>CAIMZW010000088.1 GCA_903846075.1 uncultured Actinomycetes bacterium
AGTTACCTCGTGGCGACAGAGTCTTTGTCGGGACGGTCGGATCGCTGCAAGAAATTTTGACCGGCCCATCTCATACTTCTGATGGCTCCATGAATCTCTTCGGGGCGCTGCGCCGGGGGATGGCGACATCCGGATATTCCGATCTTAAGGAATTCCAAAAGGTAGAGGTAGTTATTCATCGTGCCTGAGAATCAACTAGTTCTTGTCGTTGATTTCGGAGCCCAATATGCCCAACTCATTGCTCGTCGAGTTCGACAAGCAAATGTTTATTCCGAAATTGTGCCCTCCGGAATCTCTGCGGCCGAAGTCAAGGCAAAGAACCCAACGGCGATAGTTCTCTCGGGGGGACCATCAAGCGTGTACGCAGATGGAGCACCGAAGTTAGATGAGGAAATTTTCGCTCTAGGTATACCGATCTTTGGAATCTGTTATGGCTTTCAAGTTATGGCGGCGGCGTTAGGTGGCGTCGTGACACACACAGGTAAATCAGAATTTGGTCGCACTGCGCTGCGACATAACAATGATTCGACGTTGCTCACTGAGTTACCCGATCAATTTAATGTGTGGATGAGCCATGGCGATAGTGTGACTCAAGCTCCTTCTGGTTTTCGTGCCACTGCAAGTACCGAGCAGACTCCGATCATTGCCTTTGAAAACGAAAGCGCGCTTTTTGCCGGCGTTCAATTTCATCCAGAAGTTCTTCACTCTGAACACGGGCAGGAGATTTTGCGCCATTGGTTGATCGATATCGTGGGATGTGCTCCGACATGGAATTCGGAAAATATTGTTGCCACTGAAGTTGCAAAAATTAAGGCGATTGTTGGCGATAAGCATGTGCTTTGTGGTCTTTCTGGTGGAGTTGATTCGGCTGTTGCTGCGGCAATTGTTCAGAAGGCAATCGGCTCTCAACTTACTTGCGTCTTTGTTGATCATGGTCTTTTGCGCGAAGGCGAAGCTGAACAAGTCGAGCGCGACTTCGTTGCAGCCACTGGTGTGTCGCTAAAAGTTGTTGACGCAAAGCAAAGATTTCTTGATCAACTCTCTGGCGTCACAGATCCGGAAACCAAACGAAAGATCATTGGCGCCGAATTCATTCGTGCATTCGAAGCAGCAGCTCGCGAAATTTCCGAACATGAATCGATCGACTTTTTAGTACAGGGCACTCTCTATCCCGATGTTGTCGAATCAGGTGGCGGTACCGGAACTGCCAACATTAAGTCGCATCACAATGTTGGTGGCTTGCCAGATGATTTGCAATTCACATTGATTGAACCGCTTCGAACTCTCTTTAAAGATGAAGTGCGTGAAGTGGGTCTGGAGTTGGGTCTTCCCGGTGAAATAGTCTGGCGACAACCCTTCCCAGGGCCTGGTTTAGCGATTCGAATTGTCGGAGAAGTTACTGAGAATCGTCTTAACATTTTGCGCCGAGCCGATGCAATTGCTCGGGAAGAATTAAGAATTGCCGGCTTAGACCGCGAAATTTGGCAATGTCCGGTCGTTTTATTGGCAGATGTTCGAAGTGTTGGCGTTCAAGGCGATGGTCGCACTTATGGTCACCCAATTGTTCTCAGGCCAGTCTCAAGTGAAGATGCTATGACTGCTGATTGGAGCCGGGTTCCGTATGATGTGTTGGAGAAGATTTCTACTCGCATCACTAACGAGGTCCGGGAAATTAACCGAGTGGTACTCGATGTAACTTCGAAACCACCTGGGACCATTGAATGGGAGTAGAGAACCCAGCCAATGGTGGAGTGGGAGGCTTAAAGTGATACGACGTAAAAGTTCGATAACGATGATCGCAGTGATCTCATCGTCATTGGCATTTTCGTTATTAGCATTTTCACCGGCTAACGCAGCTACGAAACCGGTTCGACCTTTGAAAGCAAAAGCGGCAGTGGCACCTCAATGCCAAGGAACAACTTCTGTTGGTCATCGTCCGAAGATGGTTGCGCCACCAAGTACTGCAGCGCTAAAAGTTTTTAAAGCAAGGATTTTTACCCTAAAAACAAATTGCGGTGAGATTGTGATAACTGCGGACCAACCATTGGCTCCGTTAACAACCGCGGCGATGTACACCTTGTCGACCAACGGCTTTTTTGACCACACTTTGTGTCATCGTTTAACGACCAGCCAGATTTTCGTTTTGCAATGCGGAGACCCAACTGCAACAGGACGTGGCGGACCAGCTTTTTCGTACTCCACAGAATATGTTCCTGCCCAAGCAAAAAATAATTACCCAGCGGGATCGGTTGCGATGGCTAATTCCGGACCAGATTCCAATGGCAGTCAATTCTTCTTGGTCTACGAGGACACAACTCTTAGTCCTAGTTACACCTTGTGGGGTCACATCACTAAAGGCTTAGATGTCATTAAGTATGTTGCTGCAGCCGGGGTGGTAGATGGCGGTGGCGATGGAACGCCAAAGCAGACGATTGCTATCGAAAGTGTAAGCGTTCGTTAAATCGTATTTACGATCTTAAAAATCTCGGCAAGGCGTCCTTCAGGTAGTCCTTGCGAGGCGGCATTGCGTGCTCCCCAGGCCCGAACCATATTATCCAATTCAGGGTTATGAGCAGTTTGGCTGACATGGGAATGAAGGGCAGCCATCTTCTGATCAAAGGTATCGGTGATATCGACAAAGTGATCCGATGAGCTCGATGCCATCACCCAAACTTCTTTCACAGTCCAGGGTTCTAGCCCTTCTTCTTTGAGAAGATCTTCAAAAGCGAATGCATTTCGGGCATCGGGATAGACGGCCTGAATTGCGGCTTCGCCAGCAGCCATGTGGTCGGGGTGGCTGGAAAATATGCGATCCCAATTTCGTTCTGGACTTTGAATGACCATTCGTTGCGGTCGGACTTTTCGAATTTCTCGAACAATCTTCTTGCGCAGTTCGATAGTGGGTTCTAACCAACCATCGCGATAATTTAGGAATTCAATATCAGTGACACCCAGTGCCGCACCGGCATCGCGTTGTTCGCGTTGGCGAATCTTTGGCATCTCTTCTCGAGGAACGGTGGGATCCTCACCGCCTTGATCACCGTTGGTACAGATGCAGTAGGAGACATGAATTCCCGCCTTGACCCATTGGGCGATAGTTCCGGCTGCGCCAAAATCCAAGTCGTCTGGATGTGCGGTCACAACTAGTACGCGTTCAATTTCACTATCAGGTAGTGGTGCCATGATCTCTCCTTCTTCGGTAAAACCATTCAGTAACCAATGTCAGAACTTAGCCCAGTTAGACTCCGCAACGTGCACTCACCACTCCTAGAAGGCCTAAATCCGCCCCAACAAGCAGCGGTAATTCACGCCGGTGGACCACTCTTGGTTATTGCTGGCGCCGGATCGGGCAAAACTCGGGTGCTGACTCGAAGAATCGCCTACTTGCTAGCAGCGCGCGGTGTTGCTCCCTACGAGGTCTTGGCTATCACCTTCACCAATAAGGCGGCTGGAGAGATGAAAGAGCGAGTGGCGCAACTTGTGGGCGAACGCGCCAGATCCATGTGGGTCTCCACCTTCCACTCCGCCTGTGTTCGGATGCTTCGTCAGGAGGCAGCGCGCCTTGGTTACACCAACTCGTTCACCATTTATGACTCGGCAGATAGCCTTCGTTTAATTACTCTGATCGTCAAAGAGCTGAACTTAGATCCCAAGCGTTATCCACCTCGAACGATTCAAGGTTCGATATCTCAAGCAAAGAATGAATTGATGGGGCCGGCGGATTTTCGAAATGCGGCGGAAAATCAATTTCAAGAAATTATTGCTGACGTTTTCGCTCTCTATCAAAAGCGCCTTGGCGGCTCAAATGCGATGGACTTTGATGACCTCATTGCAAAGACAGTCGAAGTATTCCGTAGGTTTCCGGAGGCAAAGGCACGCTATCGATCAAGATTTCGTCATGTCCTGGTCGATGAATACCAAGATACAAACCATGCGCAATATGCCTTAATCAAAGAACTCGTTGGCGATCCAAGAGAAAATTTTCCGGTTGCCGAGTTATGTGTCGTCGGCGATGCCGATCAATCTATATACGCTTTTCGTGGTGCCAATATAAGAAATATTCTTCAATTTGAAGAGGACTATCCAGACGCTCAAACGATTTTGCTTGAGCAAAATTACCGCTCCACCCAAAATATCCTTACCGCAGCTAACGCAGTCATTGGAAATAACGAAGGGCGGAAAGAGAAGAACCTTTGGTCTGAAGCAGGCACGGGCGAAAGCATCATCGGATATGTCGCCGAGAACGAACACGATGAAGCCGAATTTGTCAGTCGCGAGATTGCCAGATTGCGATCAGAGGGAAGTTCTGAACCTGGCGATACCGCGGTCTTTTATCGAACAAATGCTCAATCGCGCGTATTTGAAGAAGTCTTCCTGAGATCCTCCCTTCCCTACAAGGTCGTAGGTGGTGTTCGTTTTTATGAGCGGAAAGAGGTTAAAGACTTCCTGGCCTATCTACGCGTCCTGGTTAACTCAGAAGATGAAGTCTCCCTTCGGCGAGTTATCAATACTCCCAGACGAGGTATCGGCGACCGTGCGTTAGACACCATCGATCTCTACGCGCGATCATCAGGCCTTACCTTTTGGCAGGCGCTGTTGAACGCAAAGTCTGCGCCAGATGTTCCAACAAGATCGTTGGTAGCTATCAATGATTTCGTTCAATTGATTCTTTCTTTGCAAACCTTGGTCGAGGCTCAAGTCGCACCTTCGGTTATCGCACAGGCCGTTCTAGAACAGTCTGGACTCTTGGTGGAACTGCAGAAGAGCGATGACCCACAAGATGAAAGTCGGATCGAGAATTTACAAGAGTTAGTTTCGGTGGCCGCCGAGTACGAAGTTCGTGAAATCGACGAAGGCGAAGTTCATTCACTTTCAGGTTTTCTGGAAGATGTTTCGCTAGTTGCAGATTCGGATCAGATTCCAGATGGGCAAGACCACGGCGGAGTTGTCACTCTCATGACCCTTCACACTGCGAAGGGATTGGAATTTCCCACCGTCTTTTTGACCGGAATGGAAGAGGGGATTTTCCCCCACACCAGAACATTGGGTGATAAGAAAGAGATCGAAGAAGAACGACGATTGGCCTATGTCGGATTGACCCGGGCGCGCTCTCGTTTATATCTGAGCCGAGCGGAATCTCGATCCTCTTGGGGAGCGCCCGCCTATAACCCTGCCTCGAGATTTGCCAACGAAATTCCGGAAGGTTTGGTGAAATGGAACGAGAGCACTTCCTCAGTTCCACCAAGCCTTCGATCCTCTCCGCGCAACTTCCTGCCTGCTCCCAGGGCAACGGGAAAGACAAATAGCGCCGGCATGATTCTCAACATCGGCGATCGTGTGTCACATGACACATTTGGCTTAGGAGTTGTGGTGAAGGTCAATGGTGAAGGCGATAGAGCCGAAGCAACCATTAACTTTGGTAGCGCTGGTGAAAAGCGATTGCTCCTTCGCTATGCCCCGGTAGAGAAGCTCTAATCAGCCACTAGAATTCAGCGGTACTTCATTGTCGACGAATCGGGGTAAGTAGTGGATCTCTTCGAGTATCAAGCTCGAGATCTTTTTGAATCTCACGGGGTTCCGGTTTTGGCCGGCGCCGTTGCAACAACACCAGAGGAAGCAGAAACTGCAGCGAACTCTATGGGCGGCAAAGTTGTCGTTAAAGCCCAGGTTAAAGTCGGCGGTCGAGGTAAAGCTGGCGGCGTAAAACTCGCAGTCGATGGTGCAGATGCACGAGAGAAAGCTGCGGCAATCCTTGGAATGGATATCAAGGGACACATCGTTCACAAAGTGATGATTGCCCAAGCTGCTCCGATTGAGAGCGAGTACTACCTGGCAATTCTGCTCGATCGAGCTAATCGAAATTTCCTCGTCATGGCATCTGTTGCTGGCGGAATGGAAATTGAAGAAGTCGCACATACTTCACCGGAAAAGTTGGCACGAGTTGGAATTGATCCCAATGTTGGAATTACTGCTGATATAGCTCGCGAGATAGTTAGTGCAGGACAATTTCCTGCAGATGTTGCAGACCAAGTTATTGAAGTTCTTTTGAAGCTCTGGGCAGCATTTGTTTCCGAAGATGCGACCTTGATGGAGATTAATCCACTTGTGAAGACCAGCGACGGGCGCGTTGTTGCCCTCGATGGAAAAGTCACTTTGGATGACAACGCAGGTTTCCGTCATCCTTCCCACGAGGCCTTGATTGATCACGCTGCTACTAATCCGCTGGAAGCCTTGGCCAAAGAGAAGGATTTGAATTACGTAAAACTTGATGGGCAAGTTGGAATCATCGGAAATGGCGCCGGTCTCGTCATGAGTACCCTGGATGTGGTTGCCTACGCCGGCGAAAAATATGGAGTTAAGCCAGCCAACTTTCTTGATATCGGTGGTGGAGCTTCTGCTGAAGTTATGGCGAACGGACTTTCGATTATTCTCGGGGATACTGATGTTAAGAGCGTCTTCGTCAATGTATTCGGTGGCATTACAGCCTGCGATGCTGTTGCAAATGGAATCGTGCAAGCCTTAGAAATTCTCGGTACTTCTGCAACGAAGCCGATTGTGGTTCGGCTCGATGGTAACAATGTTATTGAGGGTCGTCGCATTCTTAATGAGGCGGCACATCCTTTGATTGAACAACTAGACACCATGGATGGTGCAGCAGCTCGAGCAGCAGAATTGGCGGCGAAGTAATGGCAATTTTCATCAACGAACATAGTCGAGTCCTCGTTCAAGGAATGACTGGCTCTGAAGGTACCAAGCACACCCGTCGAATGCTCCAGTCAGGTACCAACATCGTTGGTGGCGTGACCCCGGGCAAAGGTGGTCAAGTAGTCGATATCGAAGGTAAATCTCTTCCAGTTTTCAACTCAGTATCAGAAGCGGTTGCCGCGACTGGGGCCAATGCTTCAGTTATTTTCGTCCCGCCTAAGTTTGCCAAGGCCGCAGTTATTGATGCTATCGATGCGGCACTTCCGATTGTGGTTGTTATTACCGAAGGAATTCCAGTTCACGATTCAGCAGCTTTCTTTGCCTATGCGCAAAGCAAGGGAACAACTCGCCTGATTGGTCCAAACTGCCCTGGTCTTATCAGCCCAGGTAAATCCAATATTGGAATTATCCCTGCTGATATCACTGGCCCTGGACGAATCGGTTTAGTTTCCAAATCTGGAACATTGACTTATCAAATGATGTACGAACTACGAGACTTTGGTTTTAGTACTGCAGTAGGAATCGGTGGCGATCCAATCATCGGCACAACTCACATTGATTGTTTGCGAGCTTTTCAAGATGATCCAGATACTGATGCAATTGTGATGATTGGTGAAATTGGTGGTGACGGCGAAGAGCGTGCTGCGGCTTTCATCGGAGAATATGTCACAAAGCCAGTAGTTGGATATGTCGCTGGGTTTACTGCTCCGGAAGGAAAAACCATGGGACATGCTGGAGCGATTGTCTCTGGTTCTTCAGGAACAGCAGCCGCAAAGAAGTCAGCGCTCGAGGCTGTCGGAGTTCAAGTTGGCAAGACTCCGAGCGAAACTGCAAACCTCATGCGCGCCCTACTGAACGGATAGCTTTTGGCAGCGCGAATCTTCCTGCACTCGCTACAGCAAGCGCTCAGGAGCGTCGCGCTACTTCTCTTCCCCTCCGTTTTTATTGCGTTATTTGCCTGGGCAACCGCAGGAAGTAATTCTGGAAATACCTCTGATCCAATTCGAGCATCGAGTTGGATCTGGTTGGCAGCACATGCAATTCCATTTCGAGTGAATTCCCTCGAACTCTCGCACTCAGTAAGTGGTACCGGAGCACTCTCCTTTCTTCCGTTAGGGGCGATCTTTCTACCGTATCTTGCAACAAGGAGTGGTTTTCGACGGTTGATCGAAATGGGTCTCAATAGTCGCGGGGCTCGTATCTTCTTCATCTTTGACTACGCCCTTTTAACCATGGCAATCTCTTATTTCTCGCGCAGCCACTCACTTATTTCAGAATGGAAATGGGCACCGCTTTTTGGAGCCGGAATTGCATTGCTAGGAACTGCAAATTTCGCTCATCCAAAACTTGAATTTATCAAGTTCCCCATTTACCTATTTGCCACTCTTTGTGGAATTTTTCTTTTGGCTTTTGGAACTTCATTGGTCTCACATTTTGCAATTGTGAAGGATCTAACGACGGTGGTGCAGGCGGGGTGGGTCGGCGGTGGACTCTTTTTAATGGTTCAAATTCTCTATCTTCCCAACGTGGCGATCATGGCGTTGGGTTATTTTTTCGGATTGGGTTTTTCGATTGGCCAGGGAACTTTGATTTCGCCAACTCGCTTTTCACTCCATGAAATCCCAGCAATTTCATTATTAGGTGGCTTGCCCACGGGAGTTGCGCACCCCTTTCGCTACGGAATATTTCTCGAGGCGGCCTTTGCTCTGGTTTTTCTCAGTTTCATTTTTTTCTCCCACTCAACTTTTGGTCAGAGACAACGGTTCGCGCTCACCACTATTTTCACTTTTCTTTCACTCTTCGCGGCAATTACTTTTCTCAGTAGCGGTGAATTGATCACCAAAGCACTCTCGCCAGTAGGAGTTTCTTGGTGGAAGGTCACGACCGAGATGGGAATTGCGTTGATCGGCGCAATGGTGCTCGTTATTTATCTTCCTGCGCTAGCAACAAGAGTGCGAAAATCATGAGTAAAAACAAACGTGCTCTCTTGCTCGCTAGTGGATCAGGTTCGATCGGACAATCGATAATAGATGCGGTTGAGAGTGGTCTTCTCAACCTCGATCTCATTGGATTGATTTCGGACAAAGATTCTGCTGCGCTGGAACGAGCAAAGCGCCATGGAATAGCAGCGTTTTTCTTGCCAGTCGGAGCCGATCGAGCTGCCTGGAATCAAAAACTCTTTGAACTGGTTGCTTCGCTTAATCCAGATATCGTGATCAGTGTTGGCTTCATGCGAGTGCTCGATGAAAAGTTCGTGACTTCATTTCGCACGATTAATACCCATCCTGCCCTATTGCCGCTTTTCCCAGGGGCTCATGCGGTGAGGGATGCCTTGGCTGCTGGGGCTAAGGAAACTGGTTCAACGATTCACTGGGTGGATAAAGGCGTAGATACTGGGCCAATAATCGATCAGGTTCGGATTCCCATTCTGGACACTGACGATGAGGAGACGCTCCACGAACGCATTAAGATTGCCGAGCGCATCCTCGTAGTGGAGACCCTTGCCAAACTTCTGACATCTGGAGTGATATGACCATGAGAAAACCTATTCGCCGGGCGCTTCTTAGCGTGTATGACAAAACCGGAATTGTTGAATTAGGTAAAACTCTGCACGAGCACGGGGTAGTGATTCTTTCAACGGGTTCCACCGCGAAAACACTTCTCGATGCCGGTATTCCGGTTCAGCCAGTCGAGGGGTACACCGGGTTTCCCGAGATGCTTGGTGGACGAGTAAAGACACTACATCCGAGGATTCATGGCGGCATATTGGCCGATCAGACAAACCCTGATCACCTTCGCCAATTGGAAGAACAATCAATTGCGACCTTTGATTTAGTAGTCATTAATCTCTACCCATTTGCTGCAACCATCGCTTCGGGAGCAAGTTTCGAGGAGTGCATTGAGCAAATAGATATTGGTGGACCAAGCATGTTGCGCGGCGCCGCTAAGAATCATCAGTCTGTTGCCGTCGTATCCTCGCCTTCGCAATACGGTGAACTTCTTGAAGCCCTACGCGAAGGTGGATTCACACTTTCGCAACGCCGAAAATTAGCGCTTCAGACATATCGCGCGACCGCCGAATACGACGTAACAATTTCTGGCTGGTTAGCAGCCGAAATCGAAAAACAAGATGGCACTTCCGAATCACAAGATTGGCAAGGCCGGATCTGGCGGAAAGTTTCATCGCTTCGTTATGGCGAAAACCCTCACCAGAGCGCCCATCTCTATGAGGATTCGTTAAACCGATCTGGCGGAATCACGCAAGCGAAACAACTGCATGGCAAAGAAATGTCATTCAATAATTACACGGATGGCGAAGCGGCGCTGCGAGCGGCTTACGATCACTCTCAACCTTGTGTTGCCATCATTAAACACGCTAATCCTTGCGGAATCGCGATCTCTACGACTATTGAAGAAGCGCATCAATTGGCACATGCGTGCGATCCCATCTCGGCATTTGGTGGCGTTGTCGCGGCCAATCGCATTGTTACCAAGGAGATGGCCGAGAAACTTGCTGAAATTTTTACCGAGGTTGTTATTGCTCCCGGCTATGAACCAGAGGCAGTCGAAATCTTGTCACGCAAGCCTTCGATTCGAATTCTTGAATTGTCGGATTATTCAATCCCACTTGTAGAGGTTCGTCCGATTTCCGGAGGCGTTCTAATTCAAGGTTCCGATCTTGTTGATGCACCGGGGGACGAAGCAAAAAATTGGAAGCAGGTCAGTGGGCCAGAAGTTTCGCAAAGCACACTTAGTGATTTGGAATTTGCTTGGCGCAGCGTTCGCGCAGTCAAGAGCAATGCAATTCTCCTCGCCAAAGATGGCGCTTCGGTTGGAGTTGGAATGGGTCAAGTAAACCGAGTGGACTCAGCCGGACTTGCCGTCAATCGTGCTGGAGAGCGAGCACGTGGAAGTGTCGCAGCCAGTGATGCCTTCTTCCCCTTTGCCGACGGATTGCAAATCTTGCTTGATGCTGGCGTTACTGCCGTTGTGCAGCCAGGAGGCAGTGTTCGCGATGAAGAAGTTATTGCAGCGGCGGCAGCAGCCGGCGTTGCGATGTTCTTCACTGGCGTTCGTCATTTTTCTCATGCTTAACCCAAGTTAGGATTGATATATGAGCGCGATTATCTTGGATGGAAAAAGTACAGCTCGGGATATTAAATCCGAACTCAAGGTAATAGTTGATGCCATGGCGAAGAAACCAGGCTTAGGGACTGTTCTCGTCGGCGATGATCCAGGTTCGCACTCTTATGTGAGTGGAAAACATCGTGATTGCGCTGAGGTAGGAATTCATTCGATTCGGATTGATTTACCGGCAACAGCCAGCGAGGCCGATGTTCTTGCTGCAATTAGAGATCTCAATGCCAGCCCAGAGTGCACTGGATACATTGTCCAACTTCCAGTTCCAGATGGGATTTCAGCTAACAAAGTTTTAGAGAGCATCGATCCGAGTAAAGATGCTGATGGTTTACACCCGTTAAATCTTGGCAAACTTGTCATCGGCGAAAACGCCCCATTGCCTTGCACTCCCCGTGGAATTCTTGAACTGCTCCGACGGTATGGCGTCACGACTAAAGGAGCTGAGGTTGTCGTTATGGGAAGAGGCCTGACCGTTGGTCGCCCACTTGCCTTGATGTTGACTCGCAAAGGTGATGACGCCACAGTTACGGTTACTCATACCGGGACAAAAGATGTGCTTTCGCACACAAGACGAGCCGACATTGTCGTGGCAGCAATCGGACGAGCCCACTTTCTTACACCTGACATGATCAAAGCAGGGGCTGCCATTTTGGATGTAGGAATTACCCGCACCGAGGCTGGATTGCTCGGTGATGTTCACCCAGGTGTGGCCGAGGTCGCCGGATTTCTTGCCCCAATGCCAGGCGGAGTGGGTCCCATGACTCGCGCGATGTTGCTGAAAAATGTGGTGGAAATGGCTACTCGGAAGTGAATTTCCCCAAAAACCTTCAAGGTAGAGGCGGTAGTGGCTCCATATTCGGAGCGCTAGTTGCAATTACTGGAGTTGGTTTTGGTGTCTCTGGTTCAGTTCGAACTGGAGCAATTACCTTGTCGCTAGGTGCCATGATTTTCGTGATTTTTCAGTATTTCCAAGCCCAGGTTCGCCGCCGAATCGAGTTAATCCTGCCCCTGGGTTTCGCCCTGGTGCTCTTCGTGGTGGCATTGACCCTTCCTCATGCCAAGTAACATTAAGAACTGTTAAAGCGGGTTTTTAGAGTCGGTCATTGAGAGGGAAAAATGAGCAGATCAGGAAAAGTTACCGTCGTCGGCGCCGGATTTTATGGTTCGACCACTGCGCTACGTTTAGCCGAATATGACATCTTCGAAACTGTAGTTCTCACAGATATTGTCGAAGGTAAGCCAGAAGGCTTGGCGTTAGATATCAATCAATCTCGTTCTATTGAAGGTTTTGAAACCAAAGTAATTGGTGCGACCACGACTGCTGACGGTGCTGGATATGAGGCGACGGCAAATTCCGATGTCGTTGTTATTACTGCTGGACTTCCACGCAAACCTGGCATGAGTCGAATGGATCTCATTGGAGTAAATGCCGGAATTGTTCGAGGAGTCGCAGAAAATATTGCCAAGCACTCTCCCAATGCAGTCATCATTGTTGTCTCCAATCCGCTTGATGAAATGACAGCTCTTACCCGGCTTGCAACGGGATTCCCGCATAACCGAGTAATTGGTCAGGCTGGAATGCTCGACACCGCTCGCTTCACTCACTTTGTCGCAGAAAAATTGGCAGTTCCAGTTTCAGCGGTAAAGACCCTGACGCTGGGTTCACATGGCGACACCATGGTTCCAGTTCCAAGTCGTTGCACCGTTAATGGTCAACCTCTCAGCACATTCCTGAGTGAAACTGATATCGCTGAACTGGTTGATCGCACTCGCAATGGTGGTGCTGAAGTTGTCGCACTTCTTAAAACTGGTTCCGCGTATTACGCACCATCTGCCGCCGCCGCACGTATGGCCAAAGCTGTTATTGAAGATTCTGGCGCGGTCATGCCGGTATGCGCATGGGTCGACGGTGAATATGGAATCACCGGTGTATATCTGGGCGTCGAAGCCGAGATTGGTAAGGCAGGAATTCGCAAGGTTGTTGAAGGAGCACTCACCGAGTCAGAGTTAGCGGCACTTAAAGTTGCAGCCGAAGCAGTTCGCGCAAAGCAAGCAGATGTAGTGGATCTCTAAATTTCTTTTATCGGTTTCGAACCCAGGAAAGGGACTAAGTAATGGCAAAGATTAAAGTTGAGGGAACGGTTGTCGAACTAGACGGCGATGAGATGACTCGCATTATTTGGCAATTCATTAAGGATAAGTTGATTCTGCCTTATCTGGATGTCAACCTCGAGTATTACGACCTCAGCATTGAGAATCGCGATGCAACAAATGATCAGGTAACCATTGACTCCGCACATGCCATCTTGAAGCACGGCGTTGGCGTGAAGTGCGCGACCATTACTCCTGATGAAGCTCGCGTGGAGGAATTTGGTCTGAAGAAGATGTGGAAGTCTCCGAACGGAACGGTTCGCAATATTCTCGGTGGTGTTATCTTCCGTGAACCCATCATCATCTCTAACGTTCCTCGCCTGGTTCCGCATTGGACCCAACCGATTGTTATCGGCCGTCATGCATTTGGTGATCAATACCGCGCCACAGATTTTCGCATTCCAGGAAAAGGAAAGCTCACCATCACTTTCGTTCCAGAAGATGGCGGCGAGACTATCGAACACGAAGTCTTTGACTTCCCAGGTTCTGGTGTAGCAATGGCGATGTACAACCTCGATGATTCGATCCGGGATTTTGCCCGGGCCTCACTCAATTACGGCCTGATACGCAAGTATCCGGTCTATCTTTCAACAAAGAACACCATCTTGAAGGCATACGACGGTCGCTTCAAGGATATCTTCGAGGAAATTTACCAAGCAGAATTTAAGAGCCAATTCGAAGCTCTTGGCATTTGGTACGAACACCGTCTCATTGATGACATGGTTGCCATGTCTTTGCGCATGCCAGGTGGTTATGTTTGGGCTTGTAAGAATTACGACGGTGATGTTCAGTCAGATACCGTGGCTCAGGGCTATGGGTCCCTAGGACTTATGACTTCAGTCTTAATGACTCCAGATGGAAAGACTGTCGAGTCTGAGGCTGCCCATGGAACTGTGACTCGCCACTATCGCGATCATCAAAAGGGCAAAGCCACTTCCACCAACCCAATTGCCTCTATCTTTGCCTGGACGCAGGGTCTTACCCATCGCGCCAAGCTAGATAACAATCCAGAACTTGCATCCTTCGCATCAACCTTGGAGAAGGTCTGTATCCAAACTGTCGAAAGTGGAAAGATGACAAAGGATCTAGCGCTGTTAATTTCCAAGGATGCGCCATGGCTTAATACCCAAGACTTCTTGGCCGCAATTGATGAGAACCTGAACGCCGCAATGGCGAAGTAAAAAGTAAGTAGAACAGAAAAGCCCCGGCCAATTGGCCGGGGCTTTTCTACTAGGTAAGAGTTACTTAACCAATCGCTCGCCAGTAGTGGCGTCGAAGAGGTGGATTGCAGTTGGGATAGCCGCAACAGTGACTGTGGCGCCTGGCTTTGGTGGATCTTTTGGATCCCAACGGACAATGACTTGTGCTCCTTCATCGCCGGCTTGAGCGAAGCTGACATTCTTTTCAACTGGCTTGCCATAAACGAATGCATCAGCACCGAGTTCTTCAACAACTTCAACGAGAACATGGAAACCAGTGCTTGCTGGAGTAAAGCCTTCAGGACGGATACCGACGGTTACTGATGAACCAGCAGAGGCAGGAACATCGAGATCGAAATCGCCAAGGTGAGCTTTGCCACCAGAAACTGGGGCATTGAGAAGGTTCATTGCAGGTGAGCCAATAAATCCTGCTACGAAAGCATTCTTTGGATTGTCGTAAAGATTACGTGGGGTATCGACTTGCTGAAGCAAACCATCCTTGAGAACGGCAACGCGATCACCCATGGTCATAGCTTCGACCTGGTCGTGAGTTACATAAACTGTTGTGATTCCAAGGCGGCGTTGCAGCGCGGCAATTTGGGTACGAGTTGCGACGCGAAGCTTGGCATCCAAGTTCGATAGTGGTTCGTCCATCAAAAAGACCTGTGGTTCGCGAACAATTGCGCGACCCATAGCAACACGTTGACGCTGTCCACCGGAGAGTGCCTTTGGCTTGCGCTCTAGGTAAGGCTCGAGGTCAAGCAACTTTGCCGCTTCTAAGACTCGACGATCGCGCTCTTCTTTTGCGACGCCAGCAATCTTCAAAGCAAAGCCCATATTTTCAGCAACTGACATATGTGGGTAAAGCGCGTAGGACTGGAACACCATCGCAATATCGCGATCCTTTGGTGCCACGTTTGTCACGTCGCGATCGCCAATACGAATTGCACCGGTGTCGATCTCTTCTAGACCGGCAAGCATGCGAAGCGATGTTGATTTTCCGCAACCAGATGGTCCAACGAGAACAAGAAATTCGCCATCTTCAACGACGAGATCCAATTTGTCTACTGCAGGCTTGGTGGTGCCTGGATAAATTCGTGAAGCTTTATCGAATACAACTGAGGCCATGACTTCTGACTCCTTCTCCGGGCAGGTACGTGCCCGACGGTCCGTAGGATGAAGGTAAAACACACCCCTATAGGTGTGGGGCAAGATTAGTTCAACGGGCAGGGTTGGCGCTAGCCCGCCAGGCACGACACGGCGGTTTCTATCCCTGGCAAGGGTGTTGTTAAGGTGATGTTATGGCAATTCTGAGAGACATCCTGCTGGTCTTGCTCTTTATTGCCTTGGCTGGGCTCTTTGTAGCCGCTGAGATAGCGCTCATCTCACTTCGGGAGTCCCAAATTCGCCAATTGGAAGGGCAAGGCAAGCGTGGAGCTCGGGTAGCAGCCTTGGCCGCAAACCCCAA
>CAIMZW010000089.1 GCA_903846075.1 uncultured Actinomycetes bacterium
CGATCAAACCACCAGGGTTGTGGAATTTAATGATCTTCCAGCGATGGAGAAGGCACTCCAACAAGGCGATGTCGCCGCAATTTTGATGGAACCGGCTATGACGAATGTGGGAATTGTGCTTCCCGATGAAGGCTATCTCGATGACGTACGAGAGCTTGCAACAAAATACGGTGCCGTATTGATCATCGATGAAACTCATACGATTTCAGTAGGCCCAGGTGGAATGACTGCCAAATTTAATCTCAAGCCAGATATTTTGACCATTGGTAAAGCAATCGCTGGTGGAATTCCGACCGGAACATTTGGCATGACAAAGGAGATCGCCGATCGCATTAAGGCTATGGTGGAGCGAGAGATTATCGATACTGGTGGAATAGGCGGCACGCTGGCGGGAAATGCCCTGAGTCTGGCGGCTATGAAAGCCACGTTGACCGAAGTTCTCACTGAAGAGGCTTTTTCTCGAATGATTCCTCTCGGCCGCAGATGGTGCGATGGCGTGGAAGCTGCGATTAAGGAGTTCGACCTTCCTTGGTATTGCAGTTATTTAGGTGCGCGTGGTGAGTATCTATTTCAACCCACTGCACCAACTACTGGCAAAGAGGCAGCAGAAGCTGGCGACTTCGAATTAGAGCAGTACATACATCTTCGACTTCTTAACGATGGCTTCTTGCTAACGCCTTTTCACAATATGGCTTTGATGTCGCCAGAAACCACAGAGGCAGATATCGACGCACATACTCAAGCTTTTAGAGTTATGTGTGCCGAATTAGTGAGCGCCTAATCGATAGAGAACATCTCGTCCGGACTCTACAAATCCCAGCGACTTGTAGAGTCGAAGGGCGCCTGCATTATCGGAATCCACATAGAGCATCGCGTTGAGGATTCCATTTTGGCGCAAATATCGAAGCCCCGTGAGAACTAAAGCTCGGCCCAATCCTTGACCAGAATTTCCTTCGCGTACTCCCATAATGTAAATCTCACCAATTGGATCATGGTCGTGGTGTTCGCCATCAGTTTCATGAGAGTGGGAATGGCCGCCATGAATTTTGGTCCAACAAAATCCAACCATCGAATTCTCTTGGTAGGCAATGAAGAAACCTCGTGGGTCGAACCAACTTTCTGAAATCCGAACATCAAGATCTTTCGATACCCATCCACCCTGATCGGGGTGGTTCGCGAAAATTGAATTGTTAAGTTCAATCCACTCTTCATTATCCAAACCTGGAAGAAATGTCCGAACTAAAATTTCAGTTCCTTGCATCGGTAGTGGATCAACTAACGACCGCTTCATTTGAATAACGGTTCGAATTCGTTCAAAACCGGCATTGGTCGCTAACGAATGGGAATTTCGGAGCTCACCGTGTGCCCACAACCGCATCCGTGAACCACATACTTCTTGAGCCTTAGCCAGGACCGCACTGCCATAACCCAGGTTGCGAAAATCTGGATGAATCACAATCTCAACGCTGGGACCTTCTACTTCATCGGTCGCATCGATATGGGCATAGCCAATAACTCTAGGACCGTCGCAGGTAATGATGTGCGAGTCAAAGCGATCACCACCGTGGCGAAGGTGAAGGAGAACGTGCTCGGCAATCGGTGGATAGCCATCTCGATCAGTTGCAATCGCGATTAATTCCAAGACTCCAGATCGATGGAGATCGTCAAGATGAGTGAAATGTTTCGTCAGAAGAGTAGATGCCACGGTAAAGCCTGAACTAAACGAGTTCGGAGACAGTATTTTCTTTACTGGAATTAGGAAGAGTGAAGCGATAACCGACATTGCGAACTGTGCCAATCAACGCTTCGAATTCTGGGCCCAACTTCGAGCGAAGGCGACGAATATGAACGTCCACAGTGCGAGTTCCGCCGAAATAGTCATAGCCCCAAATCTCTTGCAAGAGTTGGGAACGAGTAAATACCCGACCAGGATGTTGCGCTAAGAATTTAAGAAGCTCGAATTCTTTAAAGGTGAGATCCAAAGTCCGACCGCGAACTTTGGCGGTGTAAGAATTTTCATCAATGACGATATCGCCTGTACGAATTTCTCTAAGTGTTGGGTCGGTGGCTACGCGATCATTTTGCATACGAGCAACTGCAATTCGAATTCGGGCCTCAACCTCGGCAGGTCCTGCGGTATCCAAGATGACATCGTGAATTCCCCAGTCAGCGCTCATGGCTGAAAGTCCACCCTCGGTCGTAACTGAAATGATGGGGCAATCGACTCCAGTGGAGGTAAGAAGTCGAGTTAAAGATTTTGCGGCGGGCAAATCTTTTCGCGCGTCAATAAAGAGGCAATCCACTTCGGGAACATCGACCAATATCGAAGCCTCAGAGGGCATAACCCGAACTTGGTGCTGCAGGAGCGCAAGACCAGGCAAGACCTCGGTGCTTGCTCCGAGGCTATTGGACAGAAGAAGAATTCTTGCCATAGGCGTGGAAGGATACTCCCGTGCGAACCCTCGCTCCACTTCTTATCGTTTTAGCCCTCGCCTCGGCCTACGGCGTCTGGTATCGACGCTCCCGAGGTCGTATTACTGCCAAAAAACAGCCGGCAGGGGCGTTGACGACCATTAAATCAGAGGAGATAGGCACAGAACTTGGTTCCCGAGTCACCTTGGTTCAGTTCTCTTCGGCCTTCTGCTCTCCGTGTCGCGCCACCAGGGCTCTCTTAACGGATGTTGTGGCAGATCTTCCGGATGTGGTTCATGTGGATATTGATGCGGAGAGCCATTTGGAATTGGTGCGCAGATTGGGAATTCACTCCACCCCTACGACTCTCATATTGAATAAGGCCGGAGTCGAAGTTGGTCGAGCGGTAGGGGCGCCAAAGCGAGATCAAGTGATCTCTGCTCTTGCATCTGTTAAGTAGTTGCGAGTCTTTAGCAATTAGTAAATTGAATACCCCTCACTTATCCTTCGTGTGTGCTAAACCACGAACCTAAGTTATTCACCAAGCGTCGCATTGTTGATTTTGCGCGTCTTGCCGGTTCGTTATGTCGAATGTCTAACTAAAGAAGCTTTTCATTTCTTTTTAGTTTTTCACTCGACCAAAGGATAAAAAATGGCAACGATCAACACTTCAGTTTCAGCTCAAACCACATCAAAGGGAAGACTCATTGATGCGCGCGGACCAAGATTTTCAGCCGCTCTAACGACACTTGTTCTCGCGCTGGCTCTCGTAACGCATTCAGGATTTCTGATTGCTTTTCAACTTGCCGTATTTACTATCGGTGGGTTCGTTGGCCCGCAGAAAACTCCATATGCCTGGATATTCAAGACATTGTTGAAGCCTCGTCTGACCGGTGAAGTTCCTACCGAAGATGTTCGACCACCGCAATTTGCTCAGAAAGTGGGCTTTGTATTTGCAGTCGCTGCATTGGCCGGATCGATCTCTCATGTTTCGCTGTTATTTACCATCGCCACCTCATTTTGCTTAGCTGCCGCTTTCCTGAATGCGGCATTTAATTTCTGCCTTGGTTGCGAGATGTATTTGTTATTAGTTCGTTTAACAAATCGCTCTAAATAACTAAAAATTTTTACAGTTCACACACCATTTTCCATCTAACACATTTACGAAAGAGGAGTCATGTCACGCTCAAATTCATTGGTTTCCACCGATTGGGTAGTTGAGAATCTCTCAAACCCGAACGTGGTATTTGTCGAAGTAGATGAAGATACAACTTTGTACGACAAGGGACATATCCAAGGTGCTATTAAGTTTCACTGGCGCGATGATCTCCAAGATGGATTAATTCGCGACGTTATTTCTAAGGAAAAATTCGAGGCTCTGCTTTCAAAGAGTGGAATCTCCAACGACACAACGGTGATCTTGTATGGTGGAAACAACAACTGGTTCGCAGCATACGCATATTGGTACTTCAAACTGTACGGTCATGCAGATGTTCGCTTGATCGATGGCGGACGTAAGTTGTGGGAGATTCAAGGCCGCGAACTTTCGGAAGAGGTTCCAACCCCTACGCCGACTCGTTATGTCGCCAAGGATCGAGATCAAACAATCCGCGCCTTCCGTGATGAGGTTATTGCAGCCATTGGTGTGAAGAACATCGTCGATGTTCGATCTCCAGCCGAGTTCTCCGGCGAACTTGCAGCGCCTGCTCACCTACCTCAAGAGGCAGGTCAAATAAAGGGTCACGTTCCAACAGCAAAAAATATTCCGTGGTCAAAAGCCGCGAATGAGGATGGCACCTTTAAGAGCAACGAAGAACTCAGTGAGCTTTATAAGAGCGCTGGTGTGGACTTTGCCCAGGAGACCATTGCGTACTGCCGAATCGGAGAGCGATCTGCTTTCTCTTGGTTCGTGCTTTCTGAACTTCTTGACCTTCAAAACGTCAAGAACTACGACGGTTCGTGGACTGAATATGGTTCATTGGTGGGAGTTCCAGTAGCTATTGGTGCCTAGTCCGTTAGATATTTAAACAACTACGAGAAAAGGAAACCAATGAGAACATGCGGTGCAACTCCAGGCGGTCCAGATCTTTCTGGAGTCGATCTAACGAAGCAGACAGTCATTCAGGGAGCAGTTCTGCGTTCTGGCATTGACGATGGCGTGCCTAACGGCGTACCGGTTGGAAATGCTTATGTTCGTTTGCTCGACGCCCAAGGAGAATTCACTGCTGAAGTTCCAACCAACGTAGAAGGCCAATTTCGCTTCTTCGCGGCTCCAGGTGTGTGGACCATCGTGGTCTTAGCAGCCGGGGCTCGTGAAGAGGTGAAGGTCGAGGCGGTACAGGGCAGCCCGGTAGACCTCATCATCGAACTTAAATAAAACAGAGTAGGTAGGATAACGGCATGGCTGAGCAGCATGAATTGCGAGAAAAAGGGTTACGCCTCACGCCGCAACGTGAATTGGTACTTCAAGCTGTTCGCGAACTTGGTCATGCCACCCCAGAAGAAGTCGCCGACAATGTTCGACGGACTCACCCTGGAATTAACCTTTCCACCGTCTATCGAAATCTTGAGACATTAGAAAATGTCGGTCTAGTTCAACATACTCACCTGGGTCATGGCGGTGCGACTTATCACGCGGCCGAAGAACTTACCCACCTGCATTTGGTTTGTGGCGTCTGCGGTTCTGTTGGAGATGCTCCGATTGAAAATGCTGCGCCATTTGTTCAGGGACTGCTGGATGATTACGGATTTAAAACTGATGTAACGCACTTTGCCATCTACGGTACATGTGCGGCTTGCCAAGCCCTTTTGTAATTATGACTGCGGTATTGGTGGAATCTGGTCCAGATGAAGGTGCAATCTGGCATTTTGGTGAACCCAATCAAGAGCAACGCGCATTGGCATTGGGAAAGGGTTGGGCGGACCTCTCTCATCGAGGTGTGATTTCGGTATCCGGTATCGATCGACTTACTTGGTTAAATGATCTGAGCACTCAGTTGTTATTGAAATTGGAGCCAGGGGTGTGGACCTCTGCTTTGATACTCGATCCCAATGGGCGGATCGAACACCAGTTCTTCTTAGTTGATGATGGCACCACGACGTGGCTTCATTTGGAGCATGAGAAAGTTTTCGAGTTGGTTGCTTACTTAGAAAAAATGAAATTTATGTTGCGGGTTGAAGTTTCTGATGTCACCTCCGATTTCGCGGTCTTTCGCGCACCTGGAATTGCTGACTCCATAGGCGGACCGTATGCCCTCGTTCCTCGAGCTGAAAAAGAAGAAATCGCGGCGGCGTTTAATGCGACTCACACCCAAGTTGGAATGTGGGCGCTGGAGGCCGAACGAGTTGCTGCCGGTCGGGCTCGGTTGCTCTTTGAAACAGATAATAAATCGATCCCCAACGAACTTGGTTTTCTCAATAATGCAGTCCACATGAATAAAGGTTGTTACCGCGGGCAAGAAACAGTTGCCAAAGTATTTAACCTCGGTCATCCACCACGTCGACTAGTTCTCCTGCATCTGGATGGCAGCATGGTCGTGATGCCAAACCACGGATCCAAAGTCGAATATGACGGCAAAGAGATTGGTTTTATTGGAACGGTGGCTCGCCATTATGAATTGGGACCAATCGCATTGGCAGTAATCAAAAGAAATGTTCCGATTGATGCAACTTTGATTAGTGAAGGGGTTCC
>CAIMZW010000090.1 GCA_903846075.1 uncultured Actinomycetes bacterium
CATCGTCGGGGCAACCGCTTGCGCAAAAAGTTTTACAGAATCATAAAAATTTAACCACGACTGATAATCGTGCTCGGATCCAAGCGCTTGGATAAAACTTGATTCTGTCTCGCCGCCAAAATCTGAATTAACCAAGAGCCCGAGATTCTCACCTCCTCTGTTGAAAGGCGTGTATGAGGAAACCGATCTCGATAAGGTTGTGAATGTCAGCCCCAAGTCTTCAATGATTTGATCTGGCAAAAGTGATACAAGATATGAATAACGAGATAGACGTGCTTCAAAGTCGGGGAAGACTTTCTGACTGACAGTCGCGCCACCGAATTGGACATTCTTTTCTAATACTGCAACTCGCAAACCGGCTTTTCCCAAATAGCAGGCAGCAACTAAAGAGTTGTGGCCACCGCCGACGATGACAACATCAAACTCTTGCTTCATGTTCACCCTCTATTCACAACGGAAACGACCCGATCGATGGCCTCTGAAATAACTGCCTCACTTGTAGCAAAATTGAGTCGAATAAACTGTGAGGTTTTTGGGCTGAAATTAGCGCCTGGCGTAAAGGAGACCCGGCCCTGCTCGAGGAGAATTTCGGCCGGATTATCGCCGAGACGAAGTTCTGATAAATCCAACCAGGCTAAATAAGTTGCATCTGGTATTCGATAACGAACCTGCGGCAACTTAGTTAAGAGTTGATCTGCCAAGAATCTTCGATTACCGTCCAAAATTTTCAGAACTGCTTCGAGCCATTCGTCACAAGAGTAAGCCACTGCGGCGGCATGAGCCCCAAAAAGAGATGCTCGATAGTGGACAGCTTTAGGCATTGTCTGCGCGCGATCACGCCAATACGAACTTCCCACAACTATCGTCGCCGATTTCAACCCAGCTATGTTCCATGATTTGCTCGCAGCAGTAGTACAAATTCCCACTTCTCTAGCGGTATCACTAACGGCCAGGAAGGGAACAAACTCTGAGTCTGAGTAAACCAGCGGACCGTGAACTTCATCGCTGAAAATTGCCACACCATATTTCTTGGCAAGTTCAGCCAAGTGAGCTAGTTCGTCACGAGTGAAAAGGGCACCGACTGGATTATGCGGGCTACAAAGAAAATGAATCTTTACCCCTGCTTTGTAACCGGCTTCGATAGCTGAAAAATCCAGGGAATAGTCGAGTTCACTCTGATGCAACGGCGCGTCAAATACCTCGCACTTAAGTTCTTCTACCCAGTTATAAAAATTGTGGTAAACCGGTGAATTAATCAGAATTTTATCGCCAGGATTGACGACTGTTCGTGCCATCTCCACCATTGCAACTCCGACATCTGCAGCCACAAAAACATTCTCGGTTTCAATCTTCCAACCCCATTTTTTTTGAGCAAATGAAGCCAAATTTTCACCAAGTTCTGGGATGGATCCTAAGTAGCCAGCATCTGAGTCCATGGCCATTTTCACTAAGGTCTCTCTGATTGGGCTGGCAATTGCAAAATCCATTTCAGCAACTGGCAATGGCAATACATCGGGATCGCAGTTACGAAACTTCTCGCTTTTATGGGTGCGAAGTTGGGCAAGCGACATTGTTTCGATTTCTACCATGGGCTTCGGTCAACCTTCTCTCGGGATTCTAGAGCCGCTTGCTTTTCCAAAGACTTAAAGCAGTAGTCGTCGTCAAGACAACAACAATAAAACCAAGGCTCACCTGTAATGAGATAACAGGTACTTTCACACCAGCAATTTTCTCCCACCCTTGTGAGTGCGCAGCTTCGAAAATTAGTTTTAGACCGATAAAGGCTAATATCGTCGCCAAGCCTTCAGTCAGGTAAATCAATTTCTGCATCAATCCACCAATGAGAAAGTAAAGTTGCCGCAAACCCATCAGGGCAAATACGTTGGCAGTAACGATGATGTAAGGATTCTTAGTCAGACCAAAAATTGCGGGAATCGAATCAAAGGCAAAGAGCACATTGGTAGTTGCAATCGCAACTAATGCAACCACGAAAGTTGAGGCGCCTTTCTTGCGCAAGAACGCAATTAATCTCCCCTCTTTCCACTCCTCATGCTCGCTCTCCTTTACTAATGAGATAGCGGTATAAACAAGGAAGCCACCGAAGAGAAAAAAGATGGCCGACCAGCGATTTATAAGGGCCGATCCTCCGGCAATAAATACACCTCGCAGTAGAAGTGAGGAGACAATTCCAATGAGGAGAACGAGCTCCTCCCGCTCCTTCGCAACTTTAAGCCTTGCCAAGATCAAAATAAATACAAATAAATTATCGAAGGAGAGTGAATATTCCGTGATCCAACCAGCAAAGAATTCACTTCTTGCGCGAGTAGTGGACCAGATCCCGAGCGAGTAGCCAAATCCAATTGCCAATCCAACATAAAAGAGAGTCCAAGCAACGGCAACTTTCATCGAAGTTTTGCGATTTCGATTTATGACAGCCAAAGCAAAGTCAAAACCTAGAATTATGGTTAGGGCGAGCAAAGTGATGAGCCAGGCACTTCTGGACAAAATCCACACTCCTTATAGACGCTCGCGCTAACATTAGAAACCACAGAACTATCGTTCCTAATTCTAGGCAGTTCCATGAACTTCAGGAGTCCATCATGTCAAAACAGGTCATCACTCGCATCACCGTAAATTCCGGACCTAGAAATCGACAAACCGTCTTTTTCCGAGGAATTTTGGTGGCTCCGGTAATGATTTTCTTGAGTGCTTTCGGAACTCAAAGTTCATGGGATTCGCTAATGCGCATCTCCAGTGGCCTAATGGTCTATCCCGTCCTTTTAGCATTGCTTTTTAGAGGTAAATATCCAAGTTACCTCTTGGCATTCAACAAAGCCCTCATGGAATTGTCCGTTCGAGCGTTCGCGTATTTCTTTCTTCTCACTGATGAATATCCTTCCATTGAAGCAAGCCAGGTAGTTTCGGTCGAATTCCCAGATGTAGAGGGAGGTAAAGCCCTCAATCAATTTGCACCTCTTTTCAAATGGATCCTTGCGATTCCGCTCTACATCTTTGGGCTCTTTTATATTCTCTAGACATTATTCGTGACGTTCTTTGCTTGGATTATCACATCTGCCACTGGCGAGTATCCCGAGTGGGCTGCCGGCCCGGTTTACGCCACCATCGCATATTGGAATCGCGTTTATGGGTATGCCCTAATCTTGGTGACTGATGAATATCCAAGTTTTTCATTGATGAATTAAGTACTGGCTTTATCGTGGCGCTGATTACCCAAGAGCAGATGAGTGCTTTCACTCGAAAGATCGTAAAAGCTGATCCCGCATTTTCTTTAATCATTAAAGCTTCGCCGCTTTGCACCATAGGTCGAAAACGAAATACTCGCAGCCATTACGAAACTCTGGTTTCCAGCATCATCTCCCAGCAACTTTCCACAAAGGCGGCAGATTCAATAACTCGTCGGCTACGAGAGCAAGCGGCCGGAAAAATTGATCCGGATTCCATCTCACTGATGAGTCCAGAACAGTTACGCGGTTGCGGGCTCTCCAATGCAAAAGTTCGCGCCATCCGTGAATTAACAACGGCAATTTCTTCAAAAACTATTAACTTTCACCGATTTCCCTACCTCAGTAACGAGGAAATTTCTCAAGAGTTGACGGCTCTCTGGGGTATCGGTCGATGGACGGTAGAAATGTTCCTGATGTTTCATTTGGGGCGACTTGATGTTTGGCCCGTGGGCGATCTCGGAGTTCGACGTGGCTGGGAGAAGTTACATAAATTGGACGCTCAGATTGAACCAGAGCAATTGGATCTCAAGGGTTCACAATTTGAAGGTTTCCAGAGCGTCGTTGCTTGGTATTGCTGGCGGGCTTTAGAGGGTGAGAATTCGACCTGGTAACGAGCGCCTAAAGCGTCGGCTTTGGTTCCAATATCATCGAGACTGAATTGATACACCATCTTTGATCTGTCGGAACGTCATACCCTTCGCCCTCAAAAACATGGCCAAGGTGTGAACCACAGGATGCACATCTGACCTCTGTCCGAACTCGCGGGAAGAGCGAGCGATCGACAACAAGTTCAACAGCATCATCAGCAGTTGGCGCGTAGAACGAGGGCCAGCCGCAACCTGAATGAAACTTAGTTTCACTTCTAAATAATTCTGCAGAACAGGCTTTACATTTGTAGACACCAACGGTCTCAGTATCCGTATATTCACCAGTAAATGGTCGTTCAGTTGCCGCGTGACGGAGCACGTCATAGGAAAGAGGATCGAGCGTCGACTTCAACGCCGATTCGTCAATTTTAACCGGATACTCTTTTTTAGCAGTCATTAGTGGGCAGCCTCCGAAGTAATGATAGGGAACGGAACTCCTGTCGAGGAATGACAGTCATAGCCACCCGGATTCTTTGCTAAATATTTCTGGTGATATTCCTCTGCTAACCAGTATGGATGACCCTGCGCTTCTTGTATCTGGGTACAGATAGCGCCAATGCCTTGTCGAAGCAATTCTGCTTCATAAATATCTTTAGTATTTATCGCTTCGATCATTTGATGAGAGGTAGTCGTAAAAATTGCACTGCGGTATTGAGTTCCGACGTCATTTCCTTGCTGATTAAGCGAAGTTGGATCATGCATCGTCCAAAATTCTTCCAAGAGGCGCTGATAAGTGATGACTGATGGGTCAAAGGTAACTTCCGCCGCTTCGGCATGCCCGGTTCGACCAGTGCAGACCTCACGATAATCAGGGTACTTGGTTGTCCCACCCATGTAACCGACAGAGGTCGCGATTACTCCAGGGAGATTCCAAAATCGACGTTCAGCTCCCCAAAAACAACCCGTGGCAAAATAGGCTTTCTCGGAAATAACCTGGCTCGTATCTTTCACTTGATCACTCTCTAAGCTCATAATCGACATTCTGACAGAAAAAAATGGCTTCGGCATGGGCAAGCCTGCAAGATTGATTGGCTGATAATCTAACCGCAGTTCCAAGCGCCCCCGTAGCTCAGGGGATAGAGCACCGCCCTCCGGAGGCGGAGGCGCAGGTTCGAATCCTGTCGGGGGCACTTAGATTTCGCTCGAGTGTGATGTATCCCCCACCAGTAAAGCGAAGTTTCAAGGAATCTCTCAGCCTATATCCTTGTTTAGCAGAGGAATCCACGAGAGAATACTCTCTCAGTCGGGTTGAGAATTAGCCCGATTTATCCGATTTGTTCTTTCTATCCGATATGAGGAGAGTTACCGAACCATGGACTGGCGACACGAAGCAGCCTGTCGTGATGAAGATCCAGAACTCTTCTTCCCGATTGGTAATACCGGACCGGCTTTAGCCCAGATTGAAGAGGCAAAGAAGGTCTGTAATCGGTGTGCCGTGAAGGATGCCTGCCTCGCATGGGCGCTAGAAAGTGGCCAGGATGCCGGAGTTTGGGGCGGATTATCTGAAGATGAACGACGTGCCCTCAAGCGCCGAGCTGCGCGAAATCGTGCCCGCATGATGGAGAGCCAGAACAGCTTCTAGGAAGAGATTTATGTCGGCGATACCGGTAGCGGAAAGACCAAAGTAGCCCGCGTTCCGGATCCATCAGTTCGTAATGAAATACTCCCCTTAAGTTCGTTCTCAGTCAGAGTTCTGACAATCTGTAACCCCAAATTAGAAAAGGTCTCCCACTCAAAATCGCTGGGTAATCCCTGTCCATTATCAATGATGGTGATTTCGCACTTTCCGCTCTCCCGCGCAATCTCCACTCGCAAGGAGTCCCCTGCCTCAGCCAGCCCATGTTCAAGGGCATTGTGAATTAATTCAGTAATCACCAAAGCTAAGGGCGTCGCAATTTGAGCGCCAAAAATCCCAAAAGTACCTTCCTTGGAAAGTTGGATCGGCCTCGTACTCAACTCAATCGCGTTATGAACAATTCGATCGTAAACCTCATCAAATAAAACTGACTCTGCCGAATTGGTCGAAAGCGTCTCATGAACAATTGCTATCGAAGCGACTCTACGTACTGCTTCGGCCAACGCAGCGCTTGCGATCGGGTCTTCTACGCGCCGAGACTGTAACCGAAGCAGAGCAGAGACGGTTTGAAGATTATTTTTCACACGATGGTGAATTTCGCGGATGGTGGCATCTTTAGTTACCAACTCTTGATCGCGACGTCGAAGTTCAGTCACGTTGTGAACCAGCACTATTGCACCAATTCGTTCACTTCCCTGAGTTAGCGGCATAACCAAAATATCAACGATGCCCATCTCGTTTTCAAAATCAGTTCGACGCAATTGTTCGCCGCTGACTATGACTTGCCAACTCTCTTCCGTTGGAGCCGAACTCTTCTGTGAAAGCGAGTCGATAATGTCACCGAGAATGTGATTCTCTAATTCAGCCTTCCAACCCAATCGGCTAAATGCGGAACGAGCATTAGGACTGGCATAGGTGATAAATCCATGACGACTTAATCGAATGAGACCGTCACCGACTCTAGGAGCTGACTCGGCACGATAAATACTATTTTGAATGGGAAAATTTCCTTCAGAAATCATGCGATAGATCGAGTGCGCAATCTCCCGATAGTTAATTTCTAAGCGAGAAGCAGAACGCATCTGCACTGCGTCTCGATGACGCGAAATCACCGCAATTATTCGACCATCAAAAAGTACTGGGACCGTCTCTTCTTTGATAAGAAGATCACCTACGATTTCGGGAGGAGAATCACGGACAATCTCTCCTTGTGAAAGAGCTTGATCAATTCTTGGATTATCACCCCAGTGCAATTCTTTACCAATCACATCATGAGTAAAGACAGTTGCCGCTGTTGTTGGGCGAATATGAGCTATTGCAATATGACCTTCCGGCCAACTTTGATAGTTCACTCTCTTGGGAACCCAAAGAATTAAGTCAGCAAAGGAAAGATCGGCCAATAGTTGCCATTCGGCAATTAGTTCGGATATGCGTTCGCGATCTGAAGCGGTGAGTGCTGTTTGAGTCGGATTCGGTGACACTTCGCCATCTCCTAACTAATCAACTCCGCGATTCTACCAATCTCCTTTCCGACCTTCGAATTGCCCTTTCCAAAATCGAGAAAGCCTGATTTGCCTGCCTTGACTGGGCCAAGGTTAGCCCCTGAGTCAAAAGGAAAAATGCAACGCTCCTCGCCGGAGGTCAATGAATTGAATCGACTCTCAATCCCTCGATCTACTCGAGAGCTTGCGCCTTGGCTAAGCACATAAATTATTGGGATTTTTCGAAGCAATACTGGGAACTCACTAATAAAGCGCTCTAACCGGAGAAGCCCCAATCCAGAGGAGCGAACTACATAAATGAGTGAGGTACTTGATTCCAAAATGTTGTGGATCAATGTTGCTTGCCACCTGCGATCGTTAACTACTTCCTCCAATGGTCCTAGCGCCCCGATATCCATGATGCTGAGATGAAAATTTGCTTGATCTTGAAGAGGTGCGGTCGTTGGCTTAGTTGAAAGGTCCAATGTCGTTAATTGATATCTACCTTCTCGATCTCCTGAATTATTTTTCGATTGAGATCCTTTTAGGTAGGCCAGTGATGGCGCTCGCAAATCGGCGTCAATTAAATGAACTTTTTTCTGCCAACTCAAATATTGGGCTAGTGAGAGTGCTAAATGACTTCTGCCTGGGGAACCTGAAGTTCCAGTTATCGAAACAACCTTACTTGGCTTTCTAGCCTGAGATTGCTGCCGTGAAATAGTAGGAGAGGGATCGATCTGATCCTGCTGGTGAATCATTGGCAAGCGAAGTTGCCCTCGGATGTGTGACATAACGCTATGGGAAGTAATCTCGACGCCGTCGAGTGAGATTAAAGTAATCATTGGCGACGTAATCTCGTGAACTCTCTCTTCGCTCCATTCGGGAAGATCGCTTCGATACACGACAACAGTTCGCAAAACTCCGCCTCTTTCCGAAAGTGATGAAAGAAGGGAAGCGCTATCAATCGCTCTAAAGATAATGCTCCACCCTTGCGAGTAAAGAAGTTGTGCCACGAAATCTTCAACTTCAGCGTCAGCTATCGCGGTAATTACCTGCAATTGCGGGATTTCAGAACGCATCTTTTACCACCAATACACGAGTGTTTGAAATATCTATTACTAAGGGAAGAATTGCGTCATTGTTCAAAGCAAGTACTAATCCGATTTCGCCACCTAAGTCTTTGGATTTGGGATCAATTCCTGCAATAGGAATATTCTTTCCAATCAACATGGGCGAGGTGATTCCACTTGTTGGGTTTTGGGAGAGTGAAATATTCGTACTCGGAATTGCGTAGAGATCAACATGATCTCCAATTTTCAGATCAAAGGGCATGTCATTTCGAAGTACATGAAGTGGAAAATTCTTGGTAGAACTCGTGCTTTGACTATTTGTGATAGCGCCGGCAGGTATCAATTCCTGGTTACTTACATCACGAGTTAATACTTTACCAACGAGTGAAATTCGATTGGAAAAGTACTGACTCGATTTTCCTGGAAGAAGCACTTTGGCCACTTTGAGATCTTGGGCCGCAAGCCTTTGGCCAGATTGGAGATCATGAGATGCAGCCCAAATCGAATCAGTTTGTCCAGCACTAGAGGCAATAGCTAGCGCAGCAAAGAATGAAAAGGCTATGAGAATTACTGCAACGGTTGTTCTGCTGGGAGGGGCTAACCGTCGGTCACTCCTCATGTAGGTCAGTGGGTTAAATCGAGTCATAGGAGATGGATAGTTCAGCTTCGACGAGATTTATAACGCTCTCTCCACAACTTCACTTTCTGTAATCACGGAAATCATCCGAATGGTTGATGTAAAAGATGGGAAAGTCTTCCATTCTCCAACCATGACAGATACAAAAGCCCGAGTTATTGCTCGTCCGATCTACCGCGCTAACGCGGGATCGACCCAACCCTTTGATCCAGCCTTATGGAACCATCCCACTTTGGCGCTTTATCAGCCAGATCCGGAACCAAGACCAAAAATTCCTTCAAAACTTTATTTGGTACCCACCCCAAACTTAATTCCTGGGGAGGAGGTAGATCCTGACTTTCCACCGAAACCCTCGAGCTTGGCTGACCTACCCGAGTTAACTCCGTGGGTAGAGCGTTTTGTCGTGGGTGTTGTAGAAATTTGGGGTGGCCGGCGAGATCCAGTCCAGCTCTCCCGTTGGTGTCATCGAAGCGTTTATTCGCAATTACTTCGACGCTCAGGTTCCATGAAAACCATTCCTCGGGTTCGAAAAATTTATCTCTCCCAACCATTGGAGGGTATCTGCGAAACCACCGTGACAATCCGAATCGAGGAACGAGTCAGATCCCTCATCTTGCGATTTGAGGGAGTTGATCACCGCTGGTTGTGCACGGAACTAGTTTTACTCTAAGTCAGGCCGCCCCATGGCATCGCTTGTACTTCTTGCCTGAACCGCAAGGGCAGGGAGCATTTCGACTCGTCCCACCACTTTCTTGAGCCTCACCGGATTCATCGGCGGCTGAGTATCGAAGTTGCTTCACCTCTGGGGTAGAAGGATCGAGACCTTTGGCCGCAACTTCATTAGTTTCTGATTCAACTTGAACTTCCACATTAAAGAGGTAACCAACCATCTCTTCTTTGATGGAGTCCATCATCGCTGCAAAAAGATCAAATCCTTCACGTTGATATTCAACAAGTGGGTCTCGCTGAGCCATTGCTCGAAGACCAATTCCCTCTTGCAAATAGTCCATTTCATAAAGATGTTCGCGCCACTTGCGATCTAGCACCGAGAGTAGGACTTTACGTTCGAGTTCGCGCATCACTTCTGGAGAGAGTGCCTCTTCGCGCTGTGCATATGCGCTCTCGGCATCTGAAAGCACTTTACCTAGAAGGAATCCTTGATCTAGCCCTGAGGCTCCGCCCACTTCGGCAACAATCTCATCAACCGTAAAGGAGATTGGGTAGAGAGCTTTTAGAGCCGTGTGCAGCTTCTCAAGATCCCATTCTTCTGGGTATCCCTCTGAAGTCGCCGCGGTGACATAAGCAGTCAAAGTATCAAGCATAAAAGTATGAACTTGATCCTTTATATCCGCGCCTTCAAGAACTTCGCGACGTTCGCTATAAACAACTTCACGTTGGCGATTCATAACGTCGTCATATTTCAAGACATTCTTGCGCGATTCAAAGTTGAGCGATTCAACTTGAGTTTGAGCAGAGCGAATAGCATTGGAAACAATCTTCGACTCCAGTGGTACATCTTCTGGAATTCCGGCCGCGCCGAGGAAGCGCTCGACCATCCCAGAATTAAATCGACGCATCAGATCATCCTGAAGTGAGAGATAAAAACGCGACTCACCGGGATCGCCTTGGCGACCAGAGCGACCGCGAAGCTGATTATCGATTCGCCGAGATTCGTGACGTTCGGTTCCTAGAACATAAAGTCCACCGAGAGCAACGACTTCTTCGTGCTCTTTGGCAACGGCCGCCTTTTGCTTTGCGAGTTCGCTACCCCAAGCCGCCTCGTACTCTTCAGGAGTATCAACCGGGCTAAGTCCTTGACGCTGTAATTGGAAATCAGTCATGAATTCTGGGTTTCCACCCAACATGATGTCTGTTCCACGACCTGCCATATTGGTAGCGACAGTGACCGCTCCGATGGTTCCTGCCCTTGCAATAATTGCAGCTTCGCGCTCATGCTGTTTTGCATTGAGAACTTCATGAGGAATTCCGCGCTTCTTTAACAGATGCGAGAGTTCTTCGGACTTCTCCACCGAAACAGTTCCCACCAAAACTGGTTGACCCTTTTGATGTCGAACTGCAATATCTTCAACAACAGCATTAAATTTTCCAATTTCAGATTTATAAATTAAGTCAGATTTATCTTCTCGCTGCATCGGGCGATTAGTTGGAATTGGAATTACGCCCAACTTGTAAATCTGCATTAATTCGGCAGCCTCAGTCATAGCAGTACCGGTCATGCCGGAAAGCTTTGAATAAAGACGGAAGTAATTTTGGAGCGTGATGGTCGCCAAAGTTTGGTTCTCATCCTTGATTTCAATTCGCTCTTTCGCCTCGAGGGCCTGATGAAGGCCTTCGTTATATCGACGTCCAGCCAGCATGCGACCAGTGTGTTCGTCGACGATGAGCAATTCTCCGCCCATTACAACATAATCTTTATCTCGTTTGAAAAGTTCCTTAGCGCGAACAGCGTTGTTGAGATAACCGATCATTGGCGTATTTACTGATTCATAAAGATTTTCAATGCCGAGCAACTGTTCAACTCTAGTAACACCTTCTTCAAGGATGCCAACCGTGCGCTTCTTCTCATCGATTTCATAGTGCAGGTCTTTCTCTAACTTTCCTGCGATATTTGCAAACTCCACATACCACTTGGTTGCCTTGTCCGCCGGACCGCTAATGATCAATGGCGTACGAGCCTCATCAATCAGAATCGAGTCGACTTCATCGACAACAGCAAAATTATGTTCCCGTTGCACGCACTCCTCGAGCGACCATGACATGTTGTCGCGCAAATAATCAAAGCCAAACTCATTATTTGTTCCATAAGTGATATCGGCAAGGTATGCCTCACGTCGTTCAGACGGGCTCATGTTCGAGAGGATGACGCCCACTTTCAAGCCGAGGAAGCGGTGAATACGTCCCATCCATTCGCTATCGCGTTCGGCCAAATAATCGTTGACAGTAACAACGTGAACGCCTTTTCCGCTGAGGGCATTGAGATAAGAAGGCAACGTTGCAACCAAAGTTTTACCTTCACCTGTGCGCATTTCGGCAATATTGCCTTGGTGAAGCGCGGCTCCACCCATAATCTGAACGTCATAGTGACGCTGTCCCAAGGTTCGCTTTGCAGCTTCGCGAACGCATGCGAAGGCTTCAGGTAGCAGGTCATTCAGGCTCTCACCTGCGGTATACCGGGACTTAAAAGTCTGGGTCATTTCCCGAAGTTGAGAATCCGACAATGCTGAGATCGCAGCTTCGTGCTCGTTTACTTCGGCGGCGATTTTTTCTAAAGCCCGAATTGCCCGGCCTTCGCCAGCACGAAGTATCTTGTCAAAAAAAGCAGCCACAAATCCTCTTTCGCTACGCCGGTTCAGTCCAGCCGTCCACTATAGGTTCTTATCGTATTAGAAATAGATGGGGGCGGCACACGCGCTGATAACGCCTGAAACCGACAAATCCCACTCGGAAAGCGCCCGAATCCCCTCTCGAACCGTGCTTCCCGAAGTCACTAGATCGTCCACCAGAAGGAGATTCTTATGGCGAAGATAGGGAACTTCCTGAGAGCTGACAAAGAAGGCTCCGTGAAGATTGGCAAAACGCTCATCGGGCGTGAGCAGACTTTGATCCTTCACCCCTCTTTGGTAGCTAAAGACCTGCCTAGTAATGGCTCGCCCCCGCGAACTGCGCACTAATTCCCGACAAAGGGTTGCAAGGTGGTCGCCACCCCGGCGGCGAATGGCGCTGCGACGAGAAGGCATCGGAAGCAAGGCAAGCTCTGGCGCGGAGGGGAAAGCCCGGATATAGCCTTCTACTCCAGCCCAGAGCGTCATTCGAAGTGCTTGCTGTGCCACCACATTTCCATCTTCTTTTGCGGCCAGAATGCATCTCTGAGCCTTCGGCTGATAAGCAACCACAGTGAAGAATGGCAATGAATCAAAAGCCAGTTGTTTCACTGGAGATTTCCATAGCGAGAGGCAGTTTGAACAGAAATTTGTATTAGGTCTCTGACAGGTTAAACATCGAGGCGGAAATATCAAATCTTTTAGCGAGAGCAGTTCAGGCAACACCTGCCCATTATGTAAGGAGTTAGAAATCCTCTCGATCTTCTGGAGCGACGATTGTTGATAATTCAGACTCTGGGAGAAGCGGAATCGGATGCGAAGTGAACTCAATTCCAGAAACCTTAGGCAGCGTTAAAACAAAATGTGCGCCCCTTCGAAGTCGACCCCAGGCTTCCAGTGTGCCTTGGTGCAATTTTGCATCTTCTAACGCAATGGATAGACCAAGACCCGTACCTCCTCTGGTCCGCGCCCTGGAGGGATCGGCACGCCAGAATCGATCGAAGAGCCGAACTGAATCTCGTTCTTGAAACCCGACACCATAATCTCGAACACCGATAGCAACTGCATCCTCACTTTCGGCAACCGTAATTTCGATTGGCTTATTTTCGCAGTGATCCAATGCATTGGTGATCAGGTTTCTGAATATTCGCTCGATACGACGTGAATCTGCTTCCACAATTACTGGATCTTTTGGCGAAAAGACTTCGATGATTCGTTCTTTGCTCGGATGTAGGTAATCGACGGTACGCCGCAGCAAAGTCACGACATCCACAGGTTCCACCACCATAACAGCGGCTTCAGCATCGAATCGACTTACTTCAAGCAAATCCGCGAGAAGTGAATCAAAGCGATCAATTTGAGCCAAGAGTAATTCTGCACTTCGTGAAATATTTCCGGTAAAAGTTCGGCGGGCGGAATAGATAACTTCTGAAGCCATCCGAATAGTGGTCAATGGAGTTCGAAGTTCGTGAGAGACATCGGAGACGAATCGTTGTTGCAACCTGGAAAGATTTTCTAATCGAGAGATCTGTTGCTGCATGGAGACTGCCATCTCGTTGAATGAGATAGCCAATCTGGCGATTTCATTTTCGCCGTGAACTTCCATCCTCCGACCCAGGTCACCAGCGGAGAGTTTTTCAGCAATATCGGCTGCCTCGCGCACCGGAATTACCACCTGGCGAATTACCAACCATGTGATTAAACCGATGAGGAAAATCAGTGCAAAACCAGTGAACCAGAGCGAGTTGCGAATCAGAGTTAATGTCTTATCAACAGAGGTCAGATTGTAAAGAAAATAAACTTCGTACGTTCCGCTTCGTGGGATTTTGAGAAGCGCTCCTACAACTATTCCTTGCTCAACTTTGCCACCTAGGTATTGGATGTCCGATCTCTGCCACTCCTGTTGGCCTTTCTTTCGAACCAAAGTACGAAGCGAGTTAGGAACTGAATCCGGTGAAAGTAGATTTGAAGTGCGCTGATAATTATTTTTAATCGGCTTTGTTGTTGGATAATGAAGTAGGGCAATCTCTCGCCCAGCCGTATTTCCACTAATCGAAGCCACAGTCATAATCTGGTCGACGCTCTTCTTCACTGCTGCATCATTTTGAAATTGGGCAATATCGAGTTGAACTTCAATCGATCTCAATGAGGACTGACTGTCGGAGAGTGAATTCGCTAATTTTTCATTAAAAATTCCGCTAGAAATTTGGCTAAAGAGTGCCGAGCCAACTAACCAGATGATTCCGAGTGAGAGCAAGACGCTGTTTCCGGTTACTCGCCAGACCAGCGAACTTCGCCAGCGGTGGACCCCTCTCATCATTGTTCTGTAGTTCCAGGCACCCCTGCTTTGTAGCCAACGCCCCGAACCGTGACAATCAATTCAGGATTCTCTGGGTCTTGTTCTACTTTGGAACGCAAACGTTGAACGTGAACATTTACCAGGCGAGTATCGGTGGCATGTCGATACCCCCAGACCTCGGAAAGGAGAGCCTCGCGAGTAAAGACGCGACCAGGTTCTTTTGCCAGAGCAACGAGCAGGTCAAACTCCAATCTGGTCAATGGAATAACTTTTCCATCGCGATTTATTGAATGAGCCAGTTGATCAATTGCGATATCGCCAATAGTTAGCCCCGAAGTGTTCTGGGCCGTAATCCGGCGCAATCGAGTCTTTATTCGTGCAACCAGTTCAGAAGGGATAAATGGTTTGACCATGTAGTCATCCGCACCGGCCTCTAAACCGAGAACAACATCGTGGGTATCGCCCTTGGCCGTCAACATCACAATAGGAACCATCGATTCGGCACGAATCTCCCGACAGACCTCAATCCCGGTGAGCCCAGGAAGCATCACATCGAGCAATACGAGATCGGGTGGCTGGGCATGAAAAAGGTCCATAACCTCATCGCCGCGATTGACTAAGTCCACTTCAAAACCAGCACCATTCAGAACGATGCCAAGCATCTCTGCCAAATCTTGGTCGTCATCAACGACCATGATTAGCGTCATTAGCTGCCTTGCTCCCATGAGTTGAGATAAAGATCTTGAGCGGCAGTAAGGGTGTCGATTGCCGCGCCCATGCTTTCCAATTTCAACTTGGCAACCTCTTTGTCGATGACGGTTGGCACTTCATGAATTCCTGGGGTCAACTGACTGGCAACCTTGAGCAACCACTCGGCAGTAAGAGCTTGATCGGAGAAAGACATATCCATCACCGAGGCTGGATGACCTTCTGCGGCGCCTAGGTTGACGAGTCGGCCTTCTGCGAGAAGAAGAATCCTGCGACCATGTGAGAGAACATATTCATCTGTTTGGTGGCGAATCTTGAAATTCTTTTGAGTTGCGTTTTGTTCTAGCCAAGCAACATCGATCTCAACATCGAAGTGACCTGCATTCGCCAAGATCGCGCCATCTTTCATTACTGCAAAATGCTCTTCGCGAAGGACATCACGATTTCCAGTCACGGTGACAAAGAAATCGCCAAGCTCGGCGGCCTGTGTCATTGGCATAACTCGGTAACCCTGCATCAGTGCATCCAGCGCCTTGGTTGGATCAATCTCAGTCACGATGACATCTGCGCCTAGACCCTTTGCTCGCTCGGCAACTCCTTTTCCGCAGTAACCGAATCCAGCCACAACAAAAACTTTGCCAGCAATCAATGAGTTCGTCGATCGGAAAATCGCATCGAGAGTTGATTGACCAGTTCCGAAGCGGTTATCGAACATATGCTTGGTATCTGTGTCGTTGACGGCAATCATGGGGAATCGAAGTGCACCATCTTTTGTCATTTGGGTTAGGCGAATAACTCCGGTGGTCGTCTCTTCGCAGCCTCCGATGATGCCATCGATAAGTTCGGTACGAGTTGTGTGAAGCGTATTAACCAAATCGCAACCATCGTCAAAAACAAGGTGGGGTTTGATATCGAGCGCGGCATTTATATGTCGGTAGTAACCATCGCGATCCACAGCATTTCGCGCAAAGACATTAATCCCAAATTCAGCAACTAGCGCCGCGGCGGTGTCATCTTGAGTCGACAGTGGATTTGAAGCGCAAAGTGCAAGTTCGGCTCCTCCAGCTTTCAAAGCTCGCATCAGGTTGGCTGTCTCTGTCGTAACGTGCATACAGGCAGCAATTCTGATTCCAGCGAATGGCTGTTCCTTTTCAAATCGCTCTTTGATCTGCGCCAAGACCGGCATATTCCGCTCTGCCCACTCAATGCGCTTCTTACCTTCTGCGGCAAGGGCAGTATTGGTGACGTCGTACTTAACGGTGGTTTCTACAGACACGCGCGACTCCTAGCTAATTCAATGGAAGGGCACAGATTACCGCAAGAACCTCATCTCGAACTTTCGACATTTCGTCGCGGCTCTCGGCTTCCACGTTTAGCCGAAGGAGTGGCTCAGTATTGGAGGGGCGAACATTGAACCACCACGAGGAGTTGGAGATGGTGATTCCGTCTAACTGATCTACCTCGTTCCCAGTGGAAAACTGGGCAAGAATTCGCTCAATTGCAGCAGGGATGTCAAGTACTTTGGTGTTTATCTCGCCACTACTGACGTAACGATTGTAGGGGGCAATAAGATCGGAAAGCGTTTTATCACTTTCTGCCAATTCCGTGAGTGCATACAAGGCAGCCAACATTCCAGAATCTGCTCGCCAAAAATCGGCGAAGTAAAAGTGGCCAGAGTGCTCGCCACCAAATATGGCTCCCGTATCAGCCATAAGTTTCTTAATAAAAGAATGACCAACTCGGGAACGAACAGCAGTACCACCATGTTCGCGAACAACTTCTGCTACCGCCTTCGACGAGATAACGTTGTAGATGATTGAGGATTCAGGTTTTCTCGCTAGTTCCCGAACTGCAATAAGAGAAGTAAGGCTAGAGGGATTTACAAGAGCACCTTTTTCATCGATGAGAAAACATCGATCAGCATCACCGTCAAATGCCAGACCAATATCTGCTTTTTCTTCGAGCACTCGGCGCTGCAAATCCACCAAGTTCGCTGGTTCGATTGGATTAGCTTCGTGATTAGGAAAAGTTCCATCTAATTCGAAATACATGGGAATGACTTCTACATTTAGTTTTGCCATTACGGCCGGCGCCGTATAACCAGCCATGCCATTACCGGCATCGATGACAACTTTAAGTCTTCGCTCTTGCGGACTTTCTTCGGAATCAAAGACCCCAAGTAGGAAAGAAACATATTCATCTAACATTGAACGTTCGGATATCTTTCCAATTACTCGATTTGCAATTGGGAAACCTTCGATTAAATAAGATTTAATTCTCGCCAACCCTGACTCGAGACCTATCGGTCTGGCACCACTTTTACACAATTTCATTCCGTTATACGCCGCCGGATTATGGCTAGCCGTAAACATAACTCCGGGAAGATTGAGTCTTCCTGACGCAAAATAGAGCATGTCGGTGGAGGCTAAACCGATCCGAATGACATCCATGCCTTGGGCGCAAACTCCATCAGCAAAAGCCTGGCCGAGAATCGGCGATGAAGGGCGCATATCTTCGCCCATGACGATTGTTGCGGGTTCGCGCTCATCTTCAAGAAACCTCGCAAAAGCGCCACCGACGGCAAAGGCAAATTCCGGGGTCAGTTGCGCATCGACTAGTCCGCGAATGTCATAAGCCTTGATTATTTGGTCGAGTGATTCAGAGTTAAACATCTCAACAATCTAGCGCAAAGCCAGGAGAAAGTAGGGTGGCCGGTTCAGATTAATTAGACGGCAGAGCTCTTAAATGACCTCTGCGTCCTAGCTCGGGGGCTAGTGGCGCCTTCTCAACGGCACGTGAGACTCCCGCTTCACGTACAGCATCTGCGATGGCCATCAAATCGTCGTCGGTTGGGCCTGAAGTAACGGAAATTGGATCTTGCTTTATGACGGTCCAACCTAAAGGAAGGGTGGTGCGCTCTGCGTGTTCTAGACATAGATCGTAAGCGTGGGGTTCAGCAAATGTGGCAAGCGGGCCGAGAACTGCAGTCGAATCCGCATAAACATAGGTGAGCGTCTGCTCCGCAATTCGTCTACACCCGGCGCGAGAACATACCCGTCCAGTTCGGGGTTGGGGATTCCTCATATTGAGAGGTTACTGCCTTCCTACGCTAAAACCGTGGATTTAACCGCGTGAGATGACACCAGCATTTACTACTGGCTCCACTGATGTTTCTATGACACTACCTTGAGCGATGGGTAAGTAGCTAAGACCAAAGTTCTTGACAAGCGGGGATTGAAAAACCATTCCTGCTTGGGTAGTTGTTCCTTGCGAATCCAAGGTAACGCTTTGGATTCCAGAACTTGGCCTCCAATAACCAATCTGATCGCCAACGATGGTGACACTGCCCTTCTTGCCTTCGACACTCGTCCAGGTAATTTGGACTCGGATTTGCTCTCCGTTGAAGACAAAGTAAGGGCGAGCCCCACCGAGATTAAAGGTCACTGACGTCAAAGCTGGTGCAGGGCTCTCCCAAGCAAAATCCGTAACATTGCCACGCGTATATTGCGAGCGAACCCCAGCCACGATTGGTTGGTCCGAGGTAATCTCGAGTGAAAAAGGCGTGGACTCCATGATGGACTTCAGCGGAATCTGAACCACTCGTCCATGAGTCAAGGTAATTTGGTCGAAGCCAAGCGGGGTATAACTTCCTTCTTGTCCGTGAATGGTGACTTTGATCGAGGCATCAAGAGAACCAGGCGCTAACAATCTCAAACTATGAGTGATGGATGTACCTTTTTCGGTGTTATTAACAATGGCAGGAATAACCACATTGGTCGCTGGGGCGGAGACGGAATTAACGTAATCCATTCCTAAATCAGAGAGACCTTTTCGCTCTTGATCAAATAAGAAACTTGTCACTCGGCCTGAATTTGTTAGTACATGTAGTGCTAGAAGCGGCTCACCTGGGAGTAAAGAATCTAACGAGACTACTTTGTCCGAATTGGCCTTGACCAAAGTATTTGTGAGTACCGGATTTTGGTGAGATCCATATGTGGCGATTGAAACGTTTGCATCGCTCAATCCGCTATTAACAATATCCAATCGAGATTTACTGGTGATAGTTGCGGATCCACCCACAAACCATTGATCACCGTCACCCAAAGAGCATTCGGCCAATCCCACCCAATTGCCAGCCATTGAGGATGCCACAACCGATGTGACGGGATTTCCATCAACAAGAAGTGGCTCGCCAGAGGTATGGAAAACCAAATCATGTTTCTTCACCAATTTGAGCGACTTTGCACCAACCGAACGGATTCCGATTTTCTTGGACGAGAGGATGATTGAAGTTTTTCCATCAGAAGTAAGACCGGGACAGACCGTCGCTGGAAATTTTTGTGAAATTCTCGCTGACTTAGATACATGTGGTGCGAGGTAAGAAAAAGCCAGCGCGACTGAAACCATTACTGGAACCAAGAAATTCTTGTAATTCTTCATGTGAGCTCCTCGTTCGGAACTTCACGTCGACGCCTTCCAGCCGGCAGCGCAAGAACAATCACTATGAGAAGAGAGAGAAGTTGTAGAGATAACCAAGCTCGGTGCGCCGTACCATCAAAAGAGAGCGAAATTGATCCAGCCGAAACCACCGTAAAGGTGGGCAGACCGCTCAATGAATGGCGTAACGGAATAGGAAGTCCCGCACTAATCAACCGCCATCTTTGATCGTAATTTTCTGCCACCGTAATTGTCCCGGGGCCTTTGACAACATCATTTGCCGAGATGTCATTTGAGGATAGTCCGGTGCTGGTCCCCTTCGCGCTCGTGAAAATAACCCGAGGTGCCGCACCAACCACGTGCCACACAATTCCACCAGCAGTTGAGGAACTGCGAGTAAAACCACCGATTCCATCAACGGTTCTAGCGAAATTCTGGTCAATCGGATTTTCTAAATAAAGGTAATGAATTCCATACTCACCGAATGTCTTGCTGCTTGTCACACCTGTATCACTTACAAGGTCATTGACCGCATTTTGAATCTCCATCGTGGGGGCGATCGAGACATCTGGATCGCCAAGCCCAAGATCAAAACCTCGAGAAACAAAGTAAGAAAGTTGACCGTTCACCCTGCGAAAAATCAAACTCTTTGGCTTTGCCACGGTATCTGCAAGAGAGGTCACAAAAGCGGGTATTACTTGAGGTTGATCACTTTTCACTAAGGATGCGGCACCTTCATTAATAACCCAGGCGCTCGCTCCTACAACAGAAACGAGGCTAATTGTCGCCACAAAAATCGTTGCTACATGTCCGAGTCCGAACTTGGAACTTCGCAGATTTGGGAGTAACTCGTGGGCTGAGCGAGCAATCGGAATCAAGCCGCACAATTGAACAAAAATAAGAATAGAACCGGTCCAAATATTGCTCGTTCCCGAATGACCACTTAGATGAATCGACGCTAATACAATCGCGCAACTTAAGAAGAATGCTCCAGTCATTCCCCAGTTTCGATTTTCTCTCTTGAGCAAGGTCAAGAAAAGTAAAAATATTCCTGGCATAACCAACCACATTGGCATCGCGGTTAAACCGCCCGGGTTGAGAAGGAGAACGCTCCATCTAGTTCCAGAATCAACTAACAGTCCAGGCTCAAGGAATAACTGTGAAGGATGAAAGAGCAAGTTAATACTCCATGGAACGTTGCATAACCAAGGAATCGTTAATAAGGCAATCCAGCGTTTTATGCTTGCGCCATTTTCACCAACGAGGGCAGAGAACTTACTCGCTGATTCAGCACCTGAACGGCTCTCCCAGACAAGACGTCCGATGTGCACGAGTGCAAATCCACTCCAACCAAGCAAAAAGAGCGGAGTAAAAGCCGAGATAGCGCAGGCTAGTAGCGCCAAAGGATAGATCCGGCGCCAGGAAACGCTGCCAAGAGATTTTGCGGGCGGAAGCAAAGAGAGAAAAGTTGGCGCCAGTATGGCCAAAATAATTGTGCCTAATCGACCTTGATTTATGGAAGCCCATAAGGTCGGCGAGAGGGCATAGATAGTTCCAGCGGCAATGGCCAAAGGACGCGAAACACCAAATCTTTTAATTGCTCGATAACAGGTGAAAAAAGCCAAAGGAGGTGCGATCCAAAAAAGTAGGCCGATAAAGAAAGAGAGATTGGCCCAAGTGATGATCGAGGCAATACCAAGGTAAGCCAGCCAGCTTGGTGAGGGCACGCTGGAACCCAAACCGACTAAGTGCCAGGGACTGGCATAGCTTTTTAGCGCATCCATTGCTCCGGACGGCGAAACCGGTAACGCACCACCAGAGAGAACCCCGATTCGGTGACGCGAGGCGATAGACGTCAAAATTGTAAAGAAAGCAAGTGCAATAAATACCGGATGAGAACGCAATCGAGAAAAAAGTGTTGCACTTGAATTCGATGGCGAGAGTGAAAGGTCGATTTGATCGAAATTTTCATCAAGTTCGCCAATATTTGAGTAGCCAGAAATTTGAGGGAATTCATCCTCTGAAGAATCGGAGAGTCGTCCTACCAAAATAGTGGAAACTAATCGCTCTCTTGTGTGACGAAATTGCAATATGCGTGACGGGATAAACCGTCTCACTACTCCGGCCGGCATTAATCGTCTGTGCCGACGCTCATTTCTTCCCTGTATCAAATCTGCCGGCTTGATCAGCAAAAGGATGATTGCTCCAAGTTCATCAATTGCATAACCAGGTAACTTCGCAAGCAAATTGACAGAGGCACGAATCAGCGAGGAGAAGAGAAGTTGAATACTTACCCACGGCAATAACCACCAAGATGAATTAGCCAATAATACGTAAGCGGCATTGCGACGATCCAGAAGAAGAGGACGATGTAAAAATGCTTCTGATACGTCAACGCTTCTTCGCTCGCTAGCAGCGGCTTCGGCATGAAAAGCCAGCGCCGATCCCACGGCAATCGCGGAATAACCTGCCGCGTGAGCTCGCCAGCCCAAATCAACATCATCTCTGAAGAGTTCAAGGTTGGGATCAAAGCCGCCGATATCTTCAAAGACTGATCGACGAACCAACATCGCAGCGGTACTAACGGAGAGCACCTCTTGAACTTCATCGTGTTGACCTTGATCGGTTTCGCGCTCTTCTAAGCCGGTCCAGCGCACACCATTTGATGCGATGGAAATTCCCACTTCAAGAAGATGGGAGTGGTCATACCAACCGCGAAGTTTTGGCCCGGCAATCGCCACATTTGGTCGGTCATGGAGATTTTCTAAAAGTAACGCGAGCGCATCGCTGGAAGGAGCGCAGTCATCATGAATTAGCCACAACCACTCGACTTGAGAATCAAGCGCGCCTTCTGAATGCTCGGCTCGGTCGACACTGGGTAGATGCTCAAGTGCCTGATCGATTGCCGAACCAAATCCCACATCTCGGCCAGTATCGAGAACCTGAATGCCGGCGTTGGCAAGTAATCTTGGCGAGGCATCTTCAGACCCAGTATCGACCGCAATGATCCGATCAACGGGGCGAGTTTGATTAAGCAGAGATGCGATGACATCTGGCAACCACGTGGCCCCATCATGGGAAACCACAATCGCGGTAACAAAAAAGCTCTCCCCCATCGGAGTTAACCTACTAGAAGGTAGGCGTAGAAGGGAAAGTGAGAAAAATTAGGCAGATCGGCGCTTGAGACGGCGACGCTCTCTCTCAGAGAGGCCACCCCAGATTCCAAATCGCTCATCGTGTGCCAAGGCATATTCCAAACATTCGGAACGGACATCGCAGGAAAGGCATACGCGCTTTGCTTCACGGGTTGACCCGCCTTTTTCTGGGAAGAAAGCTTCTGGATCGGTCTGAGCACAAAGTGCGTGCTCTTGCCAGGAAGGCTCTAGACCACCTACGCCTGGGTGTGTGCTTTCAACTCTCAAGGGGCGAATCTGTGCCATCGTCAATTCTCCTCTGACCTCATCTGAGTTACACCTAATGACCGTAATCTCATGTGCGAATTTATCCGTTATTCGCTTGGGTGAATTACACGCTTGTAATGCCTCTTAGTCAAGTCCGAGATAGAAAAAACCGAGAAAAAATCCGAGATTTAAAGAAGATTTAATAATTGAAAAACGAGAACTCGGCAATAGTGCCTGCTGGAATTTCATAATTATCCGCAACGAAACAATTAATTAACGTGCAATCTCCATTGACCTTTACCCCGGAACCGATTATGCAACCGGATAGGTAAGAATTCGATTCCACTATCGATCCCGAACCGATCACCGTGCCACGATCCAATGTCGCCGATTGCGCGAGCCGAGAATTATCGAGTACCAGAAACTCCCCTTCATGAATCGGGGTCGCCGAAGAATAAATGACACCAGTTACTAAATCTTGGGAAGCTTTAAGCAGTGCCTGTGGGGTACCGATATCAAGCCAATATGCTTCATCAACATAGCCCATGACAATGACTCCTGCCGCTAATAGCTTAGGAAATATCTCCCGCTCGACACTGACAACTTTGCCTTCTGGAATCTCATCAAATATCTCTCGAGAAAATATGTAACAGCCAGCATTTATGGTGTTTGTTGGTGGATTTTCCATTTTCTCATTGAAAGCCAGAACTCTTTTATTCTCATCCAATTCAACGGCGCCATAAGCGCGAGCATCGGCAACGGAAGTTAAGTAGAGAGTGACCGCAGCTTCAGATTCTTGATGAAAAGTGATTTGCGCTTGCAAGTTATGAGCACTTAAAACATCACCGTTAAAAATAACAACTGGGCCGGATCCCGTTAACTGTTTGCTCGCATTTTTTATCGCACCTGCGGTTCCGAGCGCTCGCTCTTCCACCGCATACCGAATAGAAATTCCAAATCGTGATCCATCGCCAAAATAAGGCTCGAAAGTTTCGGCGAGAAATGAAGTTGCCAAGACTATTTCCGATATTCCAGCATCTCGAGCTTGAACAATTTGATGCTCCAAGAATGGCACCCCGGCGACTGAGAGCATGGGCTTTGGGGTTCGTTTAGTAAGTGGATGCAACCTCGTACCGAATCCGCCCACGAGCAAGATGGCTGAGTAACCCATTTACTTAGTTGGCTGCAATCGAGAAGAAACCTCATCGATTTTCGAATCAGTCACAGTTAGGGCGATTCGTACAAATTGCTCTCCCGCAGGACCATAAAAGTGGCCGGGAGTGACCAAAATTCCGCGCTCGGCCAACCAGTCAACACTCTCCCAATCGCTCTCGCCTCGGCTTGCCCATAAGTAAAGCCCAGCGTCTGAAAACTCGATTTGAAAACCCAAAGATTCTAGGACCGGGCGAAGTTTTTCTCTCCGAGCTCGATATTTGCCAGCTTGGATGAGGACATGATCTTCATTTGCCAGCGCCGCCACCATCGCCTTTTGAACTGGAAGTGCCACCATGAGTCCAGCGTGTTTTCTAATCTCGCGAATCTTGGCAATCAGTGCGGGATCGCCAACAATGAAGGCAGCTCGATATCCAGCCAAGTTCGACCTTTTAGAAAGCGAGTGGACGGCCAAAAGATTTCGATTGTCACCGTTGGCGATTTTCAGAAGTGAAGTTGGAACCTGGGAGTCAGGAAAACTTATATAACACTCATCACTTGCCACAACCGTGTTAGTTCGTCTGGAGTATTCGAGCACCGCTTCTAACTCGGCAATCGAATGAACTCTGCCAGATGGATTCGATGGCGAATTAATCCATGCCAGATCGGCATCCGGCCAAGATTGTGGATCAATATCAACCGCAATGTTTTCCGCCCCAGCAAGAATGCCACCGACCAAATAGGTGGGGTAGGCAATCTGCGGATAGAGAACCCGCTTTGCTTCAAGAAAAGTAGGCAGCCAGGCAACCAACTCTTTTGAGCCAATAGTGGGTAGGACATCAAAATCGCCTGAAGCGCCTAAATAATTCGTGGCCCAATCTCGCATCGCTTGTCTAAGTTCGACAGTACCAATGGTGACGGGATAACTAGGGGAATCAGCGGAATCGGCGAGCGCTTGTTGAATAAACCCCGGCGTTGGATCAACTGGGGTTCCTTGCGAAAGATCAATAATCCCATCGGGATGCGCTCGCGCTTTATCTCCATACGGCGCGAGTAAATCCCAAGGAAAGTCTGGAAGTTTGATGTTTACTCGTTGGCTTGAGGGGGCAGAGCTGAAATCTTCTCGTGGTCGGTGCCCGTGGAACCAACTTTGCTTGCTCCTCCTGGAGAACCAATCTCTACGAAGAACTCGCTATTCACCGGACCATATTCTTTCCATTGCGAAGGAACATCATCTTCGTAATAAATAGCCTCGACTGGGCAAACAGGTTCGCAAGCGCCGCAATCCACACACTCATCGGGTTGGATGTAAAGCATGCGACTGCCTTCGTAAATACAGTCGACAGGGCACTCCTCAATACAGGACTTGTCCTTTACATCGACACAAGGTTGAGCAATTACGTAAGTCACGATCTCCTCCAGAATTTCGACTGGTTCAAGCAATGGTTCAGGGTACAGAATAGAACCATAGAGCGGAGCAGGTGCGCCAGAACCAGCCCTGAACCAGCCGAGAAAATCGACGAGAAAAGAGAAATACCACTATGAGTACTTCCGGGCAGAAGTTGAAAGCGCCTGGAATGGAAGATGTGGGAGCCCGGGTATCTATTCGGTTACGAGACCCTGAATATGGTCTGCGAGACGTACTTGGAGTCCTAGAAACTCCCAATACAGTTCGAAGAAAGAATGGCGACCTTTGGAAGTTCACTTATTCCGACATCGTTGCTTGGCGCATTGTGCCCAAAGTCATATCTCGAGCTGGTACGGGTGCTCCTTTTAGTCTTCGAATAACGGAGTTGGAAGAGGTTGCCGAGCGAACCTGGCCCGCGGCTCAATTGGTGGATCTCCATGGATGGCGGTTGCGCATTTCTGACGGATTTACCTTTCGCGCAAATTCAATTCGCCCAACGACTCGCGCACCATACGGACTCATCGATTGCGATCTAGATACTTTGCTGGAAACTTCTATTCTCAAGTACCGAGAACGCGCACTTACTCCAGCTTTTCATCTTGCGTTACCCACGTACCAGAAACTGGCAGAAGTTCTAGAAGAACGAGGATGGCACTGTCCAGTTGAAGCGCACGTAATGGTCGCTGATAGGGATGCAATTACTCTGCCTGCAATTCCCACCGACTTCGCCGTGGAAATACTGGAAGAACCAACTCTGGAATGGCTATCCGTGCAAGGTGAAATTCGAGGTCGAGAAGTCATGGCTGGATACCCGTCTAAATATTTTGCTATTCGAGGTCAGGACTCCAACGAGTGGATTGCTGTTGGACGGATCAGCGAAGCCGATGGCTGGGCATTTCTCACTCGATTGTTTGTACGGCCAGAATTTAGAGGATTCGGCGTAAGTAAAGTTTTAGTTGCGGCGATGATCCAAGATTGCGCAGTCGATAAAATTGCACTTCAAGTGGATATAACAAATTCTGTAGCAATAGGTTTATACAAATCACTCAATTTTCGAGTTCACCATAACTATCGCTACCTAACATTGGCCGGCCAATGAACACTGGACTTCACCTGTATGACACCCAAAGTAGGGGTGTGAAAGAGGTTCGTGCGACGAATGGCAAGACCGTGCGAATTTATTGCTGTGGTCCAACCGTTTATCGAGACGCCCACGTTGGAAATCTGCGAACATTTCTCCTTGGCGATCTCGTGGCTCGAACTTTGTATCTCTTGGGATGGGAAAGCGAAGTCGTTCAAAACATTACCGACGTTGGCCATATGTCGGAAAATCTTGATGAAGACAAGATGCTGGCAGAAGCACATCTGACTAATCGAGATCCCTTTGCCATTGCGAGGGAATACGAAGCGAGATTTCATCGAGATTTACAAACGTTAAATATCAAGCCAGCTAATAAATATCCAAGGGCCAGCGACTCGATTGATCTTATGCATCAACTTATTGCCAAGCTTGTTGAACAGGGCAACGCCTACTTAGGAAGCGATGGATCGGTCTACTTTGCTGCGCAAACTTTCCCTTCGTATGGTGCGATTAGTGGAAATCGTTTGAGCGCACTCAAACCCGGTCACCGCTATGACTATGTCGAAGATGGAATCAAGCGATTTCACGCTGATTGGGCGCTGTGGAAAGCGGCGGGAAATCGAAGCGAGATGGTTTGGGATTCACCGTGGGGTCGTGGCTTTCCCGGTTGGCACATTGAGTGCTCCGCCATGTCGCTTCATTTTCTCAATTCACATATTGATCTCCACATCGGTGGCATTGATCTCAGGTTTCCCCATCATGAGAATGAACGAGCTCAATCAAACTCATTTCTCGCAGCCACTGGTCAAGCAGAGCTGGCAGGCGAAGCAGTCGACCTCTGGCTACATGGCGAACACCTGCTCTTTGAAGGACGCAAGATGTCAAAGAGTGCGGGCAATGTCGTCTTGCTTTCAGACTTACCAGGGCGATCGCTGGACCCTCTTGCTCTGCGATTATGTTTTCTCGAAAATCGATATCGAGGACAGATGGACCTCTCTTGGAATTCGATAGTTGCTGCTGATGAGACAATTTCACGTTGGCGCGAGCGAATCCACGCTTGGCAAAGCGAAGAGAATCTGGAAGTGGATCGTGCGCGTTCAGAGATAGCGCGCTTGATTTCGTTCGCGGCCCACGATTTGGATACCCCTCGAATCGTGGCGCAACTTCGCGTTCTAGAAAAAAGCCAAGAATTAGAACCTGCCACAAAAGCCGCCATCTTCTTAGAGATAGACCAACTTCTCGGTTTGGATCTTGATCGAACTCCGAAATCCACAATGGAGCTCACCATCGAGCAAGCGAATCTCATCGAGCGTAGGGCCAATGCGCGAACTGCAAAGGATTTCGCTCACAGTGATGCGCTACGAAATGAGCTCATGAAACTCGGTGTCGAAGTCATTGACACCGCTCAAGGACAAGAATGGAAATTTGTCAGACCCGAACCGATATAGCTATGGCTGAAACAAGAAGGCCACCGGCCAAATAAAGGTTCCCGTAAGTATTGCCGTAGACCAATATTTCATGTCCAGCCCCATTAGTCCCAGCGCGAAGAACGAGAGCTAACCAAGCGAGCAGAGAATAAAACCTCCAGATTCGCCGGCCAAAGTAGCGACCAACCATCCAGATTCCGACTGCGGTTTCAGATAATGCGAGCAGCAATCCAATCGGTGGAAAATCGTTGTGGAGCACTATTCCAAAGAAGGCAATTACTGTCCCAAAAACCAAGGATGCAGCAAAGCGTCGCAAACTTCTCATGCAATTCCTGCGAAGAGATCCGTCTCTCGGCCATTCTCATCTCTGGAACCTGCCGGCTCACCTTTAACTAACGTGTAGTACTCATTGCCCCAAACACTCAATCCAATATTGTTCGAAAGCGCGAAAAAGGGGCCATCCAAAGTTATTTGAGTTTCATGAGCCTTCATCGCATTCATTTTTGCTTCAGCAAATGGGAGGCCATCGATGAGCGTGGTGGCTACTTCATCTGGTTTTGCAAAGGGCAGATCATCAGCGTTGGTAACTCCGAAGAAATCGGAACCGATCTCTTTCATCTTGTCGATACCTTGTTGAATCACAGACTTGGGCATGGTGTTCCAGTAAATTTTCGAAATTGTCCAAGGTTCGCCGACACCAACTTGTGGATCAGCAGCCAATTCCGCTGCCTTCATTGCCACCAGATTGGATTGAATATTATCGGGATGACCGTAGCCACCAAATTCATCGTAGGTAACCAATACTTGCGGTTTTACCTCCCGAATAACTTTTACTAATTCCAAAGCTGCTTCAGTGAGGTCTGCCTGCCAAAAAACATCTGGTCGTTCATTGGGTGGCGTACCCATCATTCCGCTGTCGCGCCATTTCTTCTCGGGGCTACCGAGGAATCGGAAATCGGTGACGCCTAATTCCTTCATGGCGAGTTCGAGTTCCTTTTCACGATGCTCGCCTAATAGATCGTTCTGGGTGCTGGCAAGGTGAGCGAGTTCGGAAACTAAAACTTCTCCTTCTTCCCCTCGCGTGCAGGTAACCAAAGTTACCTTCACACCTTCGGCAGCGTACTTAGCCATGGTTGCCCCGTTGTTGATTGTCTCATCGTCAGGATGAGCGTGGACAAGGAGCAAACTTCTCGTTGGTGCCATGACTCGATTTCTCCGGTTCTCGTCGATTTTAAAAAATGTTAATAGATGGGAAGAGCTGGGTCGATCTGTTTCACCCAGGCTACGACGCCACCTGCAACATGGGTTGCATCAGCAAATCCAGCTTGTTTCACGACCGCCAAACATTCAGCAGATCGAACTCCAGATTTGCAGTGAAGAATGATTGGAACATCATTTCGTAATTTTTCCAGCGCCGAACCATTGATGAACTCTTGCTTAGGAATCAGGATCGAGCCAGGAATTCGAACGATGTCCCACTCACTGGGTTCTCTAACATCGATGAGTTGGAAATTCTCGTGCGCATCCATCTTCGCCTTCAATTCCACCACGGAAATAGTGGAATTCGCGGCCGCTGCTGCGGCACCTTCCGTCAAAACCCCACAGAAGGCTTCGTAATCGGGAAGTAACTCGGTCTGGGTTGGTGTGCTGCCACAAATCGGACAGTTTGGATCCTTTCGAACTTTGATTTTTCGATAGGACATTTCTAGCGCGTCATAGATCATCAGCTTGCCGATAAGAGATTCGCCGATACCTGTAATGAGTTTTATGGCTTCTGTTGTTTGAATTGCACCAATCGAAGCGCAGAGTACGCCGAGAACTCCACCTTCAGCGCAGCTTGGCACCATCCCTGGAGGTGGTGGTTCGGGGTAGAGACAACGGTAACAAGGGCCATACTCCGCCCAAAAAACACTAGCTTGACCATCGAAGCGATAAATAGAGCCCCAAACATATGGCTTCTTTAAAAGGACGCAAGCGTCATTAACTAAATAGCGGGTAGCAAAGTTGTCAGTGCCATCAACGATCAAGTCATATTGCGAGAAAATTTCCATCACGTTATCTACATCGAGTCGTAGATTATGAATAACGACATTCACATAGGGATTAATCTCGGCAATACTCTCTTTAGCGCTGAGCGCTTTACTCTTACCGATGTCAGATTGGCCATGAATAATCTGTCGTTGAAGATTCGACTCATCGACCACATCGAATTCCACGATTCCCAAGGTTCCAACACCTGCTGCCGCCAGATACATCAACGCGGGCGAACCCAGCCCCCCGGCCCCAACACAGAGCACCTTGGCATTCATGAGTCGACGCTGGCCGAGCATTCCAACATCAGGAATGATGAGATGACGGCTATAGCGGCGAACTTCATCCACCGTTAATTCCGGTCCAGGCGCGACTAAGCCTTTGGGTGTCGCCAGATCGCTCATTAGATACTCATTTCCTTCGGTAATGCGATTTTTGCCTTCTAGTAGGCACGGTTAAAGATAGTGCTTCTCAGTAACCGCTACATTTTCGTGCATATTCCCGGTCCCACCAAATTGCGAAACCTTCGCAACAAGGCAAGTAGCGCCCCTAAAAGTGCGTAACATTCCCCAGGTGAGCACAGAGACAAATACCCGTGGCCGACTTCCCCGAGATGAACGCCGAGCCCAATTATTGGCGGCAGCTCTTGAGGTCTTTACCGCAGCTGGATACCACCAGGCAGCAATGGATGAAATTGCAGACCGTGCCAAGGTCAGCAAACCCGTCTTGTACCAACATTTTCCATCAAAATTAGATCTCTACCTCGCGGTCTTGGATTTGCACATCGACTCTCTCGTGTTCGATATTCAGAAGGCGATTGCCTCAACCTCGGACAATGGTGATCGAGTGCACGCCACCGTTGACGCATATTTTAGTTTTATCAACGATGAGGGCGAAGCTTTTCGATTGCTCTTCGAAAGCGATATGAGTGTTGAGCCTCAAGTGCGAGAGCGACTCAATCGAATGACCTACGACTGCGCAGCTGCACTCAGTGCGGTTATCTCCCTCGATACTGGATTGGCAAAGGAAGCCTCAATGATGCTCGCTGTGGGCATCATTGGAACGACTCAGACCGCAGCACGGCATTGGTTGGAACGAGATGGAAAGATAAATCGAGAAATTGCTGGTGAGTTAGTAGCAAACCTGATTTGGCGAGGAATTTCCGGTTTCCCTAAGTCAAGCAACTAGATAAACTGCTCACATGTCATCAAAAAAGAGCACAGCTCAAGCGCGCACCGAAATTCGAATCGGAATCTCCGACACAACCCAGGAGCTTTCCTTGGAATCCGAGTCCACACAAGACGAAGTCGTCAAGCTTGTCAGCGAAGCACTGAGTACTGGTTCACCGCTCTCCTTAGTTGATATCAAAGGACGCCAAACCATCGTTCCAAATAGCAAAATCTCTTTCGTAGAAGTTGGTGAGTCGGCCGAACGCCGAGTTGGATTTGCCAACCTTTAAGTTACATCCGCTCCAGTAAGAAATAAGCCAATTCTCGGTAGGCCACTGACACAGCTGATTGTTGCGCACTGTTAAGAATTGACTGTTGCCGTAGCGCCTCTTCATTGACTAATGCCGATTTGGCTATCGCTGGATCCAGTAACTCCCCATACTTGTGAAGTTGATCGAGATCGCTGCTCTGTGCTCCGATGGCGGGAAGAAATCCTAGAAAATTTGGAGTTGTGCTTCGGTATTCAGCGGTGGCAGTAATTAATTCAAGAACATGAATTGCTCCCCGCATACTCAAAACTGAAGAAGTCGTCGGGACAAGAACGAAGTCAGCCAACGCCAAAGATAATAAAAGGATCCGAGAAAGTTCTGAAGGCGTATCGAGTATCACGTAGTCAAAAGCAGTATCTAGAGTCGAAAGCTCTTCCTCAAATCTCCTAACAAAGCCGGAAAAGTCCTTCCCTTCTTCAGATAAATGAGAAAGTCGAGAATCGCTCGGCAAAAACGAAAATCTATGATTTGTGCTAACGATTGCCGAGTCGGCGCGAGCATCGGAGCGGAGAACATCAATCGTTGTAAATCTTGGTTCGTTAATTCCTAAGATAAAAGTCAAAGTTGCTCGAGGATCGAAATCCACCAACAGCGTTCGCCGGCCATATTCGGCAAAAGCTGTGGCGAGGGCGTGCGCGGAGGTACTTTTTCCAACTCCACCAGTCGGATTTGCAATGCTGAGGATTTTGGTCACGCCTCTACCTTTTCTTGATTCTCACTCAGATAAGGATTTTCTCGAAGAGATTTAGGAAGTAACTGCAAGGTCTTGCGCATCGTCTTCAGAGCTATATCCGTTCGAAAATTGTGTCCAGGCAATGACGGCAATCCATAACTACGCCTTGCCCAATCGGGCAGGCTCGAACTGGCCAAGGCTGCAATCGCCGTCCAGGTGGGTGCGGCTGGAGTGCCAAACCGAAGCCAGGGCGACATTGGCGGAAAGGTGAGAAAAAGGGCGGCTCGCTTTGCATCAGCACTCGCAGAGAGATGAGGTATTTCAGATTCGAAATATTTATCTAGGTCAGAACGATTGGCCGGGACATCTCCACTTTGGATGCCGACCAATTCTGCAAAGAGCACCATCTCTTGAAGGTATTGATCTTGCTCAGCCAGCGAGAGTGTCAACCCAGAACGAATTGCCGTATCGAGAAAAGAATCAACCATCGCAACATGGACCCACAGTAGAAGTCGTGGATCGTCCACACCCAACTTGGCATGAACCGCTCGAACCCGTTGGGCACTTTTTTCTGCAAGTTCACTGTCGCCAAAGGTAAGAAGTGATACATACTCGCTCGTTCGTCGAAATCTGCCCCATGTATCTTCGCGAAAATTTGAATTCGCAGCGACTCCGGCCATTGCTTCGGGATTGAGCGCTTGTTCGAGTAGCGCGCGCACACCTCCCACCAGCATGGATTCATCAGAATGGACTCGCCAGGTGATGGAGTCGGAGGCAAACAATGCGGTCATAGGTGGAAAAACCCTTTGATAGATTCGACAACCATCTCAACCGCAATCGCTGCGACTAAAAGACCGGCGATGCGAGCAACTAGAGTTACACCGGATTCTCGGATGACGGAAAGTATTTTGGTAGAGAACATTAATGTGAGACCTATGACCAAGTGAACCGCAACAATGGCTAGGGCGAGGGTTACTTTTTGAGCAGTCGAATGCGCATATTGAACATAAAGCATCGTAGTAACAATTGCGCCGGGGCCAGCAAGTAGCGGCGTCCCCAGCGGCACCATTGCAACATTTACATTCTCTTTGCTCTCATTGGAACTATCTTTACCCGTCAACAATTCCAAGGAAATCAATAAGAGGAGAAGTCCGCCAGCACCTTGTAGGGCGTTAATGGAGATATGAAGATAATCAAGAATTACCTTCCCGAAGAGAGCGAAAACGACAATAACTAACAGCGAAACTCCAGCACCTTGCCAAGCAAGTTTTACTTGATCTTTTTGGCTTCTACCTGAAACCAAGGAGAGGAAAATTGGCGTGGCACCAGGCGGATCAAGGATCACAAATAACGTGACAAAAGCTTGCACTCCAAAAGTGAAAGCTGAAACTGCGATTACTCCGTTCATGCTCTCACCACTCTCCGATCATTCGCCAACGACTCAAGCCGCTCCCACTCCTCTGGAGCGGTAGAACACTCGGCTAATCGATTATCTTTGCCAATTCCGTGGTAATCACTGGATCCGGTCACCACCAGACCGAATTCTCTCGCAATAGCCCGCAGTTGCGCTCGTTGATCTGGGGTCTGATCTCGGTGATCTACCTCAATTCCATTCAAGCCCGCTGCAACCAAACCGGAGAAAGTCTCAGAATTGATAGTTCGACCGCGAAGCGAGGCAAAAGGATGGGCAATAATCGAGACTCCGCCAGCCTCAGCTACCTGCTTCACAATTTCCTCTGGAGTTGGAGAAAAATGGGGCACGTAATACTTGGAATTATTATGCAAGAGCGTTGCGAAGGCCTCCTCGCGTGACTTCACGATTCGCTTCTTCACCAAGGCATCGGCCAGGTGAGGTCGTCCCAACGTAGCACCCTCAGAGAGTTGCTCAAGAACTTCGGAGAGTTCAATATCGATGCCTGCCCCTTGGAGTCTGGTAACAATCCGCTCCATTCGACCATGTCGATTCTCTCTAGTCTGAGTGAGGGTCTCATGCAAGATTTGATTTTCACCATCAAAAAGCAACCCCAACATATGCACGCTGATTCCATCTTCCGTCTGGCAAGAAATTTCAGCGCCTAATACCAAATCAAGACCTGGGCGTAGATAATTCTTTGCTTCTTGCCAACCCTCCATGGTGTCGTGATCTGTCAGGGCTAGGACATCCAAATTGAGGGCAAGAGCTTTATTTATTAACTCTCCCGGCGTATCCGTGCCATCACTTCGGAGCGAATGCGTATGTAGGTCAATCACACCGACCAATCTACCGTGATTACTCCCTTGCTTCGGATTGAGCTGTTTAGGATTGAGCTGGTTCGGATTGAGCCTTCACAATGAAAATTCCACAGCCAAGAAGTAACCCAATAATGCCGGGGATAATCCCTGAAGCCGGATGCTGTCCCAGCCACCAAAAAGCCAAGATTGCGCTCACCGGAACTTCGAAAAATACGATGAGCGAGACCACAGCAGGTGAAACTCGCTTGAGCGAAAGATTGAACATTGTATGTCCAAGCAACTGTGCCCCACCGATAAGGGCAACAACTAATAGCCATTGAGCAAGCGAAAAATGGAAGAGATCGCACCGCAAAAGTAAGGCAATCGGAAGCGCAGTTAAGGAACAAACGAAATAACAGACTGAGGTATAGGTTGATGTGGAGACGCTCTTTTGGGCACGCGAACCCACCAAGACATATCCAGCGGCCAGTGCAGCACCAACGAGTGCTGCCAAATCTCCCACAAAGGATCGATAGGAAATTCGTAGGTCAACTCCAGTGATGAGCAGAACCGAGAGAAATGCAATAAACATTCCGATCCAGGCCCGCCTTGGAATTTCATGTCCGCGAAAACGTAAATAGAGCGCGGTGAAAATGGGTTGCATTGCAGTCAGAGCCGTTCCAGCAGCAACGCTTGTCATCCTCATAGCTATAAAAAAGCCGATAAAGTGAAATGCAAGGAGAACGCCAGCAAGTGCCGAAAGCCCTATTGCCCGCCGCTGTTGGGCGGTACGCCACTCTCGTTTTCGCCAAGCGAAGGGAGCCATGCATAAGGCGCCACCAAGATTCCGCCAGAAAATTAAGGAAGGTACGGGCATCGTGCTGCGCGCAATGACTGGGCCAGAAGTTCCAATCCCTACAACTCCGAGGGAGAGGAAAAGTATGTCCCGACCTTTTGGCAGAGCCGTGTGATTATCTATCCCGTTCGACATTTAGTGGAAGGTGAACCAAATCATGCAAGAGATACAGATTGCAACCAGAGTAATAATTACTAAATAAATGCCACGCATTGTTTTGGTTGCTGCATAGGAGCCCATCAAACGTTTATCTTTAGCTATTCCGTACATATAGAGCATGAGCGGAAGCAGCAATACGGCATTAAGAATTTGTGTGACAACCAGAATTGTGATCAGCGGGGCGCCTGGAATCATGATCAGAGCCGCACTTAACAAAGTAATGAATGCGAAGGTGCCATAGAAAAGTGGTGCTTCTCTTGGACCGTCATCGAGAGCTGCTGGCCTACCCGTGAGGTCTCCTACCGAGTATGCAGTGGAGAGCGGCAAAATAGATGCCGCAAGAAGCGCCGCGCCAATTAACCCGACCGCGAACAAGTCCTTGGCTAAGGTACCTGCCAGCGGCTTCAAAGCTGCTGCAGCTTTGGAAGCATCATCGATCGTTATATGTTGTTTATTGAGAGTCGCAGCGCAAGTAATGATGACAAAGAATCCAATGACTCCGGTGAGAATGGATCCGGTCCAAACGTCGACACGCAATAATTTGAGATCATCACGAGTCAAACGCTTATCAACTGCGTAGGACTGAATGAACGCCAATCCCCATGGCGCCAGAGTGGTACCCAAAGTTGCCGTGGCAATGAAGACTGCATCATGGGTAAAGGGCATGGAAGGTACAACCATCCCCTTGAATGCGGCTCCCCAATTCGGGTGTGCCAAGAATCCGGCAATGACATAAGCAAAGAAAACTGCGGAGAGAATAAAGAAGACTTTTTCCACGCGAGAGAAGGACCCTCGAAGAACAAGAAATGAAACAAGGAATGCGGCTATCGGAACTGTTACATATCGCGAATAGCCAAAGAGTTGTCCCGCTGCGGCAATGCCCGCAAATTCCGCCGTCATAGTTCCGATATTTGCCAGAATCAATGCGATAGCGCTCATCACTCCCGACCGAGCGCCATACTTTTGGCGAACTAAACCAATCAAACCTTGCCGAGTCACAACACCGATTCGAGCACCTAAATCTTGAAAGAGAATCAACGCAATAGTGGAAGCCACCAGAACCCAGAGCATGCGATATCCGTATTTCGCACCTAAAACTGAATAGGTGGTGATACCCGCGGGATCATCATCGGAGAGCCCGGCAATGATTCCGGGTCCCATCACAGCAAGTAGGGCTGCAATTCTGATTTTCCTTGGCGAAATTGGTTTTAATGTCGGAACCGAACTCTTCTTCGCTACCTTTTTTACTTCGCCTGTTGAGCTCATGAAAGTCCACCACTTCCTTGAGAAAAGGTACGTCGTTCAGAGGCGTCGACCAAGGCGTCAACTAAATCGTCAGCCAAAATTCTTCCTACTGGTTTGTTTTTCTCATCCACAACGATGATTGAGGATCCACGGTTATTGGAAAACTCTTCTACAACTTCATCCAAGGGAGTCTCTAGGCCGATTGAAGTTGGGTAAGGCGGGCCGATAAGACTTGCCAACAAGTCAGTACTTTTTGCTGCGACTAATTCCACGACTTGAATGTGATCGATCAACTTTCCTTTTGAATCAACCACGACGACGCCGTCTGAGATATCTCGTTCACGATTGTCCACGAGGAGCTTCAGCGCAGAAGCCACGGTATCTTTTTCGTGCACAATCAAAATATGAGTCGTCATAATTCCACCAGCTGCGGTCTCATCAAAAGAAACCAATTCACGGAGCTGTTTTGCAACCGATGAATCCATCACTTCCAAAATACTTTCACGGTGTTCATCGCCGAGGTCACGCAAGACTTCCGCACTTTCATCAGGCTCCATGTAGGAAAGGAGTTCTGCAGATCGCTCTGACGTGAGACCACGAATCAAGCCTTGCAACTCCTCCTCTTCCATCTCCTCCAAAGCATCTGCTGCTAGTTCAGGATCAAGGAGTTCTACGAATGCCCCTTGCTCCCGTCCTGCCAAATCTTCAATCAAGTCTGCCAAGTCAGCTGGGCGTAGTTGACTAAGAACCGCTCGGGAACCAGAAGTCCGAACTACTCCACCGCCATCTGCAAGAGATGCCACCGAAGCCCAATCAACAACATGTTCTGGTGTTGGACGACGACGAATAGCGCCAGGAAATACTCGCCGAATAAAGGAGACAAAGGAGATGTCTACTCCTACTACTCGAATTTCTCGGTCGAAGGGAGCTAAATAGAGATCCGAAGAACGAACAACCCGCAAACCATCAACATCAACAATTTGATGGTCGATCACATCCGCGTCAAGAAGTGACTCTCCTTCGCGACGGGTGAAATCTTGAAGGTTTATTTTTGTGGTCGAGAGGCGAATCTCATCTTTCGTTAACTTTGATATTCGAGCACCATCAATAAAGGATTTGTGCTGGCCAACTTTTACGATGAGACCAGAGACTGGTGGATATGTCTCCTCGCCATGGCGAACTACTACATCCACCAATTTGCCGATATCTCGACCATCCAGATCTTTGACCGGGCGACCGATCAATCCGGCAACCGAGACCAGAGATTCCCTGATATTTTTTCGCGCCAGAACCGAATCTCTTCGTCCAACGATGCGCTTGGCGACAGTATTTATCCCAGTAACTGGGACTGCTGGTCGCTTCATAGTGAAATCTTAGGTGCTTAGGTGCGCTTGCCGTGCTTAGGTTCGATGAAATGAGGCAAACAGAAGGTGAATAAGCCTGATCTACCTAGGTATGAAGGGTCAGCGGGATCCCGACCAATGATTTGGGACGAATCATCAAGTTATCGAGCAGTTGGCTAAAGGCTTGTGCTGCTGGGGATTCCGGATTTGCCAGTGAAATTGGGTTACCTTCGTCGCCGCCCTCGCGAAGAGCGTTTTCGAATGGGATCTTCGCCAGAACCGAGATTTCACTGCCAACAAGAGCAGACAATCTCTTAGCCGTCTCCTCTCCTCCGCCAGTGCCGAAAATTGAGATCAGTTCGCCACATTTAGGGCAAGAAATATCCGACATATTTTCCACGACACCCAAAATATGTTGTTTCATTTGGTGCGCGATTCTTCCGGCGCGTTCGGCAACCTCGGCTGCTGCCAGCTGTGGCGTAGTCACAACTAATATCTCAGAGGCAGGAATAAGTTGTCCGAGTGAGATGGCAATATCTCCGGTTCCTGGTGGGAGATCGAGGAGTAATAGATCGAGGTCACCCCAATACGCATCACTGAGCAATTGTTCGAGAACTCGATGAAGAAGTGGACCACGGTAGGCAATTGCGTCAGAACGTTCCGGCTTAAACATCTCCATGGAGACAACTTTTACGCCAAAGTTTTCGACCGGGATAAAAGTTTGATCAATGGCAGTCGGACGTTGACCCACGATTCCCATTAATCGAGGGATGGAGTGACCGTAAACGTCAGCATCCAGTATGCCCACTTTCAAACCGCGAGCCGCTGCAGTCACAGCCAAGTTGACGGTTACCGAAGACTTCCCAACTCCACCTTTTCCTGAAGCAATACCAAGAACACGAGTCAAGGAATCGGGTTGGGCAAAGGGGATAAATTTCTCGCGCCCGCCACGAAGCAATTTCTTCACGGCATCACGCTGAGCCTCATTCATCACGCCAAAATGGAGGTCAACTTTTTCGACTTCATCAATTGTTGAGACCGCTTCCAATATGTCGCGCTGCAAGCGATCTCGCATCGGACAGCCAGAAATGGTGAGCAGGATTTTTACAGTTAGAACGCCGCGAGAAAATTCAACGGATTCCACCATGCCCAATTCAGGAAGCGGGCGATGAAGTTCTGGATCGATGACCTTGGCTAGCGCTGCGTTGGTACTTTCAATTACTTCGGCAGCACTCATAGGAGATCTGGATCAATCTTGGCAACGCTCTTAACCTCTTCGATTTCAGCCACCGGATCAACTCCATCCATCGCTTCAGAAAGATGTTTCTGAATAAATTTCTTGGGGTTTAAATCAGTCACCTGAAGATCTTCGTAGCCTGGGCCCAAGTTCTCTCGAAGTTCGGCGGTAGCAGTCTGCGAAATGTTCTTTAGCTTCTTCACCAATTTGGCGGCTTCGCGCGCAAATTGAGGCAACTTATCTGGCCCAATCAAAATGAGGGCTAGAACGGCCAGCGTCAAGAATTTCTCGGCACCGATATTAAACATGGGGTAAGCGTAGTCCGTGGGGGCTAATGCTTACATCTTGACCTATTGCTTGCCGATGAGCTTCAACTTCACTTCATGTGTAGTTCCGTTTCGATCGAATTTCACCGAAACCGTATCGCCCACATTATGCGAACGAACCGCAACGATTAACTCGTCTGAATTGCCTACAGATTGACCATCAAATGAAGTGATGACATCGCCAGGTTGAATTCCGGCTTTCGCGGCCGGACCACCAGCGAGAATCGAATCCGGAGCGTCGGCAACTTTGGCACCATTGCCCAAGTAGGAGCTATCCAAGGAAAGTCCCATAATGGGATGAGTGGCAACGCCCGACTTAATGAGTTGGTCAACGGTTTTCTTCACTTGATTAATGGGGATAGCAAACCCCAATCCAATCGAACCCGATTCGCCAGTGAAGGAACTGCCCAGTGAGGCGATAGCTGAGTTGACTCCTACAACCGCGCCAGAGGCATCAACAAGTGGGCCACCGGAGTTACCTGGATTAATCGCAGCATCGGTTTGAAGTGCATTAATAAATGAGCTCTCTCCCGTGCCACTTCCAGCGGTAACCGGTCGATTCTTGGCGCTAATAATTCCAGAGGTAACTGTTCCGGCTAATCCCAACGGAGATCCGATCGCGATGACGGGGTCGCCGACTTGGACTTTATCGCTGTTGCCAAGTTGCAGGGCTGGTGCCCCCGTGACGGCTATTTTCAAAACGGCGAGATCGTAGGCGCTATCTCGACCAATAATTTTCGCTGGATAACTTTTCTGGTTAGTAAGAGTCACAGAAATAGTCCCGTTGTCAGTGACGGCTGCGGCGACCACGTGATTATTGGTGACGATATAGCCGTTGCTGTCGATGAACCAACCAGTTCCGGTATCTCCACCAGTTGCAGTCTTAACGGAGATCGAAACGACCGATGGGGAGACTCTGGCGGCAAGGCCAGCAACAGAATCTGGTGCGCGCTCGATCGTGGAGCGCGAATTCACAATATGAGAGGAGTTATTAACGATATTTACCGTGCCACCAATAAGTGCACCCATACCACCGGCCACCAATGCCAAAATCAGTGCAATACCTAAACCAATCACCGGTCGCCCAGGAGGTTGGGCAATGGCCGGTGCAGTTTGACTCTCAGGAGTGCTCCACCAAGGAGTATCTGCAGGTGGTTGTGGGAGGGGGGTGGTCTCGTCACTCATTCGAAATTCGCCTCAAACTTTCTTAGATCTCAATTGCTCGAATTTTGTCGAATTCATAGATAGGTAATCATGGGGTAGAAATCCTAATAAAAGGTGAGAATTCCTCTCAAAGTTTGCAGAGAGAATTCGAGTTACAACTTCGCCGCAATCAGTACGCCGGCCCCTACCGGTAACAGAGTAGAACTCCAACGAGTGTCTTCCTTCAAGGCCCTAATCGCATCTCGCCTGGAAATTGACTCGTAATCGCGTTGCGTTGGATCCGCGACCTTGCCACCACTGAGCGCTTGATCAATCACCAAAAGCCCATGATCGCCAAGAAGTCGATAGCTCTCCTGCACCACATCAAAGAGATCATCAGCCGGTCGAACAATCATGATGTCGTAATTCTTGTCGGCCAACTTGCCAACGACGGTGATGATGTTTCCGGTTATCAATCGAAATCGTTGCGGAGATATCCCAGAGTCTTCGAAGACCTTACGGGCATTGCCGCTATTTTCTCTTTCGGTATCAATGGAGGTGAGTACGCCATCAGGGGCTAGTCCTTGAAAAATCCAGAGCCCACTGACTCCAGAACCAGTTCCAATTTCAACAACTGATTTCGCCCGAACTAAACTGACCAAGAACTTTAAAAGACCCCCGACTGCAGGTGATGGATCTTCAACTCCCACCTCTATTCCATTTGAGCGAGCCTGTTGCATAAAGAAATCTTCATGCGGAAACCCTTCCGAAAAGGCGAACATGTCGCCACGGTTGAGGAGGGTCACAGCGAGGCAATCCATTCGATTAAGAGTCGCACTCCAAAACCGGTTCCACCCTTTACATTTTCTCCCGCATCACTGTCTGATCGGGCCGGACCTGCAATATCGAGGTGAACCCAATTGCGACCGTTCGCAAAGTGCTCAAGAAAAAGAGCGGCGGTAATCGAGCCACCACTGAAGTTCGGTTTTTCGGCGGTATGACTTAGATCAGCAACATCGCTATTTAGTGCAATCCGGTATTCGTCGACGAGTGGCATCCGCCAAACTCTCTCCCCAGTTCTTTCACCAACAGCCGATAGTTCGTCAGTCAATTTCTGATTGTTGCTATACATCGCACCGTAATGACGACTCAGTCCAAGAGTTGCTGCACCAGTAAGAGTGGCTACATCAATGAGGTAATCAGGATGCAAATTCTTATCTGCATAGGCCAAGCCATCCGCCAAGACCAATCGTCCTTCTGCATCAGTATCCATAATCTCAACCGTGGTTCCGCCATATTGCGTAATTACGTCGGATGGTCGTTGAGCAGTTCGAGAAATCGCATTTTCCGCACACATCATGAGGGCGGTGACTCGAACTTTTGGCGCAATCTCTGGCATGGCGGAAATTACCGCCAAGACCGCGGCTGACCCAGCCATGTCAGATTTCATAGGGATCATAAATTCGTAAGGTCGTTTGAGATTAACTCCGCCAGTGTCGTAGGTGATTCCCTTCCCCACTAGAACCACGTGTGGCCAATTTTTGGAACCACGAGGTGCGTAAGTAATTTCAATAAAACGCGGGCCTGGGTTGGGTGCGGAATTTCCAACAGCACGTAATCCACCAAAAGGCTCGAGATCTTTGCCCTTCAATATTTTGATCGAGAGATCTGATGATTTTGTCGCAGTGACTATTTTCTTTGCCTGGTTGGCTAACCAGGCTGGATTCTTAATATTGGAAGGCGTGTGAATGAGATCGCGAGCGCGCCAAACAGATTCTGCCAAGACGGTTGCACGTTTAATTTGTTCTTCCCATGTATTGAGAACTACATAACGAGGTGGCGTCCGATCTGCCCCGCTCTTCATGGACCACGTGTAGTTCGAAAGAATTAGTGCGACCAAGTGTGCCTGCACACTATTTCGATCTGCGACGTTTGGCTTCTTCTTATTCGGAAGCGTGAGATCGAGAATTGTTTTTCCACTGCCCTTAACTTTTCGACCAAGACTCATCCCGGCTTTTCGATAATCCTCAAAGGAC
>CAIMZW010000091.1 GCA_903846075.1 uncultured Actinomycetes bacterium
TACTGGAAAATTGTGTTTTGCGACCTTGCGCGAAGGCGACGGCACTGAATTACAGGCGATGTTCTCGCTCGACAAAATTGGTCAGGAATTACTGGATCAATGGAAAGCAGATATTGATCTAGCGGACTTAGTTAGCGTTACTGGAGAGATCATCACCTCCAAACGAGGCGAACTATCCATTCTCGCAACCGCATGGCAGTTAGCTGCAAAATCTTTGCGTCCACTCCCAGTGGAACATAAGCCATTATCTGAAGAGACCCGAGTTCGGATGCGTTACGTGGATTTGATTGTTCGCCCTGAAGCACGATCAATCGCAAGGTTACGACCAGCAGTAATGCGCTCGTTGCGCGACTCTTATGCAAAGCGAGATTTCATCGAAGTAGAGACGCCGATGTTGCAGGTCATGCACGGTGGTGCCACGGCTAGACCATTTAAAACTTTTAGCAATGCCTACGATATGGATCTCTTTTTACGTATTGCGCCGGAATTATTTCTCAAGCGGTGCGTTGTGGGAGGTATCGAGCGAGTCTTCGAAATTAATCGAAATTTCCGTAACGAAGGTGCTGATTCCAGCCACTCGCCTGAATTTGCAATGCTCGAGAGTTATGAGGCTTATGGGGATTGGAATTCGATCGCTCAGATAACGAAGTCTCTGATCCAAGAAGCAGCGGTCGCTATTTTTGGCAGCCATATCGTTACCCATCATGATGGCCGCGAATTGGATTTCGGTGGCCAATGGCGCGAGGCCTCACTTTTCGACCTGCTATCTGAAGGAGTTGGTCAAGAAGTTTCTCCGATGGCTTCTTTTGAGGAACTTCACCTCATTGCCACAAAATTGGGTATGAAAGTAGACCCCAAGTGGATTACTGGAAAATTGGCGGAAGAGATTTTCGAGCATGTCACCGCTGGAAAATTAACCGGCCCAATATTTGTTAAAGGTTTTCCCGTCGATACTTCACCTCTCGTTCGGGCCCATCGTGAGATTCCTGGGATTGCAGAGAAGTGGGACCTCTATGTTGAAGGTTTTGAACTTGCCACGGGCTACACCGAACTTGTTGACCCTGTCATTCAGCGAGAGCGCCTAACCCAACAAGCAATGCTCGGATCAAAGGGTGACTTAGAAGCGATGCAGATCGATGAAGACTTTTTACGAGCGATGGAATACGGCATGCCTCCTATGGGTGGAATGGGAATGGGAATCGATCGTCTTCTTATGGCGCTCACTGGATTGGGCATTAGGGAGACGATTCTCTTTCCATTGGTGAAACCGGAAGAAAATTAATGTCTTCTCTCCCAGCTGCCATCGAGATTCGTCCGGCCCGTACCACGGATGTGAAGGCGATTCGCCATCTCATAGACACCTATGCCTTGCAGCGCAGGTTGCTCTCCAAGGAGACCGTCACACTCTATGAAGCGGTTCAGGAATTTACCGTCGCAGTTCTAGAAGGTCAGGTTGTCGGCTGTGGAGCGCTGCACGTGCTCTGGGAAGACCTTGCCGAAGTCCGTACCTTGGCGGTGGATGAGAACCTGCGAGGGGCTGGGGTTGGACACGCGATTCTGAGTCGTATCATCGAACGAGCCCGGGAGATCGGGGTCGAACGTATCTTTTGCCTCACCTTTGAAACTGCCTTTTTTGGCCGCCATGGCTTTGTGGAGATAGAGGGTACGCCGGTAGCGCCTGAGATTTACACCCAGCTTTTACGCTCATATGACGCCGGTGTGGCCGAATTCCTCGACTTGGAGAGCGTCAAACCGAATACTCTGGGAAATACCCGAATGATTAAAGATCTCAGGTAGAACCCAACTACTTTTGGGCATAACTTTGTCCCCTATGGGGTTACATGAGTACCGTTAAGGTTTACAAAAGTTTAAGGAGGCACTCCCATGTTTGAGCGCTTTACTGATCGAGCCCGCAGAGTCGTTGTTCTGGCTCAAGAAGAGGCTCGAATGCTCAATCACAACTACATTGGTACGGAGCACATCCTCCTCGGCCTCATCCATGAAGGTGAAGGCGTCGCAGCCAAGGCTCTAGAGGCCTTAGGTATTTCGCTGGAGGCAGTTCGCTCTCAGGTTGAAGAGATCATCGGTCAGGGGCAGCAAGCCCCATCCGGACACATCCCCTTTACTCCGCGCGCCAAGAAGGTTCTCGAACTCTCATTGCGTGAAGCCTTACAACTTGGTCACAATTACATCGGTACCGAGCACATCCTCCTGGGCCTGATTCGTGAAGGTGAAGGCGTTGCCGCTCAGGTCTTGGTGAAGTTGGGAGCCGATCTCAATCGGGTTCGTCAACAAGTTATTCAATTGCTCTCTGGTTACCAAGGTAAAGAAGCTGTTGCTACCGGCGGACCCGCAGAAGGTACTGCTTCGACATCTTTGGTCCTGGATCAATTCGGTCGCAATTTGACGCAAGCCGCACGCGAAGGAAAGCTCGATCCAGTTATCGGTCGAGATAAAGAGATCGAACGCGTGATGCAAGTTCTCTCACGTCGCACCAAAAACAATCCTGTCCTCATTGGCGAGCCTGGTGTTGGCAAGACTGCGATTGTTGAAGGTTTGGCTCAAGCAATTGTCCGAGGCGATGTTCCAGAGACTCTTAAAGAGAAGCAACTTTATTCTCTCGATCTCGGTGCGCTCGTTGCCGGAAGTCGTTACCGCGGTGACTTTGAAGAACGGTTGAAGAAGGTCCTCAAGGAGATTCGCACTCGTGGCGATATCGTCCTCTTCATCGATGAGATTCATACCCTCGTTGGTGCAGGTGCAGCAGAAGGTGCGATTGATGCGGCCAGCATCTTGAAGCCAATGCTTGCACGTGGCGAACTTCAGACCATTGGTGCAACCACTCTTGATGAGTATCGCAAACACTTGGAAAAGGATGCGGCTCTTGAACGTCGCTTCCAACCTATTCAAGTTGCCGAGCCAACGGTTGCTCACACGATTGAAATTCTTAAAGGACTTCGCGATCGTTACGAATCACACCATAAGGTTTCGATTTCAGATGCAGCATTAGTTTCTGCTGCAACCCTTGCAGACCGATATGTCTCTGATCGTTTCTTGCCAGATAAGGCGATTGACTTAATCGATGAGGCAGGTTCCAGACTTCGCATTCGTCGAATGACCGCACCTCCTGAGCTTCGCGAATTCGATGACAAAATTGCTACCGCCCGAAAAGAGAAGGAGTCGGCAATCGACTCTCAAGATTTCGAACGCGCTGCATCCCTTCGCGATCGCGAGAAGAATCTCATCGGCGAAAAGGCCGAACGAGAGAAGAGTTGGAAAGCCGGTGACCTTGATGTGGTCTCCGAGGTTGATGAAGAACTCATCGCCGAAGTGCTTTCAATTGCTACTGGAATTCCAGTCTTCAAGCTGACCGAGGCTGAAACTGCCCGATTGCTGCGCATGGAAGATGAACTCCATCGCCGGGTTATCGGTCAGGATCAAGCCATTAAGGCGCTCTCCCAAGCAATTCGCCGCACCCGAGCCGGTCTAAAAGATCCTCGCCGTCCAGGTGGATCCTTTATCTTCGCTGGTCCTTCCGGTGTTGGTAAGACCGAACTTTCCCGCACCTTGGCTCAATTTCTCTTTGGCGACCAAGATGCCCTGATTCAACTGGATATGTCGGAGTACTCCGAGAAGCACACCGCATCTCGACTCTTCGGCGCTCCTCCAGGATATGTTGGCTATGACGAAGGTGGACAGCTAACTGAGAAGGTCAGGCGCAAGCCATTCTCTGTTGTGCTCTTTGATGAAATCGAAAAAGCACACCCAGATATCTTTAACTCGCTCTTGCAGGTTCTAGAAGACGGCCGTCTGACAGATTCACAAGGTCGAGTTGTTGATTTCAAAAACACAGTCATCATCATGACCACCAACCTCGGAACTCGAGATATTTATAAGAGCCTTGGACTTGGTTTCCATAACTCTGATGATGCTTTGGGTAGCTACGAGCGAATGAAGGGCAAGGTCAGTGATGAACTTAAGACTCACTTCCGCCCAGAGTTCCTCAACCGTATCGATGACATCATCGTCTTCCATCAACTCAGTGAGGCTGAGATCGTCCAGATCGTTGATCTGATGATCGCAAATCTGGATGAGAGACTTCGCGCTCGCGATATGGGTATCGAACTCACCCCGGCTGCAAAGGCGCTGCTTGCAAAGCGTGGTTACGATCCACTTCTAGGTGCTCGGCCACTTCGCCGCTGCATTCAGCGAGAGATCGAAGACCAACTCTCTGAGAAGATTCTCTTTGGCGATGTGAAGCCAGGGGAAATCACCTTAGTTGATGTGAAAGTTGAAGATGAAAAAGAAGTCTTCACCTTTACTGGAACTCCGAAGGCGGAAATGCCAGACACACCTGGCGACCTCGCCGAGGCACCAACCGCTTAAGTACTTAATAAAAAAAGGCCGACTCATTGAGTCGGCCTTTTTACATTCTTATTATTTTCCTTTTTCAGGATTGAGAATTCCGCCTACTGCAGTAATTTTATTGGCTGGAAATCCACCACGATCTGCATGCTCCTGAACAAGTTCAGCAGAGGCGGCGTTGTATACGCAATAGATTTTGTCGCCAGCAGCAAAGCTCTGTACCCATTCAATTTCGCTTCCTTCGCTTCGCATTGCATCAAGAACTCCATTGGAATGCTTGGAGATTGCTTGCAATTCAGATTCTGGAAGTGAGCCTGCGCCAGGAATTTCTCGTTCAATTACATATTGCTGCATAGGTTTCTCCGATACCTAAAGGAAACTAGCGGTGACTAGTGCGGAGATGAACCATATCTAGCCGATGTTAGAACCACTAGTAAATTTAGGTAAATTATTCTGCGAGCTGATAACTATGACTGTTCATATTCTTTTCAATGAGTCCATCCGCCACTAAAGATTTGATTGCTCTCTCAAGCTGATCACCATCGCTCCAAGATTTTTTTAATTGAGATGTAGTCACTTTGTGATTTTCCCGCAATAGTTTCAAGACGTTACCGCGACATTGGCGATCCGAACCCTCAAATTTTTTTGCGGCGGTTATTTGGGAGGTCGGGTAATCAGCCTTGCGCCACGAGCAATTTCGTTTAACTGGGCAGAGATCGCATTTAGGGTTTCGCGAGGTACAGACCAGGGCGCCAAATTCCATCGTTGCCGCAGCCCATAGATGAGCATCTGATTGGGGAATTAATTCCACTCGTAAATAACGTTCGAACTTTGAAGGGGAACTGGTCGGTCGTTCCACTCCGTCGAAATAGCGCCCAAAGAATCTTCGAATATTAATATCCAGAACTAATGTTGATTCTTGGTAGGCAAATGCTGCGATTGCTGACGCGCAGTAGTCACCTACTCCGGGAAGGGATATCAAATCTTCGTAACTACTAGGCAATTGGTTGTGAAACTTTTCGGTGATGATCTTCGATGTTTCGTGCAATCTGATTGCTCTGCGCGGATAA
>CAIMZW010000092.1 GCA_903846075.1 uncultured Actinomycetes bacterium
GAATTCGCAGAAGAAGTTGTTGTTAGTGTCTTTGTCAATCCTCTTCAATTTGAAAATCCAGAAGATTTAAAAAAATATCCTCGAACGCCACAAGTGGATGCTGCGCGAGCCAAGTCTGCCGGTGCCACGCAAGTCTGGTTTCCCACCGAGTCAGAAATTTATCCAGGCTCCATCGAACGGATGAGCTCAGGTACTTTAGGTAGCCAATTCGAAGGGGCGAGTCGAGCAGGTCATTTCGATGGGATGCTAACCGTCGTTAAGCGACTTTTTGATTTAGTGCAACCAGAGTGGGCGATATTTGGGGAAAAGGATTTCCAACAGTTGTTTCTCATTAAGAAAATGGTCGCAGATTTAGGATTACCGATTGAAATTGTGGCGGCGCCACTCATTCGCGATTCCGATGGACTTGCTCTCTCTTCAAGAAATGTTCGCTTGAGCGATTCAGATCGAGCTTGCGCATTAGTGATCGTTCGTGCGCTTGCGGCGGCAAAACATGAGTCAAATCCAGCAGCGCAACGAAGCGTTCTTCATCAAATTCTTTCCTCTGAATCCGAATTTCGTCTGGATTATGCCGAAGTCATTGACGAGCAGAGTTTCCAGATTGCCAAGACCAATGAGAGCCAGAATCGAGCCATCGTTGCTGGTTGGGTAAATGGTGTGCGATTACTCGACAATATGGCGATGAATTCTCATAAGGTGGCGCAATGAAATTACTCGCCAGCCAGCCAGGTTGGACCTCTCGAGCCGACGTTGTTGTGATCGGATCCGGAGTGGCTGGTTTGACGGCTGCGCTGAACCTTCGTGCCAGTGGGTTATCTGTCCTTCTCGTCACCAAAGCTCGAATCGACGAAGGTTCAACAAAGTGGGCCCAAGGTGGAATTGCGGCGGCACTAGGACCTGGAGACACTCCAGAACAACATAAGAAAGACACTTTGGTCGCAGGCGCTGGACTTTGTAAAGAGCAGGCCGTTGATGTGTTAGTAAGTGAAGGACCCGAAGCAGTTCGCAAACTTATTTCTCGGGGCGCGTTATTTGATAAATCTGAATCTGGTGAAATCGCTCTAACCAGAGAGGGTGGACACCTCAGAAATCGCATTCTTCATGCCGGCGGTGATGCGACAGGGGCTGAAGTTTCCCGGGCTCTGGTTGCGGCCGTTCATGAGGATTCAGGAATTGAAGTCATCGAACATGCACTTGCACTCGATGCGCTTCATGCCGCGAATGGCGAGGTCTGCGGAGTGACCTTGCATGTCATTGGAGTTGGTAGTCGTGATGGGGTAGGGCGCGTGATTGCACGGGCTGTTGTGATTGCAACTGGTGGGTTGGGTCAGGTCTATTCCCAAACCACCAACCCTTCGGTTTCAACCGGCGATGGCGTCGCACTTGCATTGCGCGCGGGTGCCAAAGTGGCAGATGTTGAGTTTATCCAGTTTCACCCGACTGTGCTCTGGCGGGATTCTTCCGCCGCAGGCCAGCAACCTTTGATCAGCGAAGCAGTTCGCGGTGAAGGAGCGCTGTTGCTCAATCATCGAGGTGAGAGATTTATGGTGGGCAAACACCCACAGGCTGAACTAGCACCACGCGATATCGTGGCTAAAGAAATCTTTATCCAAATGAAAGAATCCGGAGTTCCCCACGTCTGGCTTGATGCCACGGGAATTAAGGATTTCCAAGAACGCTTTCCTACTATTTACAGCTCCTGTAAAAGTAATGGAATTGATCCCACCTCTCAGTTAATCCCGGTGGCACCAGCTTCTCATTATGCATCAGGTGGAGTCTTAGTAGATCTCAATGGCCTGACCTCAGTGCCACGTCTCTACGCTTGCGGTGAAACCGCATGCACCGGAGCTCATGGTGCAAATCGATTGGCTTCGAATTCTCTACTCGAAGGCTTGGTCTTTGGTTCTCGAATTGCTGACCACATTACCAACCACATAGGGCCATGGCTTGAGCCAGTAGAAGATCTCTCTGAAAGTTTCCTTCTCAACCCTGCAATTGAATTACCACTTCAATTAGCCATGAGCCAAGGCGCGGGCGTTATGCGTTCGGAAATTTCCTTGAATGAAACGCTTTCCGTTCTCAACCAGCTAGGAACTCGGGCAACAAACGAACCAAGAATAGAGGCATGGGAGGCTTCCAATCTCTATCTGCTAGCGCAAGCAATTGTGAGATCGGCGCTTGCTCGTAAGGAATCACGTGGTTCGCATTGGCGTAGTGACTTTCCAGAGACTTCACCGGATTGGCAATGCCATGTTGTACAAGAGTTGGATTCAGAAGGAAATTGGAGTTCGCATCTAGAAGAGGTGAATGATGCTTAGTGATTCGTTAGTGGCTCATCTTCGAAACTATCAACTAGATCCGAACTATGTAGAAGATTTAGTTTTGCGAACTATCGATGAAGATTTGGCTGGCGGAATCGACGTGACCTCCGTTGCCACGATTCCTGTCGATCAAATCTCGCTAGGTGAATTTAGAGCGCGCCGAGCAGGAACTGTCTCTGGACTCGGAGTCGCTGCTGCGGTTCTGGAGAGTCAAGGTTTAACTGATTACACCTTGCGCTCTCATGAAGGCGATCGAGTTGAAGCAGGGCAAGTGATTCTGGTGGTTCGAGGAAATACCAGGAAACTTCTCTTGGCCGAACGCACCTGCCTCAACTTTTTAGGAAGATTGAGCGGTATTTCTACATTGACTCATCGTTGGGTTGATGATGTAAAAGGCTTACCAGTTCAAATTCGAGACACCAGAAAAACCACTCCGCTTCATCGGGAACTTGAGAAATTTGCCGTGAGAATGGGTGGCGGCACCAATCATCGAATGTCACTTTCGGATGCCGCCTTGATTAAAGATAATCACATCCACGCGGCAGGTGGCGTCACTAAAGCTTTTGAAGCAGTGAGAAAACTCTTTCCAGATATTGCAGTTGAAGTAGAGGTAGACCGGCTCGAGCAGCTTCGTGATGTCGTTGCAGCCGGAGCGGATCTAGTTCTGCTAGACAACATGACGTTAGAGCAATGTCGAGCTGCCGTAGAAATGGTGGCTGGGCGGACAAAGCTTGAAGCATCGGGTGGATTGACTTTGGAAAACGCTAGAGCTTATGCGAGCACGGGCGTTGATTATTTGGCAGTTGGCGCACTCACTCATTCGGCGGCCGTTCTCGATATCGGTCTAGATTTCAAGGCGGAATAACATGTTACTTACAGTCGATGTGGGAAATACCAATACCGTTTTAGGAATCTTCGACGGCGAGGAGATGGTTCACTCTTGGCGAGTAAAGACAGACCCGAGAGATACTGCGGATGAACTCTGGTTGCAGTATCGATCTTTGGTGCAAGGATTCACGCTCTCTGGCTTGGCAGTCTGTTCAACGGTTCCTGCCTCCTTGCGCGAATTGCGAACGATGATTAAGAATAATTTCGCTCACATTCCCACCACAATTATCGAACCAGGTATCAAAACCGGAGTTCCACTGCTCGTTGACAATCCCAAGGAGATCGGCGCAGATCGAATCGTCAATACCTTGGCTGCCCATACTCTTTATGGCGATAAGGGACCTTGCATCGTTGTAGATTTTGGAACCTCGACCAATTTGGATGTTGTCTCCCCAAAGGGGGAATTTCTTGGCGGTGCACTCGCCCCGGGAATTGAAATTTCTGTGGATGCGTTGGCGGCTAGGGCTGCCCAATTGCGAAAGGTCGAATTGATTCGCCCCAAATCAGTCATTGGTAAAAACACAGTTGAAGCGCTGCAGTCGGGCACGATTTATGGCTTTGCTGGTCAAGTTGATGGACTGGTCAATCGAATCATCGATGAACTTGAAGTGCTCTATCCAGGAATGGAAGAGACCACGGTTATCGCAACCGGCGGATTGGCCCCATTAGTTTTAGATGTCAGTGAAAATATTGATTTTCACGAACCTCATTTAACTCTGATCGGCCTACGCCTCGTACACGCCAGGAATTCCTAAACGGTAGAGTTGCTCCCCTTATGAGCGAATCAATTTCACCTGTCGAAGATGACCTGCCAGAACAACTGCGAATTCGCCGAGGCAAGCGCGCAGCCATAATCGAACGCGGAAGTCAGGCTTATCCTGTCGCCGTTGCGCGGACAAAATCCTTGAAGCAGATTCGGGAAGAACATCAAGGTTTGGCAATTGATGTGGCAACTGGCGTTATCGAAAGCGTCACCGGCCGGGTTATCTTTAAACGCGATACTGGAAAATTGTGTTTTGCGACCTTGCGCGAAGGCGACGGCACTGAATTACAGGCGATGTTCTCGCTCGACAAAATTGGTCAGGAATTACTGGATCAATGGAAAGCAGATATTGATCTAGCGGACTTAGTTAGCGTTAC
>CAIMZW010000093.1 GCA_903846075.1 uncultured Actinomycetes bacterium
ACGTGAAAGTCTCCGATTCAGGTCGTCGTATGGCTCAGGGCATCTGCCCAGTCTGTGGCACCAAGGTCAACCGTATTTTGGGCAAGGCTTAAAAAAGCCAAGCAGGCAATTTACATTTAGCTCTTCTAGCTCTTAAAGGAATTTGACCTCGAGTCTTGATCGGCTCATTCGAATCCCATCTAGTTCAAGTAAGAATGTAACTCACCAGAAGTAGTAAGCCGCCTCGCGCGGGAGTGAAGGATAAAACCAACACCTCGCCCAGTCGGCTTATCTGTTTTCCGGGTGCAACATGCAGAGTGCAACCACAATCCTCTGGCTTGCCAAGTGGCTTTGACTCATGAGTCGCATGGACTAATCAGTTAATCGTATTCATAGTCAAGCACTCCGGTAACCCCAAGGGTCACTAATCCACATCGAATGCATAGCCATCGGAAATTGCCGATGAAGTTCTAGCACTCTTGCGCAATGCTCTCGGCGAAGAAAGCGATCCCCTCACATCTATATCCGCGACTTAAAAGCGGAGTTCGAACTTCGCCCACACTGGATGGAAAATCGTTCTATGTCGGGCATAGCCAACGAGGTCTTCTTTTTTCTTCTCATGAACTCTTCCCTCTCATCAAAAGATTTGATGGCCGAATAAGTTTGGCCCAATTAGAAAATCTCTTTCCCGAGTTGGCATTAGATCTAGCAAGCGCCCTTGAACAATTGCTTGGCGAAAATTTACTTGAACTCCATCCCACGGCACTTGCCCGGACCAGCACCAGCGCCGCAGCAGAATTCGCCTCGATTCAATTTGCACCTGAGTTACATCTGGCTTCCTGGCGTAGTGACACTACCGACGATGGTTTCTACGAACTTTCGCGACGATCGCAATTTGCGATCCTCATCATCGGAGGCAATCGACTTGCCCTCACTCTGCATTCTCTTTTACTCGCTAGTGGTTTCACCCTTACCAAAGTTGTCGCCGGAGATCGCCATTTCGTTTCCAAATTTTCTCAGCAACATAACGAGGTTATTACTCCCGAAGATGTTTGCGGATTGACTGTTCGACTTTCCGATGTTGGACGCGAGAAAGAAGAATTCATTTCGAAATTGAGCACGACCTCAAGTTCATTTTATTCAACGGTAAATCGCTACCCAGAAATTGAATCGTCCTTCCCGAATCAACCACATTTAATTATTGCTACCGAAATCGCACAGCCCGATTATGTTCAAAGATGGATGAGTGAGGGAACGCCTTATCTGCAAATTGCTCCAATAGTGGGATCAGTAGTTGAGGTAGGACCACTCGTGCTTCCTGGGAAGTCCCCCTGTTTGCGTTGCGTCCGCTTGCAACAAGAGTCGAATCTCCATCTGGAAATCAATCTAGATTTGCCACCTTTTTTGGAAAAGGGGATGGAATTTCCAGCAGCGAGTGTTGCCCTTCTCACCGGTGTCCTCGCCACTCATGTAATAGAAATGTCTGCAACTCAATCATCATCGTTAATCGGATGCACGGTGCGATATAACTTGCATGAGGTATGTAAGCCAGAACACATTTACTGGCAGCCTCACTCGCTCTGCGGATGTATTGAAGTTATATGAGAATTACGCCATGGCTGATGAAATTCCCCGCACCGCACGCACTCGAACTGCGAAACTCGCTTCGTTACCGCTCTCGCTAGCTGGCCGAAGCGCGGTGGGTTTTGGGCGTCAACTCGTCGGTCAATCTGGCTCAATGGTCTTTGGCGAGATTCAAGAGAAGACTGCCGAGCAAGTATTTAAAGTGCTCGGTGAATTAAAAGGTGGGGCCATGAAATTTGGCCAAGCCCTCTCAGTCTTCGAGGCTGCGCTTCCCGAAGAGATGGCCAAGCCGTATCGCGAAACCTTGACCAAATTGCAGGAAGCAGCTCCCCCACTTCCGGCGCGCGTGGTTCATAGCGTTTTAGCAAAGGAATTAGGCGAAGATTGGCGTGACAATTTCGAATCTTTCTCCGACAAGCCAACTGCATCGGCATCTATTGGGCAGGTTCATCGCGCGAAATGGAAAGATGGGCGTGATGTAGCGGTCAAGATTCAATATCCAGGTGCAGCCGAAGCCTTAGTCTCCGATCTCGATCAAATTCAACGCTTTTCCAAAATTTTTCAACTCTTCATGCCCGGGCTTGAGATGAAACCTCTTCTAGAAGAGTTGCGTGCGAGAATCATTGAAGAGGTCGATTACCGCTACGAGGCACAGGCTCAGCAGAAATATTCCGAGGTCTACGAGAACGATCCCGATATCGCGATTCCGAAAGTTGTCATGGCATCGGACAAAGTCTTGGTAAGCGAATGGATGGAGGGAACCCCTCTCGCCCGCATCATTGCAAAAGGAACGAGAGCCCAACGCAACAATGCCGGAATCAAACTTGCCAGATTTCACTTCACTTCCCCCGATCGAGCAGGTCTTTTGCATGCCGATCCGCATCCCGGAAATTTCCGTTTGTTAGCAGATGGTCGATTAGGGGTCCTAGATTTTGGCGCATGCAATCGCCTACCTAATGGATTTCCAGAACCGATGAAGCGACTACTTAAAAGCGCTCTCGAAGGAGATGCGGTTGCCCTATATGAAGGGTTTAAGGCCGATGGATTTGTTTTGGCCGATGTTGAAGTCGATCCAAATTTAGTTCTTGATTATTTGGTTCCACTGGTGGAGCCGCTTCGAACCGAGACTTTTCGTTATTCCCGCGAGTGGCTACGGGAACAGAGCGCTCGAGTCGGAGATCCGAGAAATCCCACGGCAAAGATCGGCTTTCAATTAAATCTTCCACCGGAATATGTCTTGATTCACCGGGTAACTCTTGGAACCACCGGCATTTTCTGCCAGTTAGAAGCAGAAGGTAATTTCCGCGACGAAGCACTTTCTTGGTTCCCAGAAATTGCACCGCTAACGCTTGCGAATAAGTAGATAGTTCTTAAATATTCGCAAGCGTTATTTACGCGCTGACAAGTTCTTCCATCTCGGCGCGAACTTCACTCTGACGAATTCCGCTCAACTTGCGTTCTGCCGAATGCTCTCGAGCAATTTCTAGTTCAGAAGGTTCCTTGCCTGAAGTGCTTGCCACTGGTTGCAGACGTGGTCTGCCAGGAGTCCGCTTAGCTTGAACTGGTCGACCGTTGTCAAAGAGTTCGCCACCCCAGACTCCGCATGGCTCCTGTCGTGAGATCGCACCTGAAAGGCACTTCTGCGCGACTGGACAATCACCACACAAAGATTTTGCTAGTGAAATCAGAGCTGGTGTCTCGGCAAAGAAGATCTCCGGATCAACGTTGTGACAGGGCAGGTAGAAGTTCTTACCGTCGACCTGCGTATCGGCTGGCGAAGTAACTTCGCGCAATCCAATCTTGGCCTCAGGTCCTTCGGACCATCCCGGTACTAACAGTTCACTAAAGAGAACAGTCATTGTTCCCACCTCCATTTTCTTTTCCTGATCGTGCTCTTTGGTCGTGCTCTTTGGTCGTGCTCTTTGGTCGTGCTCTTTGGTCGTGCTCTTTGGAGAAAATAAAAAAGACCGCTAAATCCGATTTGGATTTGCGGCCTTTGGCTTCTCTCTCGGGTTAATCGATTGAGTTCCAAACTCCGCGGTTTCCGTAACCGGCGAACTTTTGAGTTGTGTAATTGGTGTAATTGGCTGGGTTTGAGCTGACGACGAGATGGTTGGATCCGTGCCAAGCAGATGCCGGGGCGATAAATGAAGCAAAATCTGAGCGGGTTGCCGATGGCACTGCGGGCATCGCAAAGGCGGCGTCAATGAGAGTTGTGGTCAACATTGCGCTACCTCCTTCTTGCTCGTATCTCCGACGAC
>CAIMZW010000094.1 GCA_903846075.1 uncultured Actinomycetes bacterium
GCTGAACATTTCAACCAAACCTCGAGGGCCATCCCAAATATTCTTCACGTGTGGAGCTCCGATCGAGGCAGATTGGGCGCTAGTGATCCCCAAAGAAATTGCCGCTGCCCGATTTGTTTGGGCGCCGCCACCTCTTTCAAAGCCGGCTTGAGGGCTGCCCCCGATATTTGCCGCGCAAATGTGGAGGGCATTTAGATGTTGCTCTTGGCTCATTCCCATTGCAATAGCGGCTGTCGAAGTTGCGGCAAAAGCACCACTGGTTGAAGTTAAATGCCATTTGGAGCGATGAGTGGCGCCAAACATTTTCGCCAAAGAGGCGCCAGTTCGGTATCCATAAGCCGCAGCGCTTTTAACCATTTCAAAAGGGAGTTGCTTGACTACTCCAATTGCAACTGCCGTCGGCCAAACGATGGATCCTGGATGAGTCAGCACTTGCCAATCGACATCATCTAAATCTTCGGCGCTGGCATAGAGACCAAGTCGAACGGCTCGATCAGATATTCCGGCGACGTAATTATCGAGCGGATAACCATATTTTCTTTCACCCCGAACTGAGCAAGCTACAAAGTCTTGAAAAAGAAGTTCGATTCTCGATTGGTCTATTGCCGGAGGCGCGCCTGATAATTCATGAAGTAGCGATTGAGCGCGAGTGGAATCAGGCATCAGGAAAGTTTGCTACTCGCTCTGGGTCGATAATGAGTCGGGACCAATTCTTGTGATGGTGCATGTCCTGCGATTAAATCCAGCATCAGGCGAGCCGATGCTCGGCCCATCTCCTCCGGGTCGCGGTAAACAGAGGACAAATCTGAAGTTAAAACATCGAACATCGGCCATTCATCGACGGCAACAAAACCAATTTCTTTGCCAGGCCTTATCCCAAGTTCTCGCAACGCCTTAAGGGCGCCACCCGCCGCACCAATTCCACCGGCAATCAGCGCATTTGGTTGCTTTTTTCGCGAAAAGAGTTTCAAAGTTTCTTCATAGGCGAACACTTCACCGAACTTGCCGAGCCGAATAAAATCATCGTCTATCTTTATTTTGGCATTGGCAAGAGCCTCTTCATAACCCTTAATACGATTTCTGGTGATGTAAACATCTTTTCGGCCAGAAAGGAAGGCAATTTTTTTGAAGCCATTCTTGATGAGGTCAGCAGTTGCATCTCGAACGCCACTTTGGTGATCGCAGATCACTGCGCTGGCATCTAAACCAATCACTTCCCGGTCCAGCAAGACGACCGGTGCGCCTAAATCTCGAATCGTTTTTCTTACGTATGGCGCCTCTTCGGAGACTAAAGAAGCGATGACACCATCAATCCTTCGGCGTTTAAAAAGTGAAAAATTTTCAGTTTCTGCTTCAAGCTCGCCATGGGAGTTGATCAAAATTGTTGAGTAGCCAGCTTTGCGAAGTTCATGCTCGGCACTTTGTGCCACGATGGAAAAGAGGGGATTTGTAATATCTCGAATCATGAACCCAATGGTGTTTGTAGCGCCTTTTCGTAGCGATTGGGCAAGATGATCAGGTTCGTAACCTAGTTCGGCAACGGCAGCCTCGACTCGAGCACGCATTTTTTCTGAGACATCGAGATGGCCTGAGAGGACTCGTGAGACGCTGGATATTGCAACACCCGCCTTAGCGGCGACATCGTGAATTGTTACTCGATTCCGGCTCACAATTGGCGAGATTAGTACGTCAAGAGGATTGAGTGAGGGAAAACTGGAAATTTTTTCCAAAATCTGACCGATAACTGGATATTGACAGGGAGATAATCGCGCCTAGAATAAGGAATCGTTTCCAGTAATTAGGAGCCCGGGAGGCATGAGCATGGACCTTACGATTACACGAGTAGAAACTGAGTCCGTACGCGTACCTCTTGAGACTGTGTACCGCGGAAGTCATTACAAGATGACGCATCGCTCAACGACCATCACAAGAATTTTTACGAAATCTGGTTTGGTCGGTGAGGCCTACGCCGGTGATGAAGATGCTGGATTACTGGAAATTGACGCAATCATTCATGATGAACTCGCTCCGAAGATTTTGGGTCAAGATGCTTCTGCCATCGAACGAATCTGGGAATTGTGCCGACCTGCCACGTGGGACATTCTTCGAGATCGACGCTTAGGTTTGGTGGCAACAGCATCAATCGATGTGACGCTCTGGGATTTATTGGGCAAGGCCTATAACGCCCCGCTTTGGAAGCTGTGGGGTGGATACAGATCCAAAGTTCCAGTAATCACGATTGGTGGTTATTACGGGAGTGATCTTTCGATCGAGGAGGAGGTCGAATATCTCCTCAAGGAGCAATTTGCTGGAATGAAATTTAAGATCGGCGGACTAGAACCTGAAGAAGATGCAAAACGCTTTCAACGGGCAAGAAAAGTTGGCGGCGATAATTTCCGAATCGCAGTTGATGCCAATCAGGGTTACACAGTGCCGCAAGCAATTAAGTTTTCGCACTTAGTTGCAGATGACAATCTTTTGTGGTTTGAAGAGCCATGTATTTGGCAGAACGATAAGAAAGCAATGCGGGATGTTCGCTACGTAGGCAATGTCGCCGTTACTGCGGGGCAGACCGAATTTTCCGCAGCCGGGTGCCGTGACTTGATGGAGACCGGCTCTATCGACTTTTGCAATTTTGATTCTTCTTGGTCAGGCGGCCCAACTGAATGGCGTCGAGTTGCCGGAATGGCAACTGTTTACGATGTGAAGATGGCCCACCATGAAGAGCCTCAAGTAGCCTCACATCTGCTCGCTTCAATCCCTCACGGTACTTATTTGGAATTCTTCCATCCCAAGCGTGATCCAATTTGGCACAACATGATTGCAAACCGTCCAGCTCTCAAAGATGGCTTTATGCAACTCAATGACCGCCCAGGTTTGGGTTGGGATCTAGATCGTGATTACATTGAAAAGTATCGAATATCCGAAAGAGTCTCCGAACTCAAGGATTAATTTCCGATTAACCTTGCTAGTAAAGCGCCCTGGTTAGTTGCGAATCGCTCTCCCATGAGTCGGTAACCTGTTGCATCGGGATGCAGTTGATCAGGCATCAGGTGAGTATCCGCTGGGCCAAAGAGTTCTAAGCCATTGAGGTAAAAGAGGTTTGAATCTTTTCGCTTGCTGACAACTGTTTCAAGCAAAGTTCGAATCCGTGGCAAGTTCAGAGCGCCATGGCTTAGATCATGGGAACGCGGTTCTGAATAGAGACCGTTCGCTCCGATCAAAGTTGGTCCTGGATTTTCCTCATGAAATGGGCAAATAATGGGGGAGATAACCATGATGGGAGTACTTGGGTGATTCTCTCGAATAATGTCGAGAAAATTATGAACTGCTGGTACAAAACTTCGTTCCCTCATCGAATCAGCATTAACGATATTGATCCCCAGTTTTAGTGAAATAAAATCGGCTTGTTGTGCGGCAATAGTGCGCGCAACAAATCCATCGAGGTGGCATTCACCGGCCAGACCAAGATTTCTGATGTTCAAGTTGAGTGAGCGAGAAGCATGAATATTCCACACGTTCATCGGGCGCTGTGCCTCGACGCAATGGCTGATCGAACTGCCGTAATGGATCCACTTCTTCCGTCCATCTGCTTTCGGCGCAAAGATTTCCTGGTCGCTCTCAATATCTCCAATTTCTACCTTGCCAGATGTCGGTAGCCAAATCTCTATTTCTTTGAGCCCAACTCCGAGGTCTGAGAAAGTGATTCGTTCTGCCTCGCCTCGAATATATTCCTCATCCGTTACCGCGGGACCATCCATCGTCAATCGAACTACCCCACCTTTTAGAGTCTGTTGCGTCGAGTGCTCGCGACCATTAACCAGCAAATCAAAACCGGCGAGCCCCGGCTCCTCCCCAATAGTTTTGATGGTCAACCGATAGACATGCACATTCAGACTGATCGACTCTGAATTGGTTGCAAAGCGAAGTCGAACGCCGGAGGGAAATGATGCCCACCTGCCGATATCCCCTTTGGCGAATTGCGCCTCTGTCCAGGCAGGTAAACGGGAAAAACTTGTCCACCCATCCGAACTTTGGAGAATTTGTTCAGCATTTACTACTTCAATGGGGGAGTCTGCGAGCGTGGTTTTCATGTCCTGAATTATGGGGGTTGGTATCTGTTCAATTTATAACAATTTATTTATCTCGTTGGGTTTGTGCCACGTGCTATTGACACCCCCTCTCGGGCAGGAAAGGATTCCAGCAACGGCAACACAGGTGCCTGGGGAATTGGCCTCAGTTCGCCTTGCCCAATTATGAAAGTTATGAAAGGTCTCGGTGAAGAATGAAAGCTTTTTCAAAATTTCGCGCCGGTGCTATCACTGCTGTGGCGATTGCCGCATTAGTCGGTACATCTGTTCTTCCGGCGAACGCTGGACAAGTTGACTTCCGTAAGCCAGTTCCAGGAAGCGGTAAGGGAATCACAATCGGCTTCATCGGTCTAGCTGATTCGATTGGATTTGGAAAAGATGTACACGATTCCATCGCTCGCGAAGCCAAGGCTGCCGGAGCAAAATTAGTATTTTGCGATTCCAAACTTGATGCTGCAACTGCGCTTAACTGTGCAAAGACATTCAAGTTGAAGCACGTTCAAGGCTACTTGAACTTCCAACCAGTTTCTTCGGCCTCTGCTGCTATTTGTAAGGCAGGCCCACAGGTTCCTGTTATCTCCATCGACATTGAGCAAGATCCTTGCCAAGCAGCATTCATGGGAGCTGACAACAGCTACGCCGGTCAGGTATCAGGTATTGCACTTGGTAACTACTTCAAGAAGAACTTCAATTGCCAATTCGACTCCTTCATCTCACTTGAAGATTATGGTGTCGGTCTGGTTAACGAAGCTCGTATGGGTGGATACCGCTCTGGCTTTGAAAGCGTTTGCGGCGCCGGCTCAATCGGTGACAAGTTGATCAAGATCGACGCAGGTCGTCTTGAGCCAGCTCTTGCAAAAATGAAAGATGCTCTTACAACCCTTCCAAACGCTCACCACATCATCGTTGTTGCTATCAATGACGAAGGTATTCAAGGTGCATTCTCAGCAGCCAAGGCTGTTGGTCGCGCCGGAGATATCTACGCTGCTGGTCAAGGTGCTTCAGCTTCAGCATGGTGCGATATCAAGAACACACCAAACTGGATTGCAGATACTGCATACTTCCCAGAGCGTTATGGTGAAATCGGAGTTCCTTACCTTCTTGACTTGATCAAGGGCAAGAAAGTTCCATTCCACTTGAACATCAAGCACGTTGCTATCAATGCAGGAAATCTCTTCACCATCTTCCCTGCAGCAAAGTCAAAGTGCGCATAACAAGTAGTACTAGCAAAAAAAGTATCAAAAGCAGTAAAGGTAATTAGCACGTAACGACTACACGCTTGGAAGGGTTTTACATGTCGAACAAGACGGAGTTAATTCGTTTGGAAGGCATAAAGAAGTCCTACAACAGTGTGGAAGTACTTCATGGCGTGGATTTAACTGTTAATGCTGGAGAGGTCATCGCACTTCTCGGTGAAAATGGAGCAGGTAAATCCACGCTCGTGAAGATTCTGGCGGGCGATATCAGCCCTACAGAAGGTGTGATTCGAATTAACGGTGCCGAGATGTCCGAGCTTGATGTCTATCGAGCTCGGGATCTTGGAATTCGAATGATTTTCCAGGAGCTTAACGATGCGCCTTCGCTTTCAGTCGCCGAAAATATCTTCTTAGGCCAGTGGCCAACCTCAGGCAAGAAAGTGGCCTGGAAAGAATTGAAGAAAAAAGCAAAGGATGTCCTTGATCGACTGGAAGTCGATATCCCGCTTGATGTTGAAGCGGGTTCCCTTCGAGTAGGTGAGCGACAACTTCTCGAAATTGCTCGAGCCTTAATTCAAAATGCAAAAATATTAGTTTTAGATGAACCAACAGCAGCTCTCTCCAATGTTGAGGTCGAGCGCTTATTTAAAGTTATGGAGCAACTCCGAGCACAAGGTGTCGGAATGGTTTACATCACCCATCGGTTGGATGAAGTTGTTCGAGTTGCCGATCGTGTTCAAGTTCTTCGTGATGGAAATTCTGTTCTTCTTGATGATGTCCGCGCGGTAAGTCGCGATGACATGGTCACGGCCATGTTGGGACATTCCGCCTCAGAGAATGTTCGTCCGACATCAATACATGGTGACAAGATTGCACTTCGAGTAAGTGACCTCTCGGATGGCTCGAATTTTAGTGATATTAATTTTTCAGTTAATGAGGGCGAAGTTCTTTGCCTCTTTGGAAAAATCGGTTCCGGTACTTCAGAAATTTTGGAGTGTCTCTTTGGTCTGAGAAGAATTACCTCAGGTTCGGTGGAAATTTATGGCGGTGGGTTTTCTCCCAAGTCGCCACAAGATTCCACGGCCAAACGAATCGGTTATCTGCCCGCTGATCGTCAGAGATTGGGCTCTTTTGCCATCCGTTCCGTAGCCGAAAATCTTTCGGTAAGTTCTTGGAACCGCATGTCTCGATTTGGTTTTTTGAAGAAGTCTGATGAAGAAGCGGCCTTTGCAACGTGGCAACAGTCGCTAAACATCAGTGCCCGTCGCGGACCAGGCCAAGAGATTGCGACACTCTCGGGGGGGAATCAGCAAAAAGTTCTTCTTGGCCGATGGTTCGAGGCGCAGGTAAACATTCTTCTTCTCGTCGAGCCGACTCGTGGCGTCGATGTCGGCGCTCGTCGAGATATCTACGAAATTATTCGAAAGCAAGCGGCAGAGAGCAATATGGCAGTTATCGTTGCCACTTCAGATTATGAAGAGGTCGTTTTGTTGGCCGATCGCGCCCTCGTCATATCTAGAGGTGCGATTTCTGCAGAATTTAGTGATGATTTAGTACAAGCAAACAAGCTCATAGCAGCTTCGAGTTAGGAGCAATTGGATAATGGTAAAACTTAAAGCTGGCTCGACACAGAGTAGTGGCGAAGGCGGAGTGAAGAGATTGCGCAAGATTCCTGATTCAGCGCCATTGGTCGGTGTTCTCCTACTGATGATGATTATCTTCTCTGTAACCAGCGAATACTTTTTCCAACTAGATAATTTTAAGAATGTTCTGGCAAACGCGGCGGTTACGGGAATTGTTTGCATTCCTTCGACCTTGTTGATTATCTCGGGACAGATTGACCTCTCGGTGGGCTCCGCAGCTGCAGTCTCAGGAATGTTGCTTGCTCAAGTAGTGAATCATCATGGAGTTCCACTTGGCTTGCTCTCAGCTCTTATTTTCGGTCTGGTCTTAGGTTGCTTCAACGGATTTATCGTCACCGTTATTGGTGTGAATGCGTTGATTACCACCCTCGGCGGTTTGGGATTCCTCTATGGCGTGGCGCTTCTTATTGGAAATGGCCAAACCCTAGGAATGAAGAATTTCGAATGGTTAGGAACCGCGCAGCCCGCAGATATTCCATTACCTATTTTGATCTTTGCTGGCCTTGCCATTGCGGGATCAATCACCCTTCGCTACACGACCTTTGGTCGTTCGATTTATGCAATTGGTTCAAATCCCAACGCAGCGCGCGTGGTTGGCATTCGATCCAAGCGCGTCATTTTTCAAACGTTCATTCTCTCCTCAGTCTCAGCAGCCCTCGCCGGATCGGTTCTCGCTTCGCAACTATCATCTGGCGATCCAAACGCCGGACTCGGGCTCGAACTCCAAGTTGTTACCGCCATTGTTCTTGGTGGTGCGAGCTTAGCTGGAGGCCGTGGTTCAATTTTTGGAACAGTTCTGGGTTTGCTCATTGTTGGTGTTCTCAATAATGGTTTGATTCTTTTGGATGTCCCAACATTTTGGCAACGTATCGCTCAAGGTCTGATGTTGATTATCGCAGTTTCCTTCGACTCGATCCGGGCCAAGCTCAACCAATCAAGGAGCTAGTTAGATGACTCTCAATGTCGCGCGTGAAAGAATTGTTCCGGCACGGCGCCCCAAGAAGAATGTCAAGGTCGGCCTGGTAGCTGGCGGCCTGGGAACCTACTGGCCACAATTCCCGCACCTTTTGCCACAGTTACAAGCCTCAGCAAGATATGTCTCTGATCGCATAGGTGCGATGGATGTAGAACTTGTTGATGTTGGCTTCATTTCCGATGCTCAAGAAGGCGCCTTGGCGGCTGAGAAGCTACGAGAAGCCGGCTGCGACATGATTGTTATGTTCTTGACGACATACATGACCTCGTCAATGATCATCCCGATTGCACAACGTTCAAATGCCCCGATCTTGATGATAAATCTTCAGCCAACCGAACAGATGGATCATGCAAATTTTGATACTGGCGCCTGGTTGGCATATTGCGGAGCTTGTCCGTTGCCAGAGATGGCGAATGCCTTCGAACGCGCTGGTGTTCCGTTTAGATCCGTCTCAGGCTTTCTGCATGAGGAGCGGGCTTGGAACAAGATTCATAGTTGGATTCAAGCTGCTGGAGTGAGAGCTGTGCTTCGCAATTCTCGTCATGGAATCATGGGACATCTCTATCCAGGCATGCTGGATGTATCGACTGACATGACTATGGTGACAACTCATTTTGGCGGTCACATGGAAGTGCTCGAGTTTGATGATCTACGTGTTCGCGTCGAAAAAGTTTCTGAGAAGGAGATCGATAGCGTTCTCGACGAAACCAGATCTATCTTTACTCTCGATAAAACTGTCGTCGAAGAAGATTTACGGTGGGCTGGCAAAGTCGCAGTCGGATTACGCCAATTGGTGGATGATTTCGATATCTCAAGCTTGGCTTACTATCACCGAGGTTTAGATGGTGAGATTCATGAGCGCCTCGGTGCTGGAATGATTCTTGGCTGCTCTCTACTTACCGCAGAAGGCGTTCCTGCTGTAGGAGAGTATGAATTACGGACTTCCATCGGCATGCTGATGCTCGATCGAATTGGTGCTGGTGGTTCCTTCACCGAATTCCAAGCCCTCAACTTCAATTTAGGTGTCGTGGAAATGGGACATGATGGACCAGCTCACTTAGCCATTACAAATGAGCGACCAATCCTTCGTGGCCTCGGTGTATTTCATGGAAAACGTGGTTATGGTGTCTCTGTCGAGTTCGATGTCGAGCATGGTCCAGTTACTACCTTTGGAGTTACTCAACGCAAAAACGGTACCTATCAATTCGTGGCCTCAGAAGGTGAAGTAGTTGATGGTCCACGATTGCTGATTGGAAATACCACATCTCTCGTTGACTTCGGCATGAACCCAGGCGAATGGTGCGATGCATGGAGTGCAACTGGCGTTCCCCATCACTGGGCACTCGGAATCGGCCATCGTGTCTCTGAATTGCGTTCGATTGCTGAACTTTTAGATATCGAAATGGTAGTCATCTAGGATTTCACTATGGCATTCATCGGGGAAGACCTCAAAGCCAAGTGCGTAGTTGTCACGGGGGCAACCGGCGGCATTGGCTCGTCCGTCGTCCAGGCATTTGCCGAAGTGGGGGCACGAGTCCTTGCGGTTGATCTAAAAGAGGAACCACTGAAGGAATTGCTTTCAAGAACTCCAGGGGCTGGGCACGATATTTATCCTTTGGACTTATCCGCGATCGATTCACACAAAGCACTTTTCGAACGCGCCCAATCTATGGGCGGCTTCCAGTCTCTCGCTCACTGTGCCGCAGTCTTGCGTCGTCGGACTACTGTTGATGAAGTAACAGAAGAGGATTGGGATTTCCAATTAGATACAAATCTGAAGGCAACATTCTTCCTCAACCGCTCAGCACGTGATGTGATGAAAGCCAATCAGACTAAGGGATCAATTGTTAATTTTTCTTCCCAAGGTTGGTGGACCGGGGGCTTCGGCGGATCGGTTGTTTATGCTGCGAGTAAAGGCGGAATTGTCTCAATGACGCGTGGTCTTGCTCGATCCTTTGCTCCGGAAGGAATTCGAATAAATGCCATCGCACCTGGCGGCGTCGATACTCATATGTTGACTGATGGGCAATCTCCTGAAGCCATGAAGGCATTCATGGATTTGATTCCTATGGGCAGATTGGCAGAACCCAAAGAAATTGCTCAATCCGTGCTTTTTCTTGCCTCATCTGCCTCGAGTTACATTACGGGCGCACTGATAAATATCTCCGGCGGACAATTAATGTATTAAGTAAGACTCAATGCAGTGATGCAGAGGATGATTGTTACCGAAGAGAAGATCACTGCAGAAGAGGGACGCTTTTTATAAGCGAGAGTTTCCATCATGACAATGAGCAGTGGTATTGCCGATAAAACTGATTGAACCACCAAAGTACTGCCTTTGTGCATCGCAACAAAAGAGAAGAACCAGCCAAAACACATAAAGAGGGATCGTTTAGCTAAGAGCGGATAAGCACTTAATTCAACGTTTGTTGGCAAATTAAGGCTGGTAAAAATGACTCCCGCGATAAATTGCTGAAGAAAAAGGAATTCTGAGAGACCGACCCCCGCGCGTGATAATTTAGTAGCCAGAATTGCAATCACACCAGCATTAACGCCTTGCGTGAGCATGAAAAGGAATGTTGCCGAAGAACGTATGCCAACGACCAATTTACGAATAGGAAATAGTGCGGCCATGGCCAATATCCCTACCAAGAGGAATTGAATCAGCTTGATATGAACCCCAAGCAGCATTGGTGATAGTACGAGGACCATCGCAGGACTCAATGAGGCTCCGACAATGGAAAGTGAGGCCGTTCCTCGCTTGACAATCACAAATACAAAGAGCGCGCCGAGTGCCGTCAAAATGCCTAGCAGCATTATCAATCCCATTTGGGTGAGGGATAGGGAAATCCAATCTCTTCTTGCAAGCACGAGGGGAATTGCAAAAAAACCATTGAGCAAAAAGAGTGGACCAACGATTTGAAATGCAGGAAGTTTCTGGATTAATGAGCGAGTTAGGAAAGTTCCGAGCGCAGTACTGAAGGCCGAGGCGATTGCAAATAGTTGATACATAAGGCTTCCATTATGCCAAGTATTCAGTATGCTCAACGATGTGAGCGCAGAGTTTCTCTCTCCAGATTATTTTAAAAATCCTTATGAAACCTATAGTGAATTCCATCAAAGTTCTCCAATATTTTGGCATGAAGGCATCAAGGCTTGGATCATTTCCGCCTACTCAGAAGTGGAGAAAGGTCTTTCAAATCTCAACCTCAATGCAGGGGAGCGAATTGCCTCGGCATCTGCTCACTTAAGTGAGAGTCAGAGGGAAGAATTTAGTAAAGTCATTACTACTCTGAATAATTGGATTGTTTTTCAGGATCCGCCCTCTCATACCAGACTTCGCAAACTAGTTAATAAATCATTCACTCCAAGGGCTATCGAGGGCTTTCGACCAAAACTCGAAGTGATTGTTGATGAATTAGTTTCCGACGCTTTAAAACTGGAAGAGTTTGATTTCGTTTCACATCTCTCATTTAAGTTGCCCGCAATAGTGATTTGTGAATTGTTAGGTATTCCGCGTGAACGTCAAGATGATGTTCGCCGATGGTCGGATAAACATGCGGGATTTAGCGCCTCAGCTCAAGTGAGTTATGAAGCGGCAAAAGCTGCCAATAATGCATCGATAGAGGCGGAAACTTATCTATTTTCGCTTTTCGATGAACTAAGTAGGAATCCTGGCGAAAATATTCTCTCCAAGTTACTTGCCATGGATACCAGTGAAGATCATCTCAGTTACGAAGAACTAGCTGCACTAACAATTCAATTGTTTTTTGCTGGCTTCGAGACTACCGAAGGATTGATTGGGAACCTGATATTGGCCCTGCACAATAACCCTGATCAAATGAAACTCTTGCAATCAGACCGAACCAAACTTGAGGGAGCAATTGAAGAAGCGCTTAGATATGACTCTTCTATTCTCAAGCAATCACGTGTGGCATCAGTCGATTTGGAAATCGCCGGAGAACAGATCGCCAAAGGCGACTACTGCCACTTTATGATCGGCGCCGCCAATCGCGATCCCTTGCGCTATTTCGCTCCAGATGAGTTCCTGATTGATCGAGAAGATTTAGGCCATTCAAGTTTTGGTCATGGAATTCATTTCTGCATTGGAGCGCCTTTAGCTCGTTTGGAGACCAAAACTCTTATGAGCGCCTTATTAGACAAGGCCCCAAACATGAAGGTTATCCAAGAAGAAATTAACTACCCACAACTCTTTGCGGTTCGAAAACCGCTACAACTTCAGGTTAGAGTCAATTAGAACTTATACAGCTTGGCAGCGTTTGTGCTGCAGACTTTCTCTTGCTCTGATGGAGTAAGCGATGAGATGTACTCTCTGGTGAAATCCATCATCGTTGCGTAAGAAACGAAGAGTCGATCAACCGGCCAGTTGGAACCGAGTACCGTGCGATCAGGTCCAAATGCTTCCAGAGAACTCTCGGCCCATTTGCGCAGAGACTCCATCGTAAAGTGTGGATCGGTCATTCCCACACCTGAGATTTTCATTGTCACATTAGGGGCAGTTGCTAGACGATTTATCGCTGTCTTCCAGTTTGTAAAATACTCATCATCTCGCTTTCGCGGAAAACCTATGTGTTCAAGGACGATTGGCAAATCTGGATGGCGTTGCGCGAGTTTTAGCGCCTCATCCATATTTTGCCATTCACAGTCCAAATCAAAGACCAATCCTTCTTTTGCCATGTAGGCAAGAGAGGCTTCGTAATTGGGGCGAATTTCTTTGGCGGCAAACATAACTTCTGCGTTGAAATCTCTCACGCCGACGAATAATGGTGATTGTTGATGACGTTCGAGCTGTGAGATAGCCGAGCCCGAACTTAAATCAGAATCTCCAACTATTCGCATCGGCACTGGACCGGTCTTCGCCATTTCTGTGAGCCATACCGTCTCAGTCACTGGGTCTGGGGAACCAATTGCGGCTTGAATATGGACAAAGCCAGAAATACCAGAGAACCGAGCCTCTGACCAAAGATCATTAAGAGTAAAAGAAACTGACTTAATGGCATCGATATTTCCAAGAATTGGATGGAGGGCATCCTTATCAAGCCATACCCATTTCAACTCTGGATGCTTGGTTTCCCAAAGGTGGATGTGAGTATCGATGATTGGTGTCAGCTCTGACATACTTGCCCCATTTCCGTTAAAAAAACGTTTCCTAGGAGTAAATTAGTACCAATATTCGTCCACGAACAGGTTTCAAGGGAGATTTTTTGTGAAGATAGTTAAGATCGAGCCGATTCCTGTTGCTTACCCAGAGCCGAACGATTTCAATGCTGAGAGATATTTGTGCTTGGTAAAAATTACAACCGATGAAGGCCTAGTTGGATGGGGCGAATCCATAACCCAATTCAAGGAAGCTAATTTTGCGGTGGCTGCGCTTATTAATGGTTTAGCAGAATTTGTGGTCGGAAAATCTCCTTTGGATAACGGAGCAATTTGGAATGCAATCAGAGAGCGGTATTGGTGGTACGGATATCGAGGGGGATTGGCGGCTTACGCACTATCCGCGATTGATATTGCCCTCTGGGATCTAAAAGGAAAGGCGCTCAATACAAGTTTGTTGGAGTTGTTGGGTGGTCCAGTCCACGAAAAACTGCCTGCGATTGCGTCTGGTCACGCTCATGATTCCTCAATTCCTGCCATGGCAGAGCAAGCCCAAGGATGGATGTCCACTGGAGTCCAAGGAATGAAAGTTGGGTTTGGCAAGCGGGGAAATGCTTATCTTGGGTATGAACATGATCGCGACGTTGAATACGTCAAGCAAATGCGCGAAGCGATCGGACCAGATAAGAAATTGATGATTGATCTTGGTTATGCCATCAAGTGGGATGTGGCCACTGCAGTAAAACGAGTTCAAGCTTTCGATGAATACAACATTGATTGGATTGAAGAACCATTAGGTGCTTGGGATCCAGAGGGGTATCGAACTTTACGGGACAAGACTAAGACTCTGATTGCCTATGGTGAGCGGGAATGGAATATTGCTGGATACGAACAGATTCTCGCAACCGGAACCTGCGATGTCTTCGGAATTGACCCGGGTCGAGTCGAAGGCGTTACTGGGTTTACGAAAATCGTTTCACGGATTGAATCGGCCAAGCGCCAGGCCAATGCTCATGCATGGTCATCGGCGATAGTTTCGGCGGCGAGCATCGCAGTCAGTTTTAGCAGCCTCGCTTTCAAACTCTTTGAATTCAAGCCACTAGCAAATCCGATGCAAAATGATTTGGTGACCACACCATTGACACACAAAGATGGTTGGGTTTATCCGCCGCTTGGCAAGCCAGGGTTGGGTATCGATATCAATGAAGATGTCGTCAACAAATATCGCCAGTAAAGATTACTTATCGAGGTTTGGTGCGCTCCGGTAGATCTCGGGGCGTACTCCATCGATGGTGATGGGTAATCCAGGTATCCATTTCACTTGAGAACTCATATCTGGATTGGCAAGCAGCGCATTAACTTCGTGAACTTGAGGGTCGGTCAACAGCGCCTCAGGTGGAACAACTAAATCCGCCGGAACCTTATTTTCTCCTAATCGCCTTGCCCAATAAGTAGCAGTCTGTTCGGCCAGAGCATTTTCTATTTCTGCGTGCAAAATCTTTCGATTGGCAACCCGATCCACGTTATGTTGGAAAAGAGGGTTCTCAATTAAGTCTGGACGCCCAATTTCGGTGCATAGCTTTGCAAAGACACCATCGCTGCCCACACCGATACAAATCTCGCCTTCCTTCGTTGTGAAAATTCCGTATGGGGCAAATGTCGGATGTCCGGCACCCGACCTAACTGAAGCAGACCCGGAAATCTGATAGGCCGCGAGGTGATAACTCACCCAAGCAATCCCAGTTTCGAAGAGTGAAGTCTCGATCAAACTTCCTTTTTCCGTAGTGAACCTCTTAATGATCGCTGCCAGAACTCCGGTTGCAAGCCAAGTACCTGCACCAATGTCAAGAACTGAGACTCCGGCACGAACGGGTTGTCCTTCCGGCTCGCCGGTCACATACATAATGCCGGTACGTGCCTGCACTGTTGCGTCATAGCCGGGTCGGGTCGAATCCGGCCCAGAGGAACCGTAAGAAGTTAAATTCCCAAAAATTAACCGAGGATTTTGATTCATCAATGTTTCTGGAGACAAATTGAGCGCCTGTAGTCGATCAGGAAGGAAATTCGTGAGAAAGACGTCAGCGCTACTGAGCATCTCGTCGAATTTCGCGCGATCGGTTGGATTTTTGAAGTCAATTTCTTGAACTGATTTGTTGCGATTGACAATGTTGAAGTAGGCCGATTTTTCTCCGTCAATGGGGGTCATATATCGAGCTGGATCACCTGATGGAGTTTCAATTTTTATGACTTCGGCACCTAAATCTGCCAAAACTGCCCCGCCAAAGGGTCCAGCTATATTGGAGGTAGCGTCTAAAACAACGATGCCAGCGAGGGGCTTGATACTCATGGCTCATTATCAGCCATTTGTTGACTATCCGATACCCCTTGGGTAATCTAGCAATCGTTTCCAGTAGTGGTTTTTCGCACTTTTTATCACTTTAGAAGAGAATCGAGTTCTCGTGACTGTAATGAGATTTCGCCAAGCAATTGTGGCCGCGATGACGGATGAGATGAAGGCCGACGAATCAGTAATTTTCTTTGGCGAAGATGTAGCCGCCGCCGAGGGCCCCTTCAAGACATCCGAAGGGCTCTTGGAGAATTTCGGTCCGGTTCGAGTGAGAGACACGCCGATTTCGGAGATGGCGTTTACTGGCGCGGCAGTGGGAGCTGCCATGATGGGCATGCGTCCGGTCATTGAAATTATGTTCATGGAATTTCTGGGAGTTGCCCTTGATCAATTGGTCACTGAAGGCGCGAAAATGCATTACCTCAGCAAAGGTGAATTTTCAGTTCCTATGGTTGTTCGTGCCTCCTGTGGTTCGGGTTTGGGTTTTGGAAGCCAGCACTCGCAGACTCTTGAGAATTGGGTTGCCGCTACACCTGGCCTCAAAGTGGTTCAACCTTCTGATCCTCAATCTGCTTACTCTCTGCTTCGCGCAGCCATTCAAGACAATAACCCGGTCATGTTTCTCGAGCCGCGAATACTTTATGCCGAGCGAGGCGAAGTTGACACAAATTTGAAGATGGAAATCGGCAGAGCTCGAGTTCTACAAGAGGGAAGCGATGTCACTGTGGTTTCGTTAGGGAACATGGTCAGCGTCGCTCGAAAGGCCATTAAGGATTCCGGACTTTCAGCCGAATTGATTGATCTAGCTACTTTGGTTCCTTGGGACCGTGCCGCTATCTTGGAATCTGTCAAGAAGACAGGACGGTTGATCGTGGTGGAGGAATCGCCTTGGAGTGGTGGTTGGGGCTCGGAGATAGTCTCCTTCATAACGACAGAACTCTTTTCGGATTTAAAGAGCGCCCCGATGAGAATTACGGCACCAGATGTTCCCGTGCCGTTTAATGGAACACTGGAAGCAAGATATGTACCGACATCAGAGGATGTCTCCGCAGCGATCACTGAAATTGTTACCAACAATAAAGTTTTGCAACCTTGGTGGATTCAGAAAGGACTGAACCGATGAGTACCTCTCTCGAACGCCGAGAAGCGTTGAAAGATAATGAAATTCTTTGGTATGAACGGATGCTGGAAATTCGTGAATTCGAGAAGAGAACTAACGAACTTTTCGCATCGGGTGAAATTCGTGGCACAACCCATTTGTGTGTTGGGCAAGAGGCGCTAGCGGTTGGTCTTGCGACAGTTTTAGAACCAGAAGACGTGATTGCTGCAACCTATCGAAGTCACGGAATTGCTCTGGCATTTGGCCTTACATCACATTCCACAATGGCTGAAATCATGGGTAAAGCAACCGGGTGTGCAGGTGGCGTGGGTGGATCCATGCATATGTGCGATAAGTCCATTGGACTACTTCCTACCTCGGCGATTATCGGCGGTGGCATGCCAGTTGCTGCTGGAGCTGCATTAGCATTTCAAATTCAAAATAAGCCACAAGTAGCGGTCGCCTTTTTTGGTGATGCCGCAACTAACATCGGCGCATTTCATGAGTCTCTCAATTTGGCCGCGATTTGGAAGTTGCCGGTTGTCTTTGTGATCGATAACAACGTTTATGGAGAGTACAGCCGAATTAATTTGACTACCCCTATTGAAGATTTGCATCTTCGTGCTGCCAGCTATGACATGCCGAGCATCAAAGTTGATGGCATGGATATTTACGCGGTCCAAGAGGCAATGACGCAGGCCGTTGATGGAGCGCGACGTGGCGAAGGACCAACTTTGGTCGAAGCGAAGACCTATCGTTTTTCAGGCCATTCTCGTGCCGATCAGGCGCTCTATCGACCGGCAGGAGAATTGGAGATGTGGCAGAAGAAGGATCCAATTTTGTTGACAGAGCAAGCGTTGACCAAAAAGGGTTTGTTATCGGAAGCTAAAATTCTTGATATGAAGGCTGCCATGGTGGAATTCATCGATCAAGCAATTAACCAAGCCAGACTTGACCCAGAACCAGGTCTCGAGCAAATGTTTGAAAACATCTACACCGCAGCGAAAGCGAGCAACGCATGAAGATGACCATCAAGATGCCACGCGTCGGCGAGACAGTTGACGAGGTTTACTTAGTGAACTGGAATAAGAATGTCGGGGATGTAATAGCCGTTGGCGACTCGCTCATGGATGTTGAAACCGATAAGGCCACTGTGGAAGTTCCCTCTCCCGTTGCGGGAACCCTTCTAGAAATATTCTTTAAAGATGGTGATGAAATAAAAACTGGTGATCCAATCGCCATTTGCGAAGGAGCCTGATTAAGTCGAAGGTAGAAATACTTTTTGAGTGAAGGATGCGGAGATCATTTCACGCAATTGGGGAAGGGAGGATATCTCCCCAGCTGCAATGGCTTGCATCCCGATATTTCCCAGAAGTGTTGCTTCAACGGCCCCCGTTATAACTTTCTTACCCGTGATGTCTGCCGTTAATTGATTGAGAAAGTCATTGGCGCTGCCGCCGCCGACGACGTAGATAACTTCGAAGGGAGGGCCTTCGACGCTTTCAAATTCAGATATGACTTGATGATAGGCGTGGGCCAAACTGTCAAAGATGCAACGAGCGAACTCGGCCGGAGTCGATGGCGGCTGAGAGTTATTGATCAGGCAGTACTCCGAAATTCTTCCCACCATATTTCCTGCTGCTAAAAAGAGATGATCATTCGGATTGACTAAAAAACTGTTGGCGGCAACTTTGCGCGCCATCGCAACCAATTCCTCAACGCCAAGGTTGATTCCTTGGCTTGCCCAATCTCGTTGGCATTCAGAGAGAAGCCACATTCCAGCGACATTTCTCAGAGATCTGACCGTGCCTTGTACGCCCAATTCATTCGTTAAGTCGATGGAAAATGCATCAGGGGAGGTGTTCGCACTCTTCTTTTCATAACCAACCAATGACCAGGTACCACTCGAAATGTAGATGGACTTTTCAGGGTTGATCATGGGAACCGCAGCCACCGCCGAAGCGGTGTCATGCGACCCAACTGCAACGACGGGAATTCCATCGAGTTGACCATGACCACGGACTTTCCCAAGCGCCTGTCCCGGTTCATGAAGCGGCGGAAATATTCTGCTGGGGAGATTGAGTTCTTCAATAAGTTGCCAATGCCATTCTCGCGTTGCTGGGTCTAAGAGTTGAGTGGTCGAGGCATTTGTAACGTCCTGGCTTTTGCTGCCGCAAAGAAAATAGTTGAGCGCGTCAGGCAACATCAAGAAATGATCCGCATTATCAAACTCGTCTTTAGCCATTCCGGCAATGAGTTGATAAATCGTATTAAAAGGCAAAAACTGAATTCCTGTACGTCGATATATCTTTTCCTTACTTATGCTCTTAAGCGTGTTCTCCATGACCCCTTCGAGTCTGAGATTTCGATAGGAGAAGACTCGGTCAATTAATTTTCCTTCGAGATCAATTAATTGGTAATCAACTCCCCAAGAATCAACACCAATCGAAGTGAGGATATATTTCTTGATGGTGAGGCGAAGGCCGATCAAAACTTCTTCTTGAATCTTAACCCAATCCCAGAGCAGACCATGAACCGGGTCCATGATCGGCTCATTATTGAATCGGTGTATTACCTCAAAAGAGATTTTCCCTCCTGAGATAGTTCCAACCGCTACTCGACCACTTGTGGCACCAAGATCAACTGCAGCATAGGAAGCCATACTTATCGCAAAAAGGCGCTTGCTACGCCACTATCCACGGGAATGTGTAGCCCGGTTGTTAGCCCTAGTTCACCAGAAACCAGAGCAAACGCGGCGCAGGCAATGTGAGAAGGAAGCACTTCTAATTTGAGAATGCTTCGCTTGGCATAAAACTGACCTAGTTTTTCCTCTTCAACGCCATAGACGGCAGCGCGGTTTGCGCCCCAACCACTGGCAAAAATTCCGGATCCTTGAACCACGCCATCAGGATTAATACCATTGACTCTTATCCCGAATTCGCCAAGCTCAGCGGCAAGCAATCTCACTTGATGTGCTTGATCAGCCTTGGTGGCACCGTATGCAACATTATTAGGACCGGCAAACACTGCATTTTTGGAAACAACATAAATAATATTTCCCGCCATCTTTTGCAGGATTAGCACCTTTGCCACTTCACGCGAAAAGAGAAATGAACCACGAGCCATGACGTTATGTTGAATATCCCAATCAGAGGAGGTGGTCTCAACCAGAGATTTGGAAAGTGAGAGGCCGGCGTTGTTTACCAAGATATCAAGACCACCAAATGCCAACGAAGTCGCCTCAACTGCTGCGCAAACTTCATCCTCTCTAGTTACATCTACTCCGATTGCAAGAATGCGTTCGGAATTACCAAATTCTTCCTTTAACTTTTTGGCCCCTTCAAGATCTCGATCGGCGATTGCAACGCATGCGCCTTCGTCGAAATATCGTTGAACTATTGCTCTTCCAATTCCAGAAGCTCCACCCGTGACTAGGGCAATCTGCCCTACAAGTGCCTTTGGCTTTGGCATTCGCTTTAATTTCGCCTCTTCAAGTTCCCAATATTCAATTCGGAATTTTTCGTTTTCAGGAATTGGCGAATATGTAGAAAGTCCTTCGGCGCCGCGCATGACATTTACGGCATTGACATAGAACTCTCCTGCTACGCGTGCGGTCTGCTTGTCCTTACCATATGAGAACATTCCGATTCCTGGCACAAGGATGATGAGAGGATCGGCGCCACGCATTGCTGGTGAATTCTGATCCGCATGTCTAGCGTAATAAGCCGAGTAATTGGCTCGATATCCCAGGTGGAGTTCTTCGGCTCGGCGGATGACTTCTTCGATTGGATCATTGGGCAAAGTGTCCAAAACCATTGGGGAAATTTTTGTACGCAAAAAGTGATCTGGACATGAAGTACCCAGTGCTGCCAATTTAGCGAGCGATTCGCTCTGTAGAAAATCGAGGACTACTTCTGAATCAGTGAAGTGGCCAATCATTCGGGAATCTTGGGACGCCATCCCCCTAAGTAGAGGTGAGAGTTTGGCCGCTCGACTGGAACGATCCGCTGGTGAAAGCGGCGCGTATTTCTCAATTTTTGCACCAAAGGGATTGGGTCGACTATTAGCCTTGATGAACTCTTCTGCTTTCGCGATCGCATTAAGCGAATTAGCTTCGCATTCGGATGAGGTATTTGCCCAAGTTGTCAGCCCATGCCCCCCGAGAATGCAACCCTTTGCTTGCGGATTTTCCTTCGCTAATTTGGCAATATCCAGTCCAAGTTGAAAGCCGGGTCTGCGCCAATTAACCCAAAGAATTTCATCACCAAAACATTTTTTAGTTAACTCTTCACCATCGGAGGCGGTTGCGAATGCGATTATTGAATCGGGATGAAGATGGTCAACATGCAACATATCGACGAGGCCATGCATCGCCGTATCAATACTTGGTGCGGCGCCACCTTTGCCAAAGAGGCAGTAGTCAAAGAGCGCGACCATTTCATCTTCTCGATCGACACCTGAATAGACATCCACGAGTTCTCTTACTTTTTCTGTGATGAGAACGGCAAGGCCGGATTCCTTGAGAGTCCCCAAATCTCCACCAGAACCTTTGACAAAAATCAATGAGAGTGGGCGTCCCGAAATAGGGTCAACAATGGTTCCTTTTGCCGAAGTGTTGCCACCGGCGTAATTCGTAACCTTTGGATCCGAACCAAGGTGATTGGATCGCACAATGAGTTCTTCAACTACAGGCGTCAATTCAGAGAGACTTTTAATCATGCACCCCATCCAGCTTGGTTTCCACCAACACGGGAGTCGGCGATTTTCTTCAGGTACCCCGAGGCTTTAAAGGCTTTCATAGGATTTGGATCAATACCTTTTTCGACCCGCCATTCTTCCAATAATGGTCGGACATCAGTGTTGTACGCATCCATTATTACTGCGTTCGCTTCCAGAACATCTCCTGCCAATTGGGCGGCCAAGAGTGCTTCATGATCGACCAGAAGCGCTTTCGCAGCAGCCTCCTGAACATTGAGGATGGAACGGATTTGCCCGGGAATTTTTGCTTCAATGTTGTGGCACTGATCGAGTACGAAAGAGACCGGAGTTCCTTCATCAAACCCGCCATTGACATTCACTTCGTGCAGAATCCGGAAAAGTTGGAATGGATCAGCAGCTCCGACGATCAGGTCATCATCAGCGTAAAAACGAGAGTTAAAGTCGAATGCGCCCAATTTTTTCGCTCGCAACAGAAATGCAACAATAAATTCAATGTTGGTGCCTGGGGCATGATGTCCGGTATCTACGCAGACCATGGCACGTTCACCTAACTGCAAGCAATGAGCATACGAAGTTCCCCAATCGGGAATATCGGTCGTATAGAACGATGGCTCAAAGAATTTGTACTCGACCAGCATGCGTTGATTACCGGTCAAATGTTTATAGGTTTCTTGCAGCGATTCAGAGAGTCGATCTTGGCGTCCGCTAATGCTGTCTTGACCTGGATAGTTAGTTCCATCAGCAAACCAAAGTTTTAGATCTTGAGATCCCGTGATATTCATAATCTCGATACATTCCAATAAATGACTAACTGCTTTCTGACGGATTTTCTTATCTGGGTGGCAGACAGATCCCAGTTTGTAATCGTCATCTTGAAAAGTATTTGAGTTAATAGTTCCTAGGACCACCCCATGTTCCTTGGCGTGGTTAGCGAAATTTGCATAGTCCTCGACTTTGTCCCACGGGATGTGCAATGCAACGCTTTTAGCAGCTCCGGTGAATTTATTGACCTGTGCGGCATCTTCCACTTTTTCGTAAGGATCTCGGGGAACTCCTGGCTGACCGAAGACTTTGAATCGAGTTCCTGAGTTTCCATAAGCCCACGAAGGAGTTTCGATTTGGAGACGATCAAGTACCTTTTTCACCTCAGATTTATTTGCCATTTAGGTGCTCCTTTTAACGCGATAGTGGAAGATCAGGGTGGTTGAAGACGAGTGCAACTATTGAAGAAAGAAGACTTGTTCTAATTTGATAAATCCTTTATCGGCATTGACGCCATCGAGATCGACGAAAAACCGCGCCATATCTTTCTGCCATCTCTCATTCACTTCAGTTTTCCCCATTCCGGCAAGAGCGGCTTCGAGGTCAGCGGTTTCGAAATATCCAAAGAGGGTGCCGTCATTTCGATCTAGAAAAATCGAATAGTTACTCCATCCAGTCGATCTCAGGGCATCGAGCATCTCCGGCCAGACTTCAGAATGCTTACGCGCGTACTCATCCATCAACTCTTTCCGCACCTTGAGGCGGAACCCAACTCGCTCCATGATCTCTCCTTAACGCTTCTCAGGATTGAACCGTTTTAATCTTGTGCTAACCGTATCTATCGGAGAAATCTCCGTCAATTGAGCATAAATCCGCTTCCAGGGAAATCCTTTTTTAAGATTTTGAGATTACGAAGGTCAATATGTGCGCTATCGTTTCAATCCAGCAGAAGAAATTGTTCAAATTTTCTTAACTAGGGACGAAACGGGTTTTCGGTAATTGTGGAAGGAGCACCTATGCCAGCCAGCATCCGTGACGTGGCCTCTCACGCAGGGGTCTCACTCGGTACGGTCTCCAACGCAATTAATCGCCCTGAAGTATTGGCCCCTGGCACCTTGAGAAGAGTTCAAAAATCCATAGATGAACTTGGGTTCATTCCCAATGCTTCCGCTCGCAAATTGCGTGCTGGTCGGACCCGTGTTGTCGGTCTGATGGTTCCGGACATTTCCAATCCCTTCTTCACCGATTTGGCGAAGGGAGTGAGTGAGGCGGCGCTCGCTGGTGGGTATGTCGTAATTCTCTGTAATACCGATGAAAGCGCGGAGAAAGAACAGCAATACTTGGATGTCCTCACGGCCCAAAATGTCGAAGGAATTCTGGTGACTCCGGCCAGAGATTCGATTCGTGCTTTGGCAAGGGTTGCTGAAAAAGGAATCAGATTGGTTCTGGTAGATCGAACTTCGCAAGGACTCGCTGCGTGCAGTGTTGCCTTTAATGACTTATATGGTGGAGCTTTGGCGATTGATCACCTTTACGAAAATGGTCATCGTAAGGTGATTCTCTTGACCGGCAGCGAAAATATTCCGCAAGTCGCTGAACGAAATCGTGGTCTTCGCGAGGCGATGAATAAATTTCCAACTCACGACCAAGTTGAGTTATCAGAGATTCGAATTGATTCGATGACAACTTTTGCTTCCTACGAAGCGGTGAAATTAAGACTGGAGAGCTCTTTCGACTTTACCGGAATAATTTGCGGAAATGATTTGATCGCCCTCGGCGCGATTCGTGCCCTTCGTGAAAAGAATATTTCTATCCCGGGGGATGTAAGCGTCGTTGGTTACGATGATATTGATTTTGCCAAGAACGCCTGGGTGCCACTGACCTCAATTTCCCAGCCTGCTTTCGAGTTGGGCTACGCAGCCGCCGAACTCATTATTTCCGAATGCGAGAGTCCAGAACGCCATGTGCACCAAAAAATCGAGTTTCAACCTCGTCTGATTGTCCGGGAATCTACTGGACCTGTTGCGCTGAAGGCTTCCAAACTCATGATCTCCTAAGAATCATCGCATCGGGTCATTTACTGATTAAGATTCACCTTATGTCCAAGCCGCTACCTGCCCGATCCGAGCGTCCATGGTGGCGCGATGCCGTTACCTATCAAATTTATATTCGATCCTTTGCTGACTCCAATGGCGATGGAAAAGGCGATGTTGAGGGCATCCGATCCAAACTTCCGTATTTGAAAGAGCTCGGGATTGATGCCATCTGGATCACTCCTTGGTACCCATCGCCACAAAATGATCATGGTTACGATGTTGCTGATTACATGAATATCGAACCAGATTACGGAACCTTGGCTCAGGCCGAACAGCTGATTAAAGAGGCTCATGAATTAGGCATTCGATTTATTGTAGATATCGTTCCTAATCATTCTTCAGACCAACATCAGTGGTTCCAAGACGCGCTTCGAGCCGCCCCTGGTTCGCCAGAACGCAACCGGTACATTTTTAGAGATGGAAAAGGAATCCACGGTGAGTTGCCACCGAATAACTGGCAGGCTGTTTTTGGCGGTCCGGCTTGGCATCGAGTCACCGAAGCTGATGGAACTCCAGGGCAGTGGTATCTGCATCTATTTGCCGTAGAACAACCAGATTTCAACTGGGAGAACTCGGAAGTTCGATCACATTTTGAAGAGGTATTAAAATTTTGGTTAGACAGAGGCGTTGATGGGTTCCGGATTGACGTTGCCCACGGAATGATCAAAGAACCAGGCCTTCCTGACATCACCACGGATCCTGAACTCTTGAAAGTTCAGAAGATGCCATATTGGGATCAAGATGGCGTTCATGAGATTTATCGTGCTTGGCGAAAAATTCTGGACTCCTATCCTGGGGATCGAATGGCGGTCGCAGAAGCCTGGGTTTCGCCCGAAAGCCTTCCGCTCTATCTTCGCGATGATGAGTTGGCCAACTCATTCAATTTCACATTTCTCGATTCCAAATGGGATCGCAAAGTCCTCAAGCGAAATATCAAGACTTCGATAAAAAACTTGAAAGGAATCGATGCGCCTTCATCGTGGGTTTTCAACAATCACGATGTCACAAGATCTGTAACTCGTTTTGACCTCGGCCTAAAAGGTGGCGGTGTCAGCAATATTAAAGAACGTTTCGGCAAGACTAAGAAATTTAATGCGCAACGTGGAGTGAAGCGCGCAAAGGCTGGGGCAATGTTGATGCTCGCTCTTCCTGGCGGCGCGTATGTCTACCAGGGTGAGGAACTTGGACTTCCAGAAGTCGTTGACATTCCCCAAGATCGATTGACGGATCCCCGTTGGAAGATGAGCGGATATACCGATCCAGGTCGAGATGGCTGTCGAGTCCCGATTCCTTGGGCATCCACAGAATCTGGCTCCTTTGGATTCTCCTCAAATTCAGCCTTGGGCAAGAACGATTCTTGGCTTCCGCAACCAACCTGGTGGGGAACTTACGGAGCCGATGCGCTAGATGGCGATCCAGATTCAACGTTAAATGTGTATCGCAAAGCCTTGGCGATTCGAAAATCCGAGATAGGCCTTGGCGATGGAAAGCTGAAGTGGATTGAACTTGGCAAAGATGTGCTTGCATTCTCGCGACCAGGTAATTTCGTCTGCTTGGTTAACTTCGGTGAACCGATGAAATTGCCGAAAGGTGCATCAGTGCTTCATTCCAGTTCGCCACTCGATGGAAAGAAAATTCCTTCGGATACGACCGTATGGCTGCGAATTAGTCTCTAGTTCATGAAGAAACTTCATCCAGCTTGGGTTGCCTTTGGCGTTACATTCCTGACTTTGATGGCGATGGCCGGTTTTCGCTCAGCCCCATCTGTCTTGATCGTTCCACTTGAGGATGCATTTGGCTGGAGTAGATCCACTATCTCTTTGGCTCTGAGTATCAACGTCTTGTTATACGGATTGACTGCACCATTTGCTGCGGCCTTAATGGAGCGTTTTGGCATCAAACATGTCGTAATGGCCGCGCTCTCAGTGGTCGCCTCAGGTGCACTCGGAACCGTCTGGATGAGTAAACCTTGGCACTTGATTGCTCTATGGGGAGTAGTTGTCGGAGTCGGAACCGGTTCGATGGCTTTGGTATTTGCCGCAAGTATCGCCAATCGATGGTTTATTCAGAGAAAAGGAATTGTTCTTGGTGCGCTAACCGCGGCCGCCGCAACTGGTCAGTTAATTTTCTTGCCTGGGTTGTCGTCGTTGGCAGTTCATCACGGGTGGAAGTGGGTTTCCATAACGGTAGCCGCTGCAGCATTTTCGATGGTGCCTATAGTCGCGATTTTTCTCAAAGAGCGACCATCGTCGGCTGGCGTCAGCCCATATGGCGCGCCTGCCGATTATGTTGAACCACCTATCATTAAACGTCACGCCGGACGCCAAGCGATCTTGGTTTTGCGCCAAGCATCCCGTGAGAAAGATTTTTGGTATTTGGTCGGCTCTTTCTTTGTTTGTGGGCTTTCTACCAGTGGCCTGGTTGGAACCCATTTCATTCCAGCGGCTCACGATCATGGAATGGCAGAAGTTACCGCCGCATCGCTGATGGCCTTGATTGGCGTCTTTGACGTAATCGGCACAATCTTCTCTGGGCACCTAACCGACAAAATTGACCCACGGAAGTTGCTCTTCTTCTATTACTTCCTCCGTGGCCTCTCCCTCTTTTTGCTTCCATCCATTCTCTTTTCGACCTTGCATGCATCAACACTCGTATTCATAATTTTCTATGGCCTTGATTGGGTCGCGACTGTTCCTCCCACTGTGGTCCTTTGTCGGAGAGTCTTGGGGTTGGAACACGGGACCGTTGTATATGGCTGGGTATTTGCCGCTCACCAGATTGGTGGTTCCATAGCGGCTTTTGGAGCCGCAGTTTTGCGCGTGAAGTTCGGAAATTACTCGAGCGCTTTCTACATCAGTGGAATTCTCTGCATTGTGACTTCATATTTCGTTTTGCAAATTGGCAAAGCGAAAGAAAAGGCCTTGGCCGCCTAAAATGAGTGAAGAGAGTATGTACGAACGGGTCGGCGGGCACGAAACATTTGTGAAAATCGCTGATACTTTTTATCAGAAGATTGAATCCGAACCACTTTTGCTGGCCATGTATCCAAAGCGCGATATGGAAGGCGCCAAGGAGAGATTACGGTTATTTCTCGAGCAGTATTGGGGTGGACCAACAACATACTCAGATACCCGAGGTCACCCCAGGCTCCGCATGCGACATGCTGGTTTTGAAATCGCAACCCCGCAAAAAGATGCTTGGTTGCGGTGCATTCACTCCGCCATCATCGATTTGGAAATTGATGAGGAACTGAAAGAAGAGTTGTGGGCGTACTTCCAATTTGCTGCTCACTCGATGATAAACAAGGCAGACGACTAGGCTCAAACTATGGCAGCAAGTGCTCGTTCACGGAGAGAGATCTTTTGGGAACGACTTTGGGCGAGCACGATTGTTTTATATAGTTTTGGCGCAGCCATCTTAGTTTGGAAAACTCTCCACAAATACGGAGTTAACCCCTACCTATTCTTTGTTATTGATGTGACTACATCATGGCCTTACGGCTTAGCGACCGCGAGAATCGTAGTGAATTTTTTCCGCAAAGATTGGAAAGCAGTTAAGAAATGGAGTTGGTTAGCCGCAATAACATTTGTGACTCCGCAGGTCTACATCCTGGCATCAGCTCGTCACGTACCTAAAGATGTTTATCTGATAATTGGGGCGGTCATTGCGATCCTTGCGGCTTTTGCCATCGGGGGAGTGGTCCAGCAAATTAGGGCCGGGAAAGAAAAAAATTAACCCTCGGAATTGATCAGATTAGTTAGATAAGTTCCGTAATTACTGCTTCCCATTTTCTTTGCTAGCTCCTCGAGGGATTGGCTCGTAATCCAACCATTTCGCCAAGCAATTTCTTCTAGGCAACCAATCTTGAGGCCGGTACGTTCTTCGATTACTCGAACATAAGACGCGGCATCATGAAGCGACTCGGCACTTCCGGTATCCAGCCAAGCCGTTCCTCGAGAAAGAACGCTGACATTGAGTTCTCCGGTTTTGAGATAAGCCTCGAGAACCGATGTTATTTCTAACTCGCCCCTAGCACTCGGTGTCACTTGTGCGGCAATTGATGAGGCTCGATTGTCAAAGAAATATAACCCTGTTACTGCTAATTGAGATTTTGGATGCGAAGGCTTCTCTTCGATGGAGAGTGCTTTGCCTTGCGAATCCAATTCAACAACACCATATTTCCGAGGATCCGCCACGTGGTACCCAAATATTTGGGCGCCTTCAACGTCAAGGGCACTTGTTAATTGATGACCTAATCCAACGCCATGAAATATGTTGTCGCCCAAGACTAAAGCCACCCCTTGGTCTCCGATGAAATCGGCACCAATAATTAATGCTTGAGCAAGGCCTTCTGGACGCTCCTGGATTTGATAAGTGAATTCCATACCAAGTTGTGAACCATCACCCAGGAGTTTTTGGAAAAGTGATTGGTCTGAAGGAGTGGTGATGATCAAGATTTCTCGGATTTGAGCCGACATTAGCGTGGAAATGGGATAGTAAATTAATGGCTTGTCATAAACGGGCATCAATTGTTTGCACACGGAAATTGTGCTCGGCCAGAGTCGGGAACCCGTTCCACCTGCTAAGACGATGCCTCTCATCTGGTCAGTTTAATGGCTAGACTCGCTCGATATCCAATGCTTTCGGAGGTGGCGATTGCGGTTATTAGTTACGGGTGGCGCAGGTTTCATTGGCTCCAATTATGTTAGACGATTACTAGATGAAACTTTGAGTGATGTTCAATCCGTAGTAGTTCTGGACAAATTGACTTATGCCGGCAATCTTGAAAATCTGGCCACAGTTCAATCCGACTCTCGCTTTTCTTTTGTTCAGGGAGATATTTGCGATCGAGATTTGCTCAAATCAATTCTGCCCAATGTAGATGCAGTAGTGAACTTCGCTGCCGAATCTCACGTGGACAATTCCATAAATAATTCTGACGAATTTGTTCGGACAAATATTCTTGGGGTTCAGATTTTGTTGGAAGAAATTAGAAGAATTCCGGGGATTCGCTTTCTACAGGTCTCTACAGATGAGGTGTATGGCTCTATCACGGAAGGTTCGTGGACCGAATCGGAACCTCTCCTGCCAAACTCTCCTTATGCCGCAACCAAGGCTGCGGCCGAGATGTTGGTACGGTCATTCCACCGAACCTTTGGAGTGGACACCGTTGTTACAAGGTGTAGTAACAACTATGGTCCCTTCCACTATCCCGAGAAGTTGATTCCCTTGTTTATCACCAATTTAATCGAGGGCAAAAAAGTACCGGTATATGGTCAAGGATTGAATGTTCGAGATTGGTTGCACGTTGATGACCATTGCCGCGGAATTCACCTGGCTTTAACTAAAGGGAAAGCTGGCGAGATCTACAATATCGGCGGTGGGAGAGAGCTCCCTAACATTGAAATTACTACGACGATTCTCGAACTGATGGGACGAGATGACTCCGCCATTGAATATGTAGAAGATCGTTTGGGGCATGACCTGAGATATTCGGTGGATTGGGCAAAAGCCGAGAGAGAATTGGGATACCGACCTCAGATTGATTTTGAATCGGGATTAGTTGCCGTTATCGATTGGTATCGAACCAATCAATCTTGGTGGAAACCACTCAAGAAAAAATGACGATTTTAGTTTTTGGTGGGACTGGTCAATTAGGGCGATGTTTAACAGACTCATTTTCCCGAAGTGGCACGTCCTTTGAAGCTCCCAATTCCAGTCAGGTGGATATCACTGATCTAAATCACCTTTTGGCTCTTGATATCAGTGAAGTTAGCGCAATCATTAATGCTGCGGCCTGGACTGATGTCAATGGAGCCGAAACTCATCAAGAGTCTGCGGAGCGAGTAAATGCCCTAGGGGCTGAAAATATTGCGAAATTAGCGATTCGTTCGTCACTACCACTTTTTCATATTTCCACCGATTACGTTTTCTCTGGAGTGCGAACGACACCCTGGGATGAATCGTCACCCAAGAATCCACTCTCTATTTATGGGAAGACAAAGGCGCACGGTGAAGAGCTGGCCATGAAAGTAGATCCAACAGTTCGAATAGTAAGAACTGCTTGGCTCTATAGTCCTTATGGGAAAAACTTTGCGAAGACCATGGTGCGGCTAGCTCTCACATCTAATAATCCAGTTCGGGTTGTGAGTGATCAGGTCGGGCAACCAACCTCGGCTAGGGATTTGGCAGAGCAATTAATGGAGTCCATTGGGTTAAACCTTCCCAGTGGGATTTATCATGGAACAAATTCGGGAACCGCCTCTTGGTTCGAATTCGCTAGGGAAATTTTTGCTGGTTTGAATCTCGATCCTGAAAGAGTCATTCCAATTTTGTCATCAGAATTTCCTCAAGTAGCTCCAAGGCCTGAATATTCGGTTCTGAGTCATTTGAGGTGGAACGATTTGGGAATGAGCCCGATGCAGGATTGGCGCAAGGGATTGGCGGATTCATTGCCAGAGATTGTCGCAGCAGTTAAATCGGAAGGGTTGTGAAATGGAATTTAAAGAGCTTGGACTTAGCGGTGCTTGGGTATTTGAAGAGAAGATACATCAAGATTCCCGAGGGAGTTTTCAAGAGTGGTTTCGTTCGGACTTAATCGAAGAAATCACGGGGAGAGCATTTCCAGTAGTCCAGGCGAATACTTCGCTTTCTCGAAAAGGCGTTGTCCGAGGGATACATTTCAGCACACACCCCATCGGCCAAGCCAAGTGGGTGACCTGCACCGCCGGGGCGATCCGAGATGTATTGGTGGATCTCCGTCCAGAATCAACAACCTTTAAGCAATGGGTATCTGTGGACTTATCAGGAGAGGATGCAAAGGCAATCTTGGTACCCGAGAGATTCGGCCATGCTTTTATTTCCCTAGAAGAAAATACAAAGGTTTCCTATTTGCTCACCTCTGCATTTGCTCCCGAATATGAATTTGCTATCAATCCATTAGATGAAGAAATCGCAATTGCTTGGCCTGATATGGAATTGGTTCTCTCCGAGAAAGATCGAAGTGCTCCATCATTGGCGCAAAGTATTAGCCGACTTGGGTATCCCGAGCATTGAACCCGTAGCCACCAAGTGAAATAAGTAGAACTGATATTCCGAGCAAAAGCAGATTCTGGCCACCTCGTGGCGCCACTGCAGGCGCAAAACTCATATGGTGAAGAAAAGAAGTGTCCAAAATCCAGTGATTTAGTTTGAGCGTCGAACCAATAAGTTCCAAGAGAAAACTCCACACCAAAAGTGATTGGCCAACGAGCGTGGTTGCTCGAGGGAAAAATCCGAAGATGAAAGTGGAGACTCCAAGCAGCACCAATGCGCTCGGTACCATATTGAGTCCTGCCAGCAGAGCGTCGCTAAAGGAGAGAACACCGTTCTGCACCGAAGATCCCATAAAAGCGCCGATCCCGGCACCGCAAGCGATTATCACTAACCCTGTCGCACTGGTGGCGATTCTTGATAAGTAAACCCACCACCTGCTAGCGGGGGAAACTAACAAGTGATCGATATAACCTTCACTTTCTTGTTCTCGCAATGCGGCCGCCTGACTGTTGGCCGCAAACATCAATCCCGCGGAAAGCATGAGAAAAATGATGCCGAAGAAAAGTTCACTCTGTTTCGAAATTCCTAAATTTGCAAATGTCTTTTGAATAGTGCTCGAGCCGGAGAATGCCTTTGTCGCGCCATGAGCGACCAATCCAAAAGCAAAGGAGATAAAAGTAAATCCCAAAGCCCAACCTAGAATATTTCCGAGTTGTAGCTTTAACCATAACTTCGGAATGCTCGTGACATTCAATCCATTTCTTCTTGAAGTTCTTTCCGAGATGAGACTTCCATTGAGATCGCGTTTTGCGCTCAGTCGAATTGCCAGAAGAGAAATCAGAAGAGTGGCAATTGCCACTGCACCAAGTCCCAACCACTTGGAATGAGTAAGTGGCGCGCTCTGATTAATCCAGCCTAAAGGTGAGAACCAATGAATCCAAGAAAATTTGGATGAAGTATCTGCCAAGGCCCGAATGAGAAATGAAACCCCAATGGCCCCACCAGTCATCATTGATGCAACTCGCCTCGAGTTGGCAACTTGTGATGCTAGGGCGCCAATGCTGGCAAATAAATAACCGGATGAAACCAAAGCGAGGGCAAAGAAAAGTCCAGCCGGAACCGAAAAATTATGGGAGAGTTTTGAAGTAAGAATGGACCATAAAGAAGCAATAAAAAGAGTCACAGTGAGCGAGGCGAAAACTCCTCGTAACGTTGCCATTGTCGCTTTTGTTCTAGTTATGGGTGCGGCGACAAGAATTTCCCATTGTCCCGTATCTTCATTACCTCGGAAGGCTTTTGTTGAACTAAGCGCAGCCCAAATACCGATAATTAAAGGAATTACGCCGAGGGTTCTAAAAGCGGTAAAACCAGCAACGGTTTCCAGCGATCTTGCCGGACCAAAAACTGCTGCGATTCCAGCATCATGAGAGAAAGATGCGGAAAGTCGAAGTCGATCAGCTAAGTGAGGGTAAGCAGATCGGTAACCGTAGAGACTGGAAAGAGTAACGATCCCAACCATATTTCCCAGCATTGCTGCAATTTTTCTTCGCTCTTTGAATGTGTGAACCGTTATCACTCGAGCCGTGGACATAGTTTTTAATTCCCGTAGTGAGAGAGAAAAATCTCTTCCAATGATGCTTCGTGACATATTAACTTCTCTACAGCTAGCCCATTGAGGAAAGCCAAAAGTCCGGTCGGTTTTCCGACAAGTTCGCAGGTTACTCGTTGACCTTCTACGACAACACGTCTTACATTTTCGATTTTGGAGAGGTCTGGAATAGCACCTTCAAAAGTAATTTGGTAGGTCAGTGCCGAAAGATGACGCATTTGGTCGAGAGTTCCCACTTCAATGAGTTCGCCGGATCGAAGTAATCCAACCTGATCACAGAGGACCTCTACTTCGCTCAAGGTGTGGGAGGAGAGAAAAATGGTTTGCCCGCGTTCTTTAGCCTCAAGAACTACGCTTCTAAATACTTCTTGCATTAAAGGGTCGAGTCCGCTCGTGGGTTCATCAAGTAGCAAAACGTCAGTCTGAAAGGAGAGACCGGCTACAAGTAAGAGCTTCTGCCGATTACCTTTGGAGTACGCTCGAACTTTTTTCGATGGGTCTACTTGAAACTTTTCGATCAAGGTATTTTGGAATTTCTTGTCTACCTCACCGTGAAGTGAACTCAAGAGTTTAAGAGTTTGTTCCCCCGTTAGTGAGCCCCAGAGATTTGATTCTCCCGGAACATAGGCGAGCCGTTTATGAATTTGCGCAGTCTCTTTTTCGCAATCCAGTCCGAAAATCTGTGCGCTGCCAGATGTTGGTTTTATCAATCCAAGCAACATGCGAATGGTTGTTGTTTTCCCGGCGCCATTCGGTCCCAAGAATCCGAAGACTTCACCTTCAGCAATAGAGAGATTGAGATTTTTAACTGCGGATTTATCGCCATACGTTTTTGTCAGATCGTGCGTTTCTACGATACCCACATAAGAGAGTCTAGTGTTTTGGTTGAGATCGATTTCCGAGTTTCAAGATTTCGCCATTTCGCAGGTACCAGAGAGATCCATCACTTGACCTGATCGTTGTTATGCGAAGTCCAACAGACTCGACAACTCCTTTGATTTCCAGAGCCTCCACTTGGTCGCCAACGCCATATTGATCCTCAATCAGCATGAAAATACCGGCAAGAACATCTCGAACGATGGTCTGCGCACCTAACCCAAGAGCTACGCCAATGACACCAGCAGAGGCGATGAGTGGACCCAAATTAAGACCAAATTCGCTCAGAATCATGGTAGTTGCGATCAAAACGATGGCTGCATTCATGGCAGAGCGAAGAACTGTTCCCGCGGTCTTGGCGCGCTCGCGCTGGCGGTGCCCAGAGTGCTTTGGTCCTGGGACTAGGTCAGCCTCCGAGAGTCGGTTAATAGCCCGAGCGATGGCTCGAGAACCTAGGTTTCGTACTCCCAAGGCGATGGCAACGATGGCCAATATATGGAGAGGGGCGCCACTAAACCAGTCGTAGGCCGAGTGAAAGGAGAGATTTGTTTTCATATTGGCTCTGACTTTATCGAATCCACTTCAATTTCATTCTTACGGCGCGGAAAATTAAGAGTGAAATACCGAGTTTTCGACCCTACGTAGGGCAAGATTTGTCCGACAGCTCGAGCCACGCGCTGCCAATCAAGGGAGCATTATCGGTGCCAAATACATTGGTCCTGAACGCCACCTACGAGCCACTAGGTGTCGTTTCGGAAAGACGAGCACTCATCCTCGTGCTCAACCAGCGCGCCATAAGTATTGAAGATTCGGACACGATCTTGCATTACGCAGGCGGACAAGTAACTCTGCCTGCTGTCATAAGACTCGTGAAATTTGTCCGAATCCCTTATCGCCACTCTGTTCCACTTTCCAGGCGAGCAATATTTGCTCGTGATAGCAATCGTTGTGTTTATTGTTCGGCACCTGCCACCTCAATCGATCACGTGATTCCCCGTAGTCGCGGTGGCGGCCACAATTGGGAAAATGTTGTCTCTGCTTGCCACAAATGCAACCACCTGAAAGCCGATAAATCTTTGAAGGAGATGGGTTGGCGGTTAAGAACTTTGCCAAGAGAGCCAGTTGGTGCGGCTTGGCGGATTCTTGGGACTGGTCGACCTGATGCCAGATGGATGGCGTATTTGCAGGGCTTTGGCAGCGATACTTATCTGCCATCAAGTGCGATTGCCTAGGACCACACACCTACGTGCAAAATGCCTAGTTCGCGTGGCTTAGACTTGTACACATGTTGTTACACACTTTGATTTCGCACCTCCATCAGGCTGCGCAAGAAGATGGTTCACTGCCTGGAAAAGGTCTATCGGCAATTCAGACCGCGCTGATCTACTTTGCAGCGCCAATCGGTCTTTTTGCAGCTATCGCCGGTATTGCCTACTCACTAACGGGTGAGAAGAAAAAAACAAGCTCCGCGATAACGCACATCGAATAGTTCTATTCGTCGCACTCCTGCGCGGCGATATCTCGAATCAAAGCGTCTCTTGCTTCTGACACATCTCGAACCAAGCCAGACGGGGCATCGTGATTGCCAGCAAGCCAGGCTTCAGTTTTATCGAGAGTCAACTTGTTATTGAGAAATCTAGGGAACATTCCCGTGGCAAAACTATCTCCCACGTCATAGGTATTTCGATCCCAGAATTCACGAAGCTGCGCGAAATATTTGTCAACATATTTTTCCGATAGGTGACGCTGGCTGCTTCGGTGAAATCCGAGCACCTTCGCTTCTCGAAAAGCGATCGTTAGATCATTAGAGAGAATCTCATTCCACGTTTGGCTCTTTGCGCTATCTGTAGGGAAGGCGGCGAGGCAGGTCGCATATTCAATTTGCCCATCAAGTGTCGGATCGTTAGCCAATTCTGCGTCGAGTTCAGTTTTTGTGAAATGGCCGTGTTCGGTGAGAGCACGAGCAAAAGCCCAACGTAGATTGGAATCCACAGTCAGCCCAGCAAGCCCAGAATTGAGAAACTCTCTAACTCTACGAGCCTGAACATCGGTCACGATATGTTCGGCAAAGGCACGGGCAAAAAGTAATTGGCAATCGCTGCCTGGCTCGGAGGAATTCAATATTCGCTCAAAGACTTCGGCAGTCTCAAAACGAAGCGCATCTCGGTGAGAGGGGTGGGCGTAGTTTTCGATAGCTATAGCGATCTGCCTGAGAACAATGGAGATGACATCGCTGTCGCGTTCGGATTCCAAGGCTGCAAGGGAGGCTGTGACAAAGTCTCTAGCCGGTAGTTCAGCGTCGCGAGTCATGTCCCAAAGCGCACTCCAACTTAGAGTTCGAGCGAGTGGATTCTCAATCGATCCGAGATGTTTCTTCAAGAGTTCAATAGATCGCGGATCGAATCGAATCTTTGCGAATGTGAGGTCGCCATCATTGAGTAGAAGTAAGTCTGCGACCTTTTCGCCGGAGAGTTCCGGAATGTAAGTGCGCTCGCCAGTCACCGTCGTAGAAATCGAAGAGCGCAACTTTAGCTTTCCGTTTTCTAAGTCATAGAGCCCAATTCCCAATTTGTGCGGCCGCAATTCAGAAGAGCCCTCAGGAATGATGGGCACTTCTTGTACAACGCTAACCAAAGAGTAATTTCCATCTTCAACCACGATATTGGGTCTCAAAGTATTTACTCCGGCTGTTTGCAGCCACGACTTTGCCCATTCCTTTAACGAGATTCCACTGGAGATCTCGAGTTCAGTGAGTAGATCTTGCAAAGTGGTGTTCTGCCAAGCGTACTTCTTGAAATAACTCTGAATTGCAGCGATGAACTTCTCTTCTCCGATGAAGGCAAATAATTGCTTTAAGACTGAAGCACCTTTCGCGTACGAGATGCCGTCGAAATTGGAGTTAGCGGTATCAAGATCTTTTGCAAAGGTAACCACAGGATGAGTTGAAGTGAGTTGATCGGCTCGGTAACCCCAATTTTTGATGTCGCTGTTAAAGGCGACCCAACTATTTTCGAACCGAGTGCTCTCGTGAAGAGCGTGATAGGAAACCCATTCGGCAAATGATTCATTAAGCCACACGTCATCCCACCACTTCATGGTGACGAGATCTCCAAACCACATATGAGCCATTTCATGGAGAATCGTGCTGGTGCGCCAGGAGTACTCCCGATCGGTGACCTTGCTGCGGAAGACGAATCGATCCTCTCGAAAAGTTACAGCTCCAGGGTTTTCCATAGCGCCCCAGTTGTAGTCAACGACCGCAATTTGATCATATTTTTCAAAGGGATATGCCAAACCAAAGACATTTTCAAAGTAGGCAAAACCGTTCTTGGTTGCTTCAAAAATATTCTCCGCATCTAAGAACTGCGCCAAAGTCTTGCGAATATATATTCCCAAGGGAACAACCTTTGTGCCTACATATTCGTCCGTCACCTTGAAATATGGTCCGGCGATAAGCGCATAGATGTAACTAGAAATTGGTGGTGTTGGGCGAAAGCGCCATTCGGATTTTCCGTCTTGCAGATCAAGCTTTTGGTCCACTGGGCTGTTGGAGAGGACCTCCCAATTTGATTGAGCAATGACTGAAAGTTCTAAGCTTGCCTTTAGATCGGGTTGATCAAAGCAAGGGAAAATCATTCGGGCGTAGGCAGTGGCTGCTTGTGAGTAAAGGTAAACCTCTTGGTCGACTGGATCGATCGATTTCTGAAGTCCTTCGCCACTCTTGGCATAAAAATTCTCAACTTCGAGGGTGAGAACATTCTCCAATTCCAGTTCATTGAGCCAGATAGTCACGCCGTCATAATTGGAAACGTCCAAGGGCTTTCCGTTAAGCGCGGCTGAGATAACTCGCTTTCCCACCGAGTCGATGAAAGTTGAATAACCAACCTGATCGCAGGTGAAATGGATGGCCGAGGAAACCATGAAGGTTTCCGCGCCAGAGGTTGTATCTATCGATACAACGTAACGAGAAACCTTGAGGTGTTCGGATCTTTCAAATGCTTCATCTCGCGTGAGATTTAAACCGGGCACTATTTCTCCTTGAGTTATGCGTCCTTGGCCTGTGCCTTAAGTGCGAGTTTGAGTTCATCGAGACCATCTACGACAAGTCGTCGAAGGGTGGCATGGGCATCCTTGCCAACACCATCTAGCCAAGCGTTTGTCTTAGCAAAGGTGCTTTGGTTGACAAAGCGAGCCGGATAAAGGAGTTGTACGAATCGGCGTGAAATTTCGTAGGAATCTTTATCCCACACCGCAAGCAAGGCATCAAAATATTTATCGACGTATGGTTCGAGGAGTTCCAACTGGGTTGGTCGAGAGAATCCGCCAAGAATCGAAGAGCGCATCGAAGTACTCAGATCCTCATTAAGTAGGCGATTCCACGTGATTTCTTTATCAGTAGCGGTGGGCAGAGCCGCAACCGCATAGGCATATTTGACCTGGCCTTCAAAGGTGTTGTCCTTTTCGAGTTCTTGATCGAGTTCCTCGCGGAGCATCAAGCCTCGTTCGACCAAAGAACCAATAAAGTGCCAACGGAGATCGGAGTCAACCACAATTCCGCTGAGTGATCCGCCCATCAGATCTCTTACTCGCGCCTTCTGAGCAGCAGAATGAGCAGTATTCGCCATCCATTGTGAGTAGAGAAGTTGGAAGTCACTTCCTGGTGTGGCTCGGTCCATCAGAGTTTCGAATCCATCCGCAATCCGAGCGATATTGGAATCCTTATGCGATGGGTGCGAATAGTTGAAGGCTGCAGTCCCCAATTGCCCCACAACTCGGGTTGCGATAGTGATATCCGATTCGGCGGCTAGTCCAGAAAGTGCCATCGTGATGAAATCTGTTGCTGATAATTCAGCATCTCGCAACATATCCCAAGCGGCGCTCCAGCAAAGAACGCGAGCAAGCGGATCGGTGATTTTGCCTAAGTGACTCTTCAGAGTTTCGATGGAATGGGAATCGAAGCGAATCTTTGCGTAGGTCATGTCGTTATCGTTGATGAGCAGCAAGTCAGCGACCTTCTGCCCTGCTAATTCACTGACTTCAGTTTTTGCTCCAGCGACATCAAGTTCAGCGGAAACTCGACGGACAAGGGCATCGCCTTGAAGATCGTAAAGTCCAACGGCAAGTCGATGGGGGCGAAGCTCCTTCGATCCTTCGGGGAAAACTGGAACTTCTTGCAAAATATTGATTGATTTATAGACTCCATCAACAATTTCAAGTTCAGGGCGAAGAGTGTTGACGCCTGCAGTCTTTAACCAGGTATCTGCCCAGGGTGCCAGGTCGCGACCACTCGTATGTTCAAGTTCTACGAGCAAATCTGAAAGCGTTGTATTTTTCCACGCATATTTCGCAAAGTAGGTTTGCAGTCCGGCGATGAAATTTTCTCGACCGACATAATTGGCAAGCAGTTGAAGTACTGACGCGCCTTTTGCGTAACTAATGCCATCAAAGTTTGCCGCGACGGTCTTGAGATCCACCATGTCGGTAACGATTGGGTGGGTGGAGTTACGTTGATCTTCGCGGTAACCCCAATTCTTACGTTCGGTATTGAAGGTGACCCAGGAGTTCGTAAATCGAGTTCCTTCAGAAACGCCGAAGTAGGAGCTCCATTCTGCAAAGGATTCATTGAGCCACAAGTCATCCCACCACTTCATGGTGACCATATCGCCGAACCACATGTGAGCCATCTCGTGGAAAATGACATTCGCACGCCAGGCATAACTTTGGTCTGTCACTTTGCTTCGGAAGATGAAGGAGTACTCGGCGTAAGTCACCGCTCCAGCGTTCTCCATCGCTCCGGCATTGAAATCGACTACGGCAATTTGGTCATATTTGTCGAACGGATAGACCAAATTCATGACTCGTTCGAAAAATGCAAAACCCTGTTTTGTCAGTAGGAAGATATCGTCAGGATCGGCAAATTCAGCCAGTGACTTGCGAACAAAAAGTCCAAGTGGAATTACCTTCTTGCCTACGTATTCGTCAGTAAATTTGTGATACGGACCAGCAATCAAGGCATCAAGATATGTTGGGATTCTCGGAGTTGTAGTGAATTGCCAGAGAGATTTGCTGTCAGGCAGCGCAGTTTTCGAAGCAACTGGATTGTTAGAAATAATCTCCCAGTGATCTGGAGCAGTGACAGTCAATGTGAAGGTCGCTTTTAAATCAGGTTGATCAAAGCACGCGAACATTCGTCGAATATCAGCGATTTCACCTTGAGAGTAGAGATAGACCTCGTTATCGGCTGGGTCGACGGACCGCTGAAGACCTTCACCTGTTTTGGAGTAGATCGCCTCAAGTTCAATCACAAGTTCGTTCTCACGAGCCAAATCGGTGAGGAAAATACTTTCACCATCAAAATTGGAGGTGTCGACGGCCTGCCCATTGAGTGTTGCGGAGATGACGGATCGGCCAACCGCATCGATGAACGTTGAATATCCCTCGGTGTCGCACGAAAACTTTATTTCAGACTTTGAGTAGAAAGTCTCGTCGTTCGTCGTGAGATCGAGAGTCACGTCATAACTGGAAATATGGAGGTGGGCAGCGCGTTCGATTGCCTCTGCGCGAGTGAGATTTAGACCAGGCACTTGGAACTCCTAGAGATAGTCATATGTATAGTCTTAAACCCTATCGAAAATGAGAGCGAAGGTTTACTCCAAATGGAACGCCCAGCCAATAGGTCCTACAAACTCCGTGGGACTCGGATCACGCAGGCTCAGGCGGTTGCGACCGAGAAATATTGGGAGATTTATGGAATTCCGGTTGATGGAATTGAAAATCCAGAACCCATCGTTCCCATTGAGCACTTTCCTGATTCCCAGCAAGTGATTATGGAAATTGGAACTGGAATGGGGGAGGCGACTGCCCTAATTGCCCAGCAATTTCCCGAAATCGGTTTCTTTGCCGTCGAATTGCATCGTCCCGGGATCGGTGCCCTACTGGCTCGAATCGCCGAGGCGGAATTGAAAAATATTCGAATCATCAACGACGATGCTCGAGTGGTTCTTCGCTATCTAGTTCCCGATGAATCAATCGATGCTTTTCATCTTTACTTCCCAGACCCGTGGCCAAAGCATAAGCATGCCAAACGCCGAATCGTTCAGCCAGATTTTCTTGAATTAATTGCTAGAAAACTTAAACCAAATGGCTACATCCATGTTGCCACCGATTGGGAGCCTTATGCTCGGTGGACAGAACAGAAATTCGCAGAGGTTGGATTATTTCAAGGCGGCGAAATTTCTAAGCCCGAATTTCGTCCCTTAACGAAATTTGAAGGGCAAGGACTACGTAAAGGCCATCGAGTAACCGATTTAAAATATTTTAAGAATTAAAGTGAACCGTTCTTCTCATATTCTGCAATCAAATTAATTCGTCGGATATGGCGTTCATCTCCAGGGAATGGCGTACTTAAGAACGCATCGACAAGTTGAAGACAAAACTCTTCGGAGTGCATTCTTCCGCCAATGGAAATGACATTGGCATTGTTGTGTTCACGTGCCAATTTAGCGATTTCAATACTCCAAACCAGAGCTGCTCGAACTCCTTCGACTTTATTAGCTGCGATTTGCTCGCCATTTCCAGAGCCACCCAAAACAATGCCGAACGAATCCGGATCTTTGGCAACGGCTTCCGCGGCAGGAATACAAAAGACGGGGTAGTCATCAAGTGGGTCGTAGGTGTGTGGACCGTGGTCGGTTACCTGGTGTCCGATCGCTTCCAAATGTTTGATAATGACATTCTTAAATTCCAAGCCGGCGTGATCGCTTCCAATATGTATTTTCACGGGGCAAGTATCGCAAATAAAAGAAGAACCCCCGCCTATTGGTCGGCGAGGGTTCTTTTCTTTAAGTGCGAATTAAGCGTGAATGCTTGGCGTCGGAGTCGCACCAGTTTTAGGTGCCAACTTCTTGCCAGTTCCACCAATTGGACCACCATCACGTCCACCGTCATGGCCTCGACCAGGTCCGCGCAAAGAGTTAACCTCGGCAGTTACCTGAGCCGTCAACCCTGCTTTGCGGGTTGTTGCCTGTGCGGCAGTGATCTGCTTTGCAGTTACTGCGGCATCAATATTTGCTGATTCAAATGCAACCAACGCAGAGATGAGTGCAGCAGTTTTAGTTGGGTCAATTTGAGCTAATGTTTTTCCGGCCTTGATATCTGCTGCAAGTGTTGCAGCGTCAATACCGAGAGCTTTCAGAATGACTGCATCTCGTGCTGCTTGAGTTCCGCCGAATCCAGGTCCCATTCCGTGAGGACCATCGCCATCAGGCATTCCCATTTTAGGTGCAGCGGCTGCCGCGGCCTGTAAAGCAGCAACAATCGCATCCGATTGAGCTTGAGTAATAGTGCCCTTGGTTACCAAACCAGCAAGCACTGAAGTGAGTTGATTCTGGATCATTCCTGGTGCGCCAATCATTGGCTTTGCGCCTGTATTCGTATCGGCTACTGCGACTGACACAGTTCCGAGGGTCAATGCGGCAGCCAAACCAAGTGCGGCAATCTTGTTCTTCTTCATCGTGCTCCTTCAAGTAGTTACTGGAATCTTACGTCCCAGCTAATTCGGTTATATCTAGATGCCCTCACATCTGGATATCCGTAGATAACATCATTTTTCTGTGGAGGAGTGCCATTAAGGCTGAGAGCGCGGTGAGAGTTTTTACGAGGGACTTGAACTGTCAAAAGCCATAAAAAACTAAGTTTTCTCCACTTTTTTAAAAAACTGAAGAGTTATATCGGTCATAGAAATTGTGAGAATTATCCATATCTGGCGCTCTTTTAACGCGTGTTGACTAGTGGAAAAATTCTCGCGAAACGCTCAAATTAGAGCACTAGTAGCCCGGACGGGGGCACCCATGAAACAGAGCTGTTTAACCAAATCCGTGACCATTTTCGAAGCAGTTTTAGCAATAATTCTTTTTGAGGCAATGCCATCCGCAACGGCAAATCCAATCGTTAAAAATCAAACTTTGAAAGTTCAAAAAGCTCCTGCCAAAGCAGGTCGGGTCACCACAACTGCCACAGTGAACACAATTTTGAATGGCAAAGGAGCACCAAAGAACTCGCTCGGACAAAATGGTGACTTCTACTTAGATACCGCAAGCCTGAATTTCTATGGTCCTAAAAGTGGCGGGATTTGGACCAAGCCAGTCAGTCTTAAAGGACCGGCCGGGGCCGATGGAAAGAATGGCAGCAATGGTTCGGCCACCTCTGGAACGACTGGTCCACAGGGTGAGCGCGGTCCAATCGGGCTAACAGGGCAACGCGGTGAAAAAGGCGACAAAGGGGATGTCGGACCAACCGGCGCTACCGGTCCCACTGGTGCCAGCGGAATAGCCGGGATTCCTGGAATCGCAGGAATCGCGGGAATCGCAGGAATAGCAGGAATTCAAGGAGCAACCGGCCCAATGGGTCCGACTGGCGCCACCGGACCCCAAGGCACAGCGGGTACCCCCGGTTTGAATGGACTCGCGGGTCAACAGGGAGTTGCGGGTCCTCAAGGCATTCAAGGAAATCAGGGTGCACAAGGTCCCCAAGGACAGACGGGTCTTCAAGGTCCCCAAGGATCGACCGGTCCTGCGGGAGTCACCGGTGCAACAGGTCCACAAGGATCGACTGGACCTACTGGCGCTACAGGACCACAGGGTACGGCAGGTGCGAGTGGACCCCAAGGTTCGCAAGGCCTACAAGGTATTCAAGGTCCCACTGGCGCTAGCGGCGTGCAAGGATCTCAAGGCCCTACTGGTCCCACAGGCGCAGCAGGCGCATCTGGATCACAGGGAATCACTGGCCCTACTGGTGCCTCGGGTCTTCAAGGAATACAAGGACCTACCGGGCCGACGGGAGCCGCTGGCGCAGTCGGGGCTACAGGACCAACAGGAGCTAGCGGACTTCAAGGATTAACTGGAGCCACCGGACCAGCAGGTTCGGCAGGTGCAGTCGGAGCCACTGGACCGACAGGTGCCTCAGGTCTTCAGGGAATTCAGGGACCCTCGGGACCGACAGGTGCTGCAGGTGCAGTCGGAGCCACTGGACCGACAGGTGCCTCAGGTCTTCAGGGAATTCAGGGACCCTCGGGACCGACAGGTGCTGCAGGTGCAGTCGGAGCTACTGGCCCGACGGGGTCTCAAGGCGTACAAGGTTTAACTGGGGCGACAGGACCGCAAGGACTTGTAGGCGCTTCCGGCCCGACAGGTCCTTCAGACATACAAAATGCCACAATTTCTAGTTGGTTATTGCAAACTGCAACTGCTGGTGGGACGAGTGTGAGTTCAAGTTTTGGCACTCTTCATGCAGGGGGTCACTACTTCTTTTCAATCGTGGTGACTGGCAGGAGAAGCACGATTCAAGTTAACGGACAGAAATTAGGTATATCCCTGAATTCAACAGAAAATTCAACTCTTTCCTATGTGACAGCTTCTTCCTATGGTTTTTTTGCAAATTCAGGTTCTGATATCTACTGCAAATATTCCTATGTAGTCATCGGGACTATCAGCCCAAGCGTCGACGCAAGTTTCTCGATAACCGCCGTGGATGGGCTCGGAGAAACAAACGGCGATGGAGTTACATTTTCTGGAAAGGCACTTATTCAATCGGTTGGATCTGTTTCGTAAGGAAAACTTATGGAGCGGGTGACCGGGATCGAACCGGCATGGCCA
>CAIMZW010000095.1 GCA_903846075.1 uncultured Actinomycetes bacterium
CTGACTTCTTCTTCGCACCGCCAGCTCGCTCGCGCGTTGACTTGGGAGCAAATTCACTGCTCTTGCGGTCGGATTTGTATGCAGGACGGGCAGGACGATCTGAGTTGAATTCACGCTCAGCACGGACTGGGCGATCGGTGGATTCTGGCCGAGCAGCACGGGCTGGGCGATCAAATTTTGAGGTGGTTCGATCTGACTTAAAGGAGCGATCCGACTTGAATGTGCGCTCGCTCTTCTCTGCGCGAACTGGACGCTCGTCGCGACCTTCACGACCGATTCGCTCTGGGCGAGCGGGCTGCTCAGAACGTGACGGACGAAATTCGCGAGTGGTCTTGTCTGGGCGATCGAAAGAACGGACTGGGCGCTCGCCACGGAAAGAACGAACTTGCTTTCCTTCACGGGTTGCCTCTTGGTTATTCTGAATTTCAGTGGCTACTGGTTCAGTTTTGTAAGATCGCTCTGGTCGATCATTGCGATCACTTCGAACTGGTCGATCGTTGCGCTCTGGCCGAGCACCTCTAGATCCTTTAAAACTTGGTCGATCGCCACCACGTGAACCGCTGAAACCACGACGATCATCGCGACCTCCACGATCCCGCTTTGGCTCATCAGCGACAATGACAGGAACACCGGAAGGCTCTTGGGCACCAGTAATGCGAACTAGCTCTTCATCGGATGGACGAACATAGGCCTCAGTTAATTTAACTCCAGCGCGAGTAGTCAGGCCGTAAATGCCCTTCTTCTGCTTAGAAGTTGCAAGGGTGACAACCACACCAGTGGCACCAGCACGTGCGGTACGTCCAGCACGGTGTAGATAATCTTTGTGATCTGCTGGGGCATCAACATGAACGACTAGCGAAACATCATCTACGTGAATACCGCGAGCGGCAACATCGGTAGCAACAAGCGCAGAAGATCGACCATCCTTGAAAGCGGCCAAAGTGCGAGTACGTTGTCCTTGAGATTTTCCACCGTGAAGAACTCCGACTGGAACACCTTGAGCCAACATTTTGTCAGCAAGTTTGTCCGCACCATGCTTGGTACGTACGAAGAAAATTGTCCTACCATCTCGAGCTGCAATTTGAGTGGAGATTAAATCTTTGTGTGCTTGATCCATGATCAATACATGGTGAAGCATGTCAGCAGAACGCGACTTCTCATTCTCCAGTGAGTGCGTTACAGGATCTTTTAAGAACTTCTTAACAAGTGAATCAACATCTCGATCCAGTGTTGCACTGAACAACAAACGTTGTCCGTGTTCTTTTGTTAATCCCAAAATTTCTTTTACGACGGGGAGGAATCCCATGTCGGCCATCTGATCGGCTTCATCGAGAACCGTAATGACAACATCATCAAGTTCGATATGACGCTTTTCCAACAAGTCAATCAATCGTCCAGGTGTTGCAACGATGATGGGGACTCCGCGCTTGAGCGCTTGAATCTGACCAGTGTAAGAAAGTCCGCCTGCAACAACTTGGGAGTTGAGATTGACTCGACGAGCAAGGGGGGCAATAACATCATTAATTTGCATTGCTAATTCGCGGGTTGGAGCCAAGATAAGACCTAATGGACGATGTGGGTGAGCAGTCTTGCCTGCCAACCGAGTCATCATCGCAAGGCCGAAAGCTAAAGTTTTTCCGGAACCGGTTTGACCACGGCCCAAAATATCTCGACCTGAAATTGCCTCAGGAAGCGTTGCGGTTTGGATCGGGAATGGGGATGAGATGCCATCAGCATCTAGCGCCTGTACGAGCGCAGCGTTAACACCTAATTTTTGAAACGACATAGTTCTACCAATCGAGACATCAAGCGTGTCTCGTAATGATTTAAGTTCAATCAAATTGCTAGTTCAATTACTAGCTAAGACTCGCGTGCGAGTACGTGTTGTACTCGTATGGGGAGTGCTGCGGTTGCAACAACTGGCTAAGGGTAACTTATGAGGTCGTAAGAACCAAAATCATCAAGCCGGACCGGGTAATTGAGCGCGAACCACGAAGGAAACAGTCTCAAAACCTTCAGCAAATGTGAAATGCCATTCGTAGCGTCCCGGTTGCAAGGTGAGGCTGTTGATATTTATTGCCATCGGAAAAGAGATGGGTGCACCTTCTTGATGACCGGGTGGCCTGCCAACTTCTACTTCACCGACAGTTCCGATGAAATTGCCTGCTTCATCTCGAATGAAATTGCCATCCTCGTTTACCAATTTTAAGGACCAATCCAATTTCTTATTTGTTGAGGTCCAAGGGATTTCCACCTTGATCGCAACAGACATCGATGGAATATGGGTCGAGGTGATATCCCAACCACCGCCGAGAATAAATAGCTTGCCATTCACTTGCTGTGCGGCATCGGCAAGAAGCATGTAGATCTTCATGTCAGAAAGCCTACCTCGGGGAGGTTAAAAGCAACCCGAGAGCGAGCACCAAAATTCCTGCGGCCGAAATACCTGTTAATGAGCGCCGCACTACTGGACGAGCTAAAAATACCGAAGCCCGATCGACGACACTTACTAAGAAGCCATACCACGCTGTTGAAACACAGGCTTGAACGCATGCCAAAAGAAATATCCCTAATCCGAATGAGAAATTCTTCGGAACGAATTGCGGAATAAAAGCAACAGCGAAGACGGCCGCCTTAACGTTTGTCAGATTAGTGATGAGCCCAAGTCGGTAGGCTGATGTGAATGATGTCTTTGCACCACCGGAATAATCGAATTTGCCAAACTCTTTTCGCAATTGCCATAAAGTCTGTAGGGCTAAGAAAACCAGAAAGGCAACACCGGCATACTTCAAAATCGAAAATGCAAGGTGAGATTTTGCAAAAACTGCTGACAAACCCACCGATGAGAGAGCGCCCCAAATAATGAGACCGCTTGCATTTCCCAATACTGAATAAAAAGCCGCCCGTGAACCGCCAACCAAACTTTGACGCAGAACCATGGCAACGCCTTGACCTGGAACTATCGCAAGAAGGAGAGCGGTTAAGGCAAACGCGGGAACTACCGCAAGAAGGTGCAGCATCCTTATTTAGTGACCGATCTGCGCCACACTGCATATTCATCAGCCAACGGATCCGTGACATTCGCAATCTTCATTCCGGTTGCGCGAGCAAGGAGAAAATCAGCGAACTCAGGATTGCGAGCCAGAACTGGTCCGTGAAGGTAAGTTCCAAATACATTTCCGGAAACAGCGCCGTCGTGAGCGCCATCGCCATTTCCGCGACCAACGATCACTTTTCCAAACGCCTTAGCACTACTACCGATCGTCGTAACGCCACCATGGTTTTCAAAACCAGTGAGTTCAATACCCAATAAATCTGAAAATATTTTGACATCTCCAACGCAGCGACTCTTGCCGGGTACTGTGGAAACATCAAGAAGACCGAGTCCTTCAACGACTTCATTTTCTCCGTTTACAAAAGTAGTTCCAATAATTTGAAATCCAGCACAAATAGCCAATAGCACTGAATCAGTTGCTGCTATTCGACTCAGTACTCCATCTCGCTTTAGCGCTGCCAGACTTAAGGCTTGGGCGGCATCTTCAGCACCGCCAAGTAGATAGATGTCGCCGCTTTCAGGCATCGGGTCGCGATAGGAGATATCCAAAATTGTTGAGGTTACTCCAGCCGCTTTCGCTCGAAACGCCAAAACATCAGCGTTGCCTCGGTCTCCATAAGTACCGAGGAGTTCATTGTGGATTCGAACGATGGTGAGCATCATTTACTCAATTCAAAGAACGCGGTGTAAGCCGTTAGAGCCTGAATTTCACTACCGACCTCAAATTGCAAAACGGCTTCTTCAAAGTTCGCTACTCGCGAGGATTCAATTCCTTCAACATGAAGTCGATATTGCATATCCATGGCGCGTTCGCCAGTGACAACAATCTTTCGATTTCGCAAGATCTCAAAAGAGACATCGAAGAGCCAAGATGTATCAATACCATCAACTTCCCTGGCATTAAGAACCAGGATAACCCTTTGTGCTTCAATGCTTTTGAGAGCTTCAGTCCAAGAAGCCGGGTTTTTTGTCAACCGAATTGACACTTTGCGATTGTGAAATTCCTTCTCCACTTTTCGTTCTAATTCTCGAGAATCGGGATCCACCCAAGAAGTGCCGACAATGTATCCGGCTACATTAGCCAAGATTGCATTCCGCTCCGAAGCCGACTGCGCCACATATTTGCGATCTGAATACTTGTTTGTCAGACCACACAGACATTCATATTGGCCATCGATCCAATTTAAATAATCGCCGCATTGCGGGCAGACCGCTCCATCTGGATGAGGACGCCCACCGAAAGAAACTCGAACCACATTTTTAGCTTTGCTAGTTGCGTAATTGAGAAATGGGTCATCGATATCGATAACAAAAGTAGTTTCGTGCGCGAGGTCCGCAATTTTTTTCCAACGATCGGCTACTTTTTTTACCTCATGCATGCGGTGCAATTGATCTCTTGTTAAATTTAACATGACTACTACTCGCGGAGACGTTTTAGCGATCATCCCCGGAAGATGAAGTTCATCAACTTCCAGAACGGCATATCGATGCGGGCTCAGCAAAGAGCTTGCGACACCGTAGGAAAGATTGGATCCGGATTTACTTGTTGCTACACCACCAAGTTGTTCTACTAATTTGGTGAGGAATCTCGTGGTACTTGTTTTTCCATTTGTACCACTAACTAACAAGATAATTCGGTCGTTTGATAATTCCTCGATTGCACTTGGACGCAGTGCCAATAGGACTCGACCAGATATTGTTTCGCCAGATTTACGTAAGAAAGTCTTAGATGCCCACGATGAAATTAGCGCGATGAGGATCGCTCGCTTTAATCCCCGTTTCGGCATGAACATCCTTTTCCGGCAGTAAAAAACTTAGGTGGAGCCACCTGTGAGAGTCGAACTCACGACCTACGCTTTACGAGAGCGTCGCTCTACCGACTGAGCTAAGGCGGCGAAAGTGCTTACTAATCTAGTCGAACCGAACCTTGCGGCGTGGAGAGATGTATAGCAACAAGGCCAGTGATTCCGTCATTTTCCTCGACGTCAATCCACACGATTTCGATATCGCTAAGTGCGCTACCGATATCGGAACCTAACCAATTTTCAATTGTCTCTGGATCGCCTGCAATCTCGATCTTCTCAATTTGAGCGACAGCCTTGCCATCAGATGATGGATGGCTATCTGAAGTCCATTGAATAAAGAAGGGAAGTTGCGCATCGTAGATGGTGGCTAGCACACCGATCTGTTTCCAATGAAGATCCGTACCATCTGGTCGAAGGCGGTGACCCTCGGCAGAGGTTCGCCCTAAGCGTTCTTCAATGGGAGCAATGTCATCTGTAGCTACAACCCAAGTCAGCCAACCGCCGCCTTCGTTAGCCCGCTTGCTCACCGCTTGACCGAACGGAGTTTGATCCGCGGCTGGATGATTTAGTGGGCAAACCACCTCTAGGTAGTGACCATTCTTCAACGGAAGCGTGAAGTTTCGGGTTCCGAAGCGAGGATGAATTCCACCATCGACAAATGCTGAACCAAGTCTGGAACCCAAGCGTTGGACAACATCGACGAGCTGGTCATGGGAAGCGACATATGAGACATGGTCTAAGCGCATGAGTAAATCTTGCCCTATGCGCGACAGTGCTTTTTACCAAAATCGGACAACTAAGCGGTACAAACCAAAGATTTTTTTGGCGCCTGCCCGGTCAGAAAATAGTGGTCCACCACCCCGTCAATACACGAACTTCCACGGTTGTGGCCAGTGTGTCCGTCTCCGTCGAAGGTAAGCAATGTGGAGTTTAGGAGTTCTTTATGCAAGTTGATTGCCCATGCGTATGGAGTGGCGGGATCACGGGTCACTCCGATAACCAGCAATGGTGGCGTCGCAAGGGCGTGCAGAGGAACAGGTGACAAAACCGGACGAGCGCGCCAAAAATGGCAGGTTAAACCAGCATAAGTAAGGAAGGGACCGAATATAGGTGCTGCTGCCGCAAAATTCGCCTCATCGGCGGTGATGGCCGAAAGAGAGCGTGTGTCGGAGGAGTCCAAGCAGTTAATGACTTGGGAAATGTCGCTTTGATTATCAACATAGTGGCCACTCGTATCTCTTCCATCGTACTCATCGGCAAGTTCCAAAAGTTTCGTTGGATTCTTCTCCTGTATCGCCTGAGCTAGTGCCATGGAAAGTTGTGGCCATCCTGAGGTGGGGTCGTATAACGCCGAGGCAATTCCTGTCGCGACCAGAGCAGGGGTAGCAATTCGATGAGTAGGGGTTTGAAGCTGGTTGGTTGCCGAGAAGTCAATTAGGGTGGAAATTTGTGCAAGCGTTAGGTTCTTTTCTTGCTTAAGAAAGTCGGATAAGTCTTGGTCGAATCCGACAGCTTGGATTAGGTTCGAATCCCGTACTGATGCATTTGGATCGATTGCTCCATCCAAAACAAAACGACCCATCGATTTTGGATAAAGTGCCGCGTAAAGAGTCCCAAGAAAAGTTCCATAACTTTTGCCAAGATAATTCAACTTAGGCTGCCCAAGAGCAATCCGCAAAATCTCCATATCTTTAGCGGTCTCCAAGGTGCTGTAATGGCCAAGTCGAACTCCAGCCTTAGTCGCACAGGTAGCGGCGAACATTTTTGCTGAAGTTACAGTCTCTGTGATTTCCTTTTGAGTCAACGCCCTGCCGTTGTTGGCAATGTAATCATCTTCTTCTTTGTCGGTCAGACAACGAAGCGGTTCCGAGGAATTAACGCCGCGAGGATCAAAGCCAACGATATCGAAATGAGAATAGATAGCTTTGGAAACTACGTTTTCGGCATCGTAGGCATAATCCACGCCAGATCCACCAGGACCGCCGGGATTTACCACTATGGCGCCTAAATATCCGGTGCTCGTCGTCGCGCGATGGCGCAGTACCTGAAGGTGAAAGACTTGATCGTCGATGTGGTTGTAATCCATAGGTACTGTGAGTGTCGAACATTCCAAATTGGTGTAACACGTTCTCCATAACAATTTTTGACTCTGAAATTTTTGAATGCTCCACGTGCTTGAATGCAAATGTAAGTAGGTAGGAAATGAACCAAGAAGTAGAACTAGAGAGGTCACGAGAATGAATAAACGTTTTTTCATTTGAGAGCCACCATTAACGCCTCAATTGTTAAAAGTGAATTTGAATTCTTCGATAAGTTCATCCTTGCTTGCATTATGGCATCAATGCGTCGAAGCGTAGATTCCGCCGTAGTTCGAAGCGCAAGCTGTTTTATCTCCTCCAGTAAATCCAAATTGATTGCCATCTCTTCAAGAGAAATTCCCTCTGTTTGGGCGAGTAAGACATCTCGATAGAGAGTAGCCAAATCCAAAAGGGCGCGATCGAGATAATCTCGCACCATTCTGGTCGCCCGAGATTTCTGCTCTTTCTCTAACTCTTTAACAGCCTTTGAACCACCTTGCGTCAACTTGGATCCTTGTTGGCCCCATGCCTCCTTTAACTGTCCGGTCTCAATCGCGTCACGACGTTCGGATTCGCCTTCAGCTTCTTTCTTGGCCGCCTCGACTAATAATTGGGCTGCTCGAAATGCTGAAGCGATATCAGAGATGGCCAACGGGAATCGCAAAATAGCGAGCCGAAGTTCGCGAGTTTGCGAATTGTTTGCCAACTGGCGAGCACGGCCCACATGACCCTGAGATACACGTGCCGCAAAGAGAGCTGGCTTAGGAAGAACACCCTCCATTTCCAGAAGTTGGGCAACTGCGCTTACTGATGGCGTACGGAGAACTAAATTGCGGGTACGAGATCTGATCGTTGGAAGAACATCTGTCAATGTGGGGGCGCAGAGCAACCAAACCGTTCGCATGCCTGGCTCTTCTATTCCTTTTAGAAGAGCGTTAGCGGCAGATTCAGTCAAACGATCTGCATCTTCGATAATCACCACTCGATAAGTTGCCACGGAAGGCGACCAAGAAGCGCGAATTATCAATTCTCGAATCTCATCTATTTTGATGGAAAGACCTTCGGTTCGGAGAAGTTCAATATCCGCATGGGTTCCTGCGATAGCGGTTCGACAATTAACACAAGTTCCGCAACCCGCTTCCGGACAAATTAAAGCGGCGCCGAATGCCAGAGCGGCGTTGGATCGACCTGAACCAGGAGGTCCGGTAAAGAGCCAAGCGTGGGTCATGCTTTGCGACTCATCTTTGCTATCTCTAGATGCAACGATTGCCTCTTTTAACAGCGCAACGACCTGCTCTTGATCAATTAGGGAGTCGAAGACTTCAAACATGTGAATTAGCGAGAGCGCTTCTGTTTGCGATTGATTTTAAGTGCAGCAAGTTTCGAAACTCGATCAACAATCTGAGCATGAATTTGTTCTCGTGTTTGGAGTGCATTGACTACTAAATATCGCTCGGGGTCGACATTGGCCAGGTTCAAAAATTCCTGTCGCACTCTTTCATGAAAAGCCAGCGGTTCCGCCTCTAGCCGATCTTGCGAATCCAACCGAGCCAGTCCAATCTCCGCTGGCAAGTCCAATATCACGGTGAGTGTCGGCGTCAGAGTTTCGGTTGCCCAACGAGATATCCGAGCGACTTCGGCAGGTTGCAGTACTCGACCTGCTCCCTGATAGGCAATTGATGAATCCAAATAGCGATCAGTAATGACCGCACTGCCACCTTCCAAGGCGGGTTTGATTAATGAATAAACATGGTGTGCTCGATCCGCGGCATACAAGAGCGCTTCTGCGCGTGGCGAGATAGAACCAGTTTCATGAGCAAGAAGAATTTCGCGTAATTTCTCGCCCAGTACTGTCCCACCTGGTTCACGAGTGAGAAGAACTGTTTCGCCGATAGATTCAAGATAGGTCTTGAGCAGTTCGGTTTGAGTGGATTTTCCTGAGCCTTCGCCGCCTTCAAAGGAGATGAACAATTCCGCTCGATGAGCCCCAGTGATTGCTCCTAATTCCCCTCGGAATGCCGAGAGAACGTCAGACCAGAGCGAAACTGTCGGTCTATCCCTCATTTGTCGATAGGAAATGACACCAACTGAAATACCAATCAAACCAGCGAAAAACATTGTAAATGCAGCGCCGTTGTAGGAAAAAACTGTATCTCGGAATTTAAAGGAGTGGCGGCCGATACCTGCTGCAACCAATGGGGCAATCGCAAGAACAAGAACGAGGGAGATTCGAATCAACGATTGCACGAAAGCAAATGTGCGGCCACGCACTTCATCTTCCACTTCCAGCCCAAGCATGGTAAATCCCGTTACCCAAGAGACGCCCGCAAATGCTCCAAGGAAGACCGTGATACCAATTGCGAGTACTAGGTTCGACACTAATGCGAGAAGCACTAAGAAAAATGATGAGATCGTTAATGCAGCTCCAAATAACCTGCGGCGAGAAAATTGATTAAATATCTTCGGACCGACTGAGATACCCAAAGCTAAACCAGTAAATATCGAACCAAAGAGAATTCCGTAGGCGGCATCTCCTGCTTTGAGATCACCGACAAAGGTTCGAGCCAGACCGATAACCGCGCCCGCAGCAAAAAATGCACCTAGCATTCCAAATATTAAGCCGCGAATTACCTTGGAATCGTTAACAAATTTAAATCCTTCAATAAGGGCCTTACCTATATTTTCATTAGCCGTGCCTTTAGTCGCTGGCCCTTTCGGAATTTCGTGAAGTTGGAAAACGATCCAGGCGGTGTAAAGGAAAGATAGGGCATCGATGTAAAGGGCCATATCTGCTGAGGATGCATATCGCGTCGAGAATAAATCGGTCACGCCTCGGGCAAAGAGTGCGAGCATCGAGAAGACCAGTGCTGCGAGTGGCGCGGTTCCATAAGAAGCGAGCAAGGTGACCTGATTGGCACTCTCTAATTTATTCTTCGGAACCAAGTTAGGAACCGAAGCCTCTTTGGCTGGCGACCAAAAGAGGGTAACTGATTCCACGAGCACAGTTGCCGTATACAACCAAAAATAATTTCCGACTAGCGGAATCGAGAGATAGAGCCCAAATCGCAAAATGTCGCAAACAATCATCAGCCGGCGTCGATCAAAGCGATCAGCAATAACCCCAGCCAGTGGTCCAAGAAGAACGGCCGGAAGCAAGCGCACGATAAAAACTCCGGCAATGGCAAAGTTAGCTTTGGTGTAGTTGCCGCCGGATAACTCTTGGGCTAGAGCCGTAGTGGCTAGTAAACCCAACCAATCGCCGAAAGAGGAAAATGCCATCGAATTCCAGAGTTTGCGAAAAGCTGGAATTGCCAAAACGCTTCGACTCTCCGAAGGAGCCGGGGCGCCTGGGTATGGCAATGATTGAGACATAGCGCAAGCCTAGAGGGCAAGTGACTTTTCGGTTTTGCCACGCCCGCTGGCTGCTTTTTTCTTCACCTTCGCGGCACCTGTTGCCTTCACCGTGTTTTTGGTCAGGCTAGGAGATTTTTTGGCCGTCTTTTTCTTGGTTTTGGCAGCACGCGGAGTCGAGCCATTTTCCGCCTCCCAAGCCCGACGGCCGGCTAATAATTCCAGTCCACGTTCGAGGGTTAAAAATTCGACGGAATCGCCTCGACGTAGAGTTGCATTTGTTTCGCCATCGGTAATGTAAACGCCAAATCGTCCATCTTTGACCAATACGTTTTTCCCGCTTCCGGGATCGATTCCCAGATCTTTCAATGGCGGTTTCGCTACGCCCCGGCGCCTGACTTTAGGTTCTTTGTAAATAGAGATGGCTTCATCAAATGTAATAGAAAAAAGTTGTTCTTCAGTTGCAAGGGTACGTGAATCAGATCCGCGCGAAAGGTAAGGCCCATAACGGCCATTTTGAACGGTTATTACTTCACCCTCATATTCGCCCAGAGTTCGCGGCAATGAGAGCAATTTCAGCGCTTGATCAATATCAATGGTGTCTAGCGACATCGTTGAAAGTAATGAAGCGGTTTTTGGCTTCTCCGATTTCTTCGCCCCTTCGGGAAGGACCTCGGTTACATAAGGACCGTATCTTCCGGATTTTGCAATCACCGGCAATTTTGTTTCCGGATCGATTCCAAGTTGCCGCTCACCTGAAGGTGCGGACAATAATTCGTGTGCAACAGCAAGCGTCAATTCATCCGGTGCCAGACCCTCTGGAATATTGGCAAACTTTCGATCATCGCCATCGCCTTGTTGAAGATAGGCACCAAAACGACCAACTCGAATTTCAATTCCATCGCCAATTTTCATGGTGTTGATTTCTTGGGCGTCAATCGCGCCGAGGTCCGATGCAAGTTCTGCAAGACCAGGATTCTCTTTGCTACCAAAGAAGAATCGCTTTAACCAGGCAACTCGATCTTCTTCACCATTTGCAATGCGGTCAAGGTCTTCTTCCATAGATGCGGTAAATTCGTAATCAATCAGCTTAGAAAAGTGTTGTTCTAGTAGTCCGGTGACTGAGAACGCTAAATATGTTGGAACTAAAGCACGTCCGCGTTTAGCTACGTACCCGCGATCTTGAATAGTAGAAATAATGGAAGCAAATGTTGAGGGACGACCAATGCCAAGTTCTTCAAGTTTCTTAACCAAAGTTGGTTCGGTGTAACGCGCCGGTGGTTTAGTTTCATGACCTTCGCAAAGATATTGCGAAACTGCCATTGACTCACCGACTCGCATTGGAGGCAATTTTCTCGACTCATCATCTTCATCGGATTTCTCATCACTAATCTCTTCATATGCAGCAAGAAAACCGGCAAAGGTAGTGACCGAGCCATTTGCTCGGAAGGTAGCTAACTGTTTATCTGAGGTAAATACTTCAAAATCAACGCGCATCTGCAATTTCTTTGCATCGGACATCTGCGAGGCGATTGTTCGCTTCCAAATTAAGTCGTAGAGTGCAAATTCATCTCGAGATAATTCCGGTGCCAATTCACCTGGGGTGCGGAAGCTATCTCCTGCTGGCCTAATTGCTTCGTGCGCCTCTTGGGCATTCTTGGTCTTACCTTCAAAGAGTCTCGGCGAAGCAGGAACGAATTCATTGCCATACAAGACCTTAGCCGCAGAACGCGCCGCTTGAATTGCCGATTGGGAGAGAGTTACCGAATCGGTACGCATATAGGTGATGTAGCCGTTTTCATAAAGACGTTGCGCTACTCGCATCGTGAGTTGAGCGCCCCAACCTAAACGAGAACCGGCATCTTGTTGCATGGTGGAAGTAGTAAAAGGAGCTTTTGGCCTTTCAGTTCTTGGAGACTCATCTGTACTTTTTACGGTGAGAGAAGTTCCTTTTAATGAAGCAACCAATGAACGGGCTGCGCTCTCATCGAGAAGCAAAATATTCTCAAGTGACTTCTCTTTAATACCTCCAGCCGAATCGAAATCCGCTGTTGCTGCAACTCGCTTGCCTTCTAATGAGAGTAGTCGCGCCTTAAATCCAGCTTCACATTCTGCGCTCAGATCCCACCAAGCGGAGGAGATAAAGGCCATTCGTTCGCGTTCGCGTTCGACAATAAGCCTGGTTGCCACAGATTGAACTCGACCTGCCGAAATTCTGGGCATGACTTTCTTCCATAAGACTGGAGAAAGTCGATATCCATAGAGTCGATCTAAAACGCGTCTCGTTTCTTGCGCATCGACGAGTCGATAATCTAAATCTCGAGTTTCATTTGCCGCTTTTTGAATTGCCTCTTTGGTGATTTCATGAAAAACCATTCGACGAATTGGAATCTTTGGTCGAAGCACTTCAATCAAATGCCAAGCGATTGCTTCGCCTTCGCGATCCTCATCAGTGGCAAGGATCAATTCGTCAGCGTTCTTCATGAGCGCTTTTAATTCACTTACTTTGCTCTTCTTATCTGGATTGATCACATAAAGCGGGGCAAAATCTTCATCAACATTGACACCCTCTTTGGCCCAGGCCTCTTTCTTATATTCTTTTGGAATATCGGCAGCGCGCTGAGGTAAATCGCGGATATGGCCAACGGATGCCTCCACCACATAGTCATCCCCGAGAAAGCCCCCAATTTTGCGGGCTTTCGCGGGTGATTCAACGATGACTAGCTTTGTACCCAATATCGTCCTTACGTTATGGCGATTCGCTCGTTAAGCGATTGCGGTTGAACCTCGACGGTTACGAATTAACGCTCCGACGATGACAATCACTGCCACCAATGAAACTAGCTTGCTAGCTGTGTGGTGACCGTTGAGTGAAAAGCCGACGATGGCTGGAGTAATTAACAATCCGACCAAGTTCATTACCTTAATCAATGGGTTAATGGCAGGACCAGCGGTATCTTTAAATGGATCTCCAACTGTGTCACCGATGATGGTGGCTGCGTGGGCATCTGAACCCTTACCGCCATAAACGCCATCTTCGACCATCTTCTTGGCGTTATCCCAGGCACCACCGGAGTTAGCCAAGAAAACCGCCATCAAAGTTCCGGTACCAATTGCACCAGCGAGATAGGCACCGAGCGCACCTACGCCAAGACCAAACCCAACCGCGATTGGAGCCATGACGGCAAGCAAACCTGGGGTAGCCAACTCGCGAAGTGAATCTCGAGTACAGATATCGACAACTCGGCCATACTCAGGCTTTTCGGTGCCGAGCATGATTCCTGGATGTTGATGGAATTGATTACGGACTTCGACCACAACCGCACCGGCTGCGCGAGAAACCGCGTTGATAGCAAGACCAGAGAACATGAAGACCACAGCAGCGCCAATGATCAAGCCAACCAGGTTTCGAGGATTTGCGACATCAAGTACGCCATTAAATTGAATATCAGAAATTGCTTTTCCAGAATCCAAAACCGCTTTCTTAATGGCATCGGTAAACGCACCAAAGAGCGCAGTCGCCGCAAGTACGGCGGTTGCGATGGCAATTCCTTTGGTAATCGCCTTAGTGGTATTTCCCACTGCATCGAGTGAGGTGAGGATTTGTGCACCTTCGCCCTTAACGTCGCCACTCATTTCAGCAATGCCTTGAGCATTATCTGAAATTGGTCCAAAGGTATCCATTGCGACGATAACGCCGACAGTGGTCAATAGACCGGTACCAGCGAGCGCAACTGCAAAGAGTGAGAGAACGATGGAGCCGTGACCGAGAAGGAAAGCACCGAATACTGCAGCCGCGATAAGAAGGGCCGAATAAACTGCTGATTCAAAACCAATCGAAATACCAGCCAAAATAACAGTTGCGGCACCAGTCTTTGAAGAAGCTGCAACATCGTTAACTGGACGACGACCCACCTCTGTAAAGAATCCAGTGAGCACCTGAATAGTTGCGGCAAGAACAATTCCAATAAGAACTGCACCAAAGGCTAGAACTCGTGGATTGACATTCACGCTGGCTGCCTCAGACGTTAGCCCGGCCATCTGCTTTAGGGATGAAGGGAGGTAGGTGAAAGTTGCAAAGCCGACGAGAACCGCGGAGATAACAGCAGATAGGAAGAACGAGCGATTGATAGCGCTCATCGCTGATTTATCGGTTGGGCGCAAGCGAGTTACGAAGATACCTACGATCGCGGTAACAATTCCAATCGCAGGAACGATCAATGGATAGATCAGGCCAGCATTTCCAAATCCAGCTTTTCCTAGAATCAGAGCAGCAACGAGAGTTACGGCATAAGACTCGAAAAGGTCCGCAGCCATACCGGCACAGTCGCCGACGTTATCGCCGACGTTATCGGCAATGGTTGCAGCATTTCGCGGGTCATCTTCTGGAATACCTTGTTCGACTTTTCCGACCAAATCGGCGCCAACGTCGGCAGCCTTGGTGAAAATACCGCCACCTACACGCATGAACATCGCGAGCATCGCGGCTCCGAATCCAAAACCTTCCAAAACTGAAGGTGCGTTCTCACGGTAGATAACAACAACTAGTGACGCGCCAAGTAGACCAAGACCAACAGTTGTCATTCCAACGACGCCACCAGTTCGGAATGCAATCCGAACGGCATTGGCTGCCGAGTTTTGCCGGGCGGCTTCAGCCACACGAACGTTGGCACGAACAGCAAGCCACATTCCGTTGTATCCAACTGCAGCTGAGAAAAGTGCGCCTAGAAGGAAGAAGATCGATCGACCAATCCGGATATCGCTGGTACCTGGCAAGGCAAAGAGCAGCCCAAATACGATAACAACGAAGAAAGATAAAGTTTTAAATTGGCGATTGAGGTAAGCCGCAGCTCCCTCTTGCACCGCTTCGGCAATCGTTTTCATCATCTCGGTGCCATCGCTTGCTGCGAGGACCTGAGCGCGAAGGGCATAGGCAATCGCCAGCGCCACCAACGAAATACCTAAAACAACATAAACGTAAGCCAGGTTGGAACCTGTAACTTGGACCAGATTTGTCACCGAAAACTCCATTCTTGCTTCTTTGCAAGGATGCGCTGCCCTTATGGCTAGCGGCACATAACGGCGAAAGGTTACACACCCTGCACCCCACATCTCCAACTACATCTAAATAAATAGGTATATTTCACTAAACTTTAAGTCTAGAAAGGCAACCAAGAGTCTAAGCCGATAAGGTTTGCCATCTATGAATATCTTCAATGCCAATAGCGCGATCAACTCTTTTGGTCTCACCGGCATTTTTGCCATTCTCTTCGTTGAGACCGGATTGCCACTCGTCATTGGCTTGCCAGGAGATTCACTCCTCTTTATCGCTGGAGTTTCGGCATCGGGAACGGGAACCGCTCTTCACGTCCACATTTCCATTCTCGCCCTTGCCATCGGTGCTCCAATTTTTGCCATCGCTGGATCGCAATTTGGCCATCACCTAGGAATTAAGTACGGCGTAAAACTCTTTAGTCGACCAGATTCGAAATACTTCAATCCCAATCGACTTAAATCCGCCGAAAAGTGGATGGATAAGTATGGCCGAGGAAAAATGATTTTTCTTGGGCGGTTTATCCCAGTTGTTAGGCACTTGGTAAATCCAGTCGCAGGAATTCTGGAAATGCCATACAAGAAATTCTTCTTTTGGAATGTCATCAGCGCTCTGGTCTGGACCCAAGGATTTATTTGGGCTGGTTACTTTGTCGGCGAAAAGTTAAAGGGTTCAGTCGACCACTACATCTTGCCGATCGTTGCGATTATCGTTGTGCTCTCAGTTGCACCGCTCGCTTGGGAGATTTTTAAAGAGTGGCGCTCACGCAAACACTTAAGTTAGTTTTATAAACCGAGATCGCTCAATGAATATGCGGCCCGATATTCCAGACCTGCTTCAATAACTTTTGGTGCTGCCCCGCGTTCAACAATCACAGCTACTGCGACAACAATCGCGCCGGCTTCACGGAGAGCTTCCACGGCAGTCAGCACCGAACCGCCTGTAGTTGACGTATCTTCTACCGCTAATACCCGCCGGCCGGCCACATCAGGCCCTTCGATTCTTCTTTGCAAGCCATGTGCCTTTTCGGCTTTTCGAACAACAAAAGAATCAAGTGTGCGACCACGTTGACTGGCCACATGCATCATGGCGGTAGCAACTGGATCGGCACCTAAGGTCAATCCACCAACTGCTTCATAGTCCAGATCGGCGGTGAGGTCGAGCATCACAGAACCAACAAGGGGGGCTGCTTGTGCATCGAGAGTGACGCGACGTAGATCCACGTAGTAGTCAGCCTCTTTACCGGAAGACAAAATTACTTTTCCGTGAACAACAGCTTTCTCGAGGATTTGTTCTTTGAGTGCAGATTTATCAGACATAACCCAACCCTATCGAAGGAAGGTTAATTTGGTGGATCGCTATAAAGCACTATGGAGGGTTGTTCCCGACGCATCAAAGATTTTGGTGGATTGGCTTCTAGAAGCGCATCGACCTCGGTTCGAAGTTTTGCCATTTCCAGTGCCATATTTGCAACTGCCGATTCCAATTCGATGATTCGTTTTATTCCAGCAAGATTTATTCCATCACCAACAAGGCGCTGGATGTTTCGAAGCGATGCAATATCTCTTAGCGAATAGCGACGTCCTCGACCAGAGGCCCGACCAGGTGAAACCAATCCCATTCGATCATATTGACGAAGCGTTTGCGGATGCATGCCAGAGAGTTGCGCGGCGATCGAAATGACATAGACCGCTTCTTCATCTGAATGCTCTGGATTCATGCTCGTGCTCTCTGCGCCAATTCTTCTCGAGGGTCATATTCTTTCGTTGCCTCGGCAAATTTGAGAAGAGCCTCTTTCGCTTTGCCATCCACCCGTTGTGGCACCTGTACTTCGATGGTGATCATGAGGTCTCCCGTTAGATGACCTTTTTTGACTCCCCGCCCCTTTACTCGCAGCGTTCGACCATTGGGAGTTCCCGGCGCAATTCGAACCGTCACTTCATCGCCAGAAATTGTTGGCACGCTGATATCGGCACCAAGAGCTGCTTCAGTAAAGGTGACCGGCAAAGTCATATGCAAATTCTCGCCCTTACGTGTGAAAAGAGGGTGTGGAACTACATTTATGACAACATAGAGATCGCCAGGACCAGCTTGGCCAGGGGCTCCTCTGCCTTTAAGTTTGATCTTCGCGCCATCATTAATTCCAGCTGGAACTCGGGTGGTGATTGTCGTCGGAGATGAACCTGGTGGATTTACTTTGAGATTAATCTCAGTACCAAAAACGCAATCTCTAAAAGATATCGAGGTCGCGGCCTCTAAATCGCCGCCTCGACGTGGAGCCCTGCCGCCGCCAAAGAGGGTGCTAAAAATATCTTGCGCTCCGGCGCCATTTCCAAAAAGATCCGAAAAATCACCAGCGCCAAAACCGCCTGGTCCTGTCGGTCCACCAGGTCCACCCTTAGGGATACGCCCGGAAGTGAAGGCGCCGCGCATTTCATCGTATTCACTACGTTTCTTGTCATCCGAGAGAACTTCATAAGCTTCAGAGACTTCTTTAAACCTATCTTCAAGTTTCTTATCGCCTTTGGTTTTATCTGGGTGAAGTTCACGCGCCAATTTCCGATACTGCTTTTTAACAGTCGCAGCGTCATCCGATTTTTGGACGCCAAGGATCTTATAGAGATCCTTTTCATAAAGATCTTTGGCGGCCACAGTTAGTTCTCCGGATCTGTTACTGCAACTCGTGCAGGTCGAATAACTCGCTCTTTGAATTTATATCCAGGTTGCAAAATTTGAGTGGCTAAAGTTTCGGTCACTTCAGGTGAAGTGGAATGCATGAGCGCCTCGTGAATCATTGGATCAAATGGAACATTCACGTCAGCAAATTTGGTCAACCCTAATTTGGTAGTGATTGCATTGAGCGAATCGGAGATCGCTTTAAAACCTCCAGTTAACTCACCATGCTGATCTGCCCGATCTAAATCATCGAGAACGGGAAGAAATTCTGCGATAGTCAACGCGACTGAGAGTTCGTGTGCAGTGGCTCGATCTCGTTCTACCCGCTTGCGATAGTTGGCGTACTCGGCTTGGAGTCTTTGTAAGTCTGAAGTAAGCGTCGCAATTTGATCGTCGATGCTCGCTACTTCAGCCAAAGCCTCTTCGACAGCTTGGGAGAGCTCTTGTTCAGAACTCTCCTCGCTGTTCTTGTTTTCCTCAACCATTTTTATTCTTCTACGATCTCTGCGTCTTCAACGCCATCTTCACTCTTTGGTGCCGACTCGCCAGCCGCAGCATTTGCAGCATAGAGGGCAGCGCCAAGTTGTTGGCTAATTTCAGCAACTTTCTCGGTCGCACTCTTCATGGCTGAGTAGTTTGCCCCTTCGAGTTCTTTCTTCAGCTCGACAAGCGCGGCTTCAACTTCTGCGCGCTTTTCAGCTGCTTCGCCTTCCTGGAATTTCTCGGCATTATCTTTGAGGAATTTCTCGGTCTGGTAAACCAAAGATTCGCCAGTGTTGCGAGTATCGGCCTCTTCTTTACGCTGCTTATCTTCTTCAGCGTGAGCTTCGGCATCCTTCATCATGCGATCAATCTCTTCTTTGGAAAGAGCAGATCCACCGGTGATGGTCATCGATTGGACTTTGCCAGTTCCGAGATCCTTTGCAGAGACATGAACGATTCCGTTCGCATCGATGTCGAAGGTGACTTCGATTTGCGGGATACCTCGTGGTGCTGGTGGTAGGCCGGTGAGTTCGAACATACCTAACTTCTTGTTATAGGCAGCCATTTCGCGCTCACCTTGATAAGCCTGGATTTGAACTGCAGGTTGGTTGTCATCTGCAGTTGTGAAAATCTCAGAACGCTTTGTTGGAATGGTGGTGTTGCGTTCAATCAGTTTGGTCATAACTCCGCCCTTGGTTTCGATACCAAGTGAAAGTGGTGTGACGTCAAGGAGAAGTACATCTTTGACTTCACCTCGAAGAACGCCTGCTTGTAGTGATGCTCCAACAGCAACAACCTCATCTGGGTTAACACCCTTATTTGGTTCTTTACCGCCAGTTAGTTCGCGGACTAGATCTACAACGGCTGGCATACGAGTAGAACCACCAACAAGTACAACGTGATCGATATCAGCAATCGGAATTCCAGCATCTTTAAGAACGGCTTGAAATGGCTTCTTGCATCGCTCGAGAAGATCGGCAGTCATTCCTTGGAACTGAGCTCGAGTAACGGTCTCATCCAAGAACAATGGATTCTTTTCGGCATCAACCGTGATGTATGGCAAGTTGATGGAGGTTGAAGCAGATGAAGAGAGTTCGATCTTTGCCTTTTCGGCTGCTTCACGAACACGCTGCATTGCCATCTTGTCTTTGGCTAAATCAATGCCATTCTTCGCAGCGAAATCCTTTACGAGGTAATCGACGAGGGCTTGATCCCAATCATCGCCACCGAGGTGGTTATCGCCATTTGTTGCCTTTACTTCAACAACGCCATCGCCAATTTCCAGAAGGGAGACGTCGAAAGTTCCACCGCCAAGGTCAAAGACCAGAATTGTTTGTTCTTTGTCACCCTTATCCAAACCATATGCAAGGGCAGCAGCGGTTGGCTCGTTAACAATACGGAGAACATTGAGTCCGGCAATTTCGCCAGCTTCTTTGGTTGCCTGTCGTTGAGCATCATTGAAGTACGCGGGAACGGTGATTACAGCATCAGTTACCGGCTCACCTAAGAACGCTTCGGCATCTCGCTTTAACTTCATCAGGATGCGAGCGCTGATCTCTTGCGGGGTGTACTTCTTTCCATCAATGTCTTGGGTCCAACTGGTTCCCATATGGCGCTTCACCGAGCGAATAGTTCGTTCCACGTTGGTCACAGACTGGCGCTTAGCCACCTCGCCGACGAGAACTTCACCATTCTTTGCAAAAGCCACGATCGAGGGGGTGGTTCGGGCGCCCTCAGCATTTGCGATAACCGCTGGCTCTCCACCTTCAAGGACGGAGACACAACTATTGGTGGTACCTAGGTCAATACCTACGGCTCTGGACATTCTTTGCTCCTTCTTACCTCTCGCGAAGCAATCCATCGGATTGCTAGCTCTTAATTGCTCTGGTTTAATTCTCGTCCTTGAGTCCGCTACTGTCAAAAGATTGAGTCGCGGAGACTCAAGTTACTTATTCATCCGAACGATCGTGTTAGCAAAAATATTCCGAGAATGAGGGATTTCTTTGGTGAACCCTCCTAACCTTCTCTTATGCTCACTGCGTTCTTGGCTGGCTTCTCCTATCTCCTTACCGCGGTAGCGCTCACTTTTATCGCCTGGCGCGGCCACCAGCTCTACCAAATTTTCGCGGCCGGCCAACCCGACCCAAGCCGATTTATCGGGTTAAAAAGGCGCACACTGTGGGCTATCCACGAGATTGCCTCCCACACCAAGATGCTCAGGTTTACTGGCTCTGCCATCGCTCACTGGTTTGTCATGGTGGGATTTATCAGCCTTTTGGGAACATTGGTGACCGCGTTTGGTCAGGTTCTCTCCCCAACTTTTGCACTGCCGGTCATCGGACATTGGGTTGGTTACGAATTCTTTGCCGAGTTAATCGCCTGGCTCACCGGAATTGGCATCGTTACTCTGATTGGGATTCGCCAGTTCACCCGAATCTTTCGTCCAGGTAGAAGCTCGCGCTTTTTTGGCTCCTCAAGTTGGAAGGCCTACTACGTAGAGGCGACCATACTGGGAGTCGTTTTCTGCGTTATCGCCCTTCGTGGATTAGAAGGCGCCTTATCTGGAGTGAACTCCTGGAATTGGCATTACGCGCTCTCCTACCCCGCAGTCACGATCTTTGCCGGGGGCAGTGCTAAACACTTGAAAATGTGGATTCAAATTGTTGCCTCATTCAAGATCTTCATTTCCATGGCGTGGTTCATCGTTATCGCTTCCAACCTAACAATGGGCGTGGCATGGCATCGCTTCCTTGCCCCGTTCAATATTTTCTTTCAGCGTAATCCCGATCGAAGACCAGCCCTCGGTGAATTGCCAGAAATGCTCTCTCACGGCAAGCCAATTAATTTCGAAGACCCTGCCGAAGATGACATTTTTGGAATCGGTAAGAGCTCAGACATATCCTGGAAGGGTCTTTTGGATATGGCCAGTTGCACCGAATGTGGGCGCTGCCAATCTCAATGTCCGGCATGGCACACCGAAAAACCGCTTTCACCAAAATTGCTGATTATGGCGATGAGAGATCATGCGCTCGCCAAAGTACCAAACGAAGCTCCGGTGGTTGGTGGGGCAATCGAAAATGCGATCACAAGTGAGGTTCTCTGGTCTTGCACAACCTGTGGTGCTTGCGTTAACGAATGCCCGGTCGATATTGAACATGTTGATCACATCGTCAATATGAGGCGCTATCAAGTTATGGTGGAGTCTGAATTTCCTTCCGAACTCGCAGGTACGTTTCGAAATTTAGAAAAGACAGGAAATCCCTGGGGAGCCAACCGTGCCTCTCGGCATGATTGGATCGCCGAAGTCGATTTTCCCATTACGGTTATTGAAGACC
>CAIMZW010000096.1 GCA_903846075.1 uncultured Actinomycetes bacterium
ATCCATTAGACTTGTCCTTAGTCAGGTGGACGTAGAAAGCCCCTTGGTTATTTAACCAAGGGGCTTTTCTAATTCCTTTAACCGGATAACGCGCGCTTGAAGGGATTCGAACCCCTAACCTTCTGATCCGTAGTCAGATGCTCTATCCGTTGAGCTACAAGCGCTAGTTGCGAAGTCGAATACTACCTTCTCCCTAGTTTTGACCCAAACTGAGCAATAAAAAGCGGGAAACTTCCTTAATTCGAGGTTTTCCAAGAGGCTCACCGGCTGCTATTTCCGCGGCGTTTATGCGCTCCCAGTAAGCCTGATCAACAATTACGATTTCTGAGTCAATGAGGGTGGTCACATCTTCACTATCTTTCGGCTCGCCGAGGTCCTCGACGACCAACTTCACAACGTCTGAAGCATCGCTCTTGTTGGTTCCGATGACACCTGATGGTCCACGTTTAGCCCAACCAACGGTATAAATGTTGGTCCCAGGAACGCGACCTTCCTCGTTCAGAATCTTTCCCTTTTCGAAAGTTACCCCTTCGATAGGAAGTGCCTCGTAGCCAATTGCAGAGATAACCAAACCACATTTGATTGTGTAGGTCTCACCGGTATCGACAACTTTTCCATCTTGGATCTCGTTAATTCCAAAAACAATCTCTTCAACTTTGAATTCGCCACGTATTTCCTTCGGCGCAGATAAGAATCTAAATTCAAGAGAACGTTCGTTGCCCTTTTTCTCGGTTGTCGCGACAATTCGCATGGCTTCGAGATTATTTCTTATCTCCTTTTCGATTTCGCCATCGACCGCTGATGCCAGCGCTCGAGAATGTGCCTCTTCAATTGCTTGCGCATCCATATAGACATCGGTGTGTTCCAACTTTGGTAAATCTCGAAGTTCTGGTGCAGTGAATGCTGCGTGTTCTGGTCCACGACGTCCAGTGATGTAAACCTTGCGAATTTGGCTTGCGTGCAATTTTTCCAATGCATGTTCGGCAGTATCAGTCGCATCAAGTTCGACCGGATTCAACGCCAATATTCGACCGCAGTCCATTGCCACATTTCCGGCGCCGATAACAACGGCTACTTCGGTGTCGAGATCGACATCTGCAAAAACATAATCAGGATGGCCGTTGTACCAAGGAACGAATTCTGCGGCAGAGATAGAACCAGGTAGATCTTCTCCCGGAATTCCTAACTTCTTTCCGATAGAGGAACCGGTGCACATGATTACGACGTCGTAGCGTTCGATGAGATCGGCGAGTTTGATATCGGTTCCGAGTTCGACATTTCCGAAGAGACGAAAATTCGGATGGGTGGCTACCTTCTCGAATACTTTCGAAACCGTCTTAATCTTTGGGTGATCTGGTGCTACTCCGGAACGAACCAAGCCCCACGGAGTTGGGAGTCGTTCGATGAGATCGATGGCGAAGGAGAGTTCTTCAGTTTCGGAATTCTGAAGTGCTTGTGCGCTGAAATAACCTGCTGGGCCAGCACCAACAATGGCAATCTTGTAACGCTTCAACGACTCCTCCATACCTAGAACTTTTAAATTTTTGCTCGGGTGGACATACGGATTTGAGTTTACAGGTGGGAAAGTACCCACCCACAGGGCTTAATTGTGTGATTTAGGAGTTAGCGAAAGATCTTGCCAGGGTTAAGAATTCCTACCGGATCCAAGGCGGCCTTGATGGCTCGCATGACTGCGACGGCTTCGGCACCAGTCTCCTCTACTAAGTCATCAATCTTGCCGACACCAATTCCATGTTCGCCGGTGCAAGTCCCACCCATGGCAATAATCTTCGAGGTGATTTCGTGGGAGACCTTACGAATCTCCTCAAGCTCGCCTGGTTTCTTCGGATCGGTTAAAACAAAGCAGTGGAAATTTCCATCCGCCACGTGGCCCAAAATTGCATGGTTGAAGGAACTGGCGCTCCACGCTTCATCAGCAATTTTCACGGCCTCTGCCAGTTTGGAGAGTGGAACTGCCGCATCAGTACTGATGGAACGAAATCCGGGGTTGGCTGCAATGCCAGCCCAGTGGGCATTGTGGCGGGCCTGCCATAACTTTCGGCGTTCCTCTTCATTGGTCGTCCATTCGAAATCCGACCCACCGAATTCAGTCACAATCTCGCGGACAGCTTCGGCTTCCTCCGCGACTCCAGAGGCACTGCCATGAAATTCAAAAAGTAGGGTCGGTGCTTCGGCAAGGGAGAGTCCGTCGTGAAGATTCACATTTCTAATGCACGTGGCATCAAGAAATTCCCCACGGGCAATATTTATTCCGGATCGAACGATGAGGCTTGCAGCTTCGACACCTTGGGCAAGATTTGGAAAGCGAACAACTGCCGCAGCCATTTTTTCTGGGATGCCATATACCTGAAGAGTTAGCTCAGTAATAACTGCCAAAGTACCTTCGGATCCAACTAACAATCTCGTCAGGTCATAGCCCGCAGAAAGTTTTCGCGTTCCTCGGCCAACATTAATGATGGTTCCATCAGCGAGAACTGCGGTCAGCGCCAAAACATTGTCGCGCATAGATCCGTAGCGAACTGTTGTTGTCCCGGCAGCACCTGTCGAAGCCATACCACCAAGAGTTGCATCGGCGCCAGGATCGACTGAGAAGAAAATGCCGTAACTGCTGAGACGTTGATTGAGTTCCATTCGATGCATGCCCGTTTGAACTCGAACCATCAGGTCATCGGCTTTAATCTCCAACAACTTATTCATATTTGTAACGTCTAAAGAAATTCCCCCGAAAACGGGCAAAATGTGACCTTCTAAAGAAGTTCCAGCGCCGAAGGGAACCACAGGTATAACTTCTTGAGAACAATATTTAAGAACTGCCGAAACTTCTTCAGTGGAATTTGCATAGACAACAACCGATGGTGAAACCGAAGGCCAGGCAGATTCATCATGTCCATGTGATTCCAAAGCGGATTCACTTGTCTGCACTGGACCTGTAACTAAGGTTTTGAGATGTTCAATTTGGACATGCGTTACATCGACTCGAGAAGTGATCATGCGTGTAAAACTCCTGGGTTCACGTGAATTTTTGGTCCGGCACCTGCATGCTCTGGACGAATACCTGCAAGCACTTTTCCTACCTCAGCCAATCCGACAGTTGCACCAATAAGAGGTCTCGGATCAATTTCCCCGGTTGCAAAAGCTTTAATCGCACCAGGCAATCCTAATGATGCGCTGAGCAAGCCCACCGCTTTCACATCCTTTAACGCCATTCTTCTGGTGTCGATCAAACTCGGCTTCCGAGAAAGCCCAATGAAAACAATAGTTCCGCCGTATTCCACAACCTCTAGCGCGGTTGCAGGAATGTCATGATGATCTGTGGCATCAATAACTGCATCAAAGCCATTCTCTACTTCTTGAAAAGTAGTTCCAGCATGGTGAACTCCTAGAGTCTTGGCTAACGCAATCGTCTTTGGATCTGTACCCACCATATGAACTTCTGCGCCCATTGCCAAAGAGAACTGTGCTGCTAACAGTCCAATCGTTCCTGTGCCATAAATCAATATACATTTTCCAGGCCCTGCCCCAGCCGCCTTTGCTGCACGATATGAATTTCCGGCTGGTTCAATAAGCGCCCCTAGAGCATCATCGATGGAATCGGGTAATTCAAGAAGTGCTGACGTGGGCACGAGAACTTCTTCGGCAAGGGCGCCATGAAATCCGTTTCGAATACCAATTTCATAGCGATCAGCACAGAGATAATGACGACCAGATGTGCAGCGATAACACGTCCCACATCCCAACATGGTGTCACCAGTTACGCGGCGACCAACCCACTTTTTTGAATCATCATCACCGGCGCCGATAACCGTTCCACACCATTCATGGCCAAGGCGCAATGGATACTCAGCTTCGCCCGTTTGAAAATAGGCCATTGTTCCATCGAAGAATTCGAAATCTGTACCGCAAACTCCAGCCCGAGCGACTTTCACCACAACTTGCCCAGCGTCTGGAATTGGATCAACTACATCCATCACAACGGATGTCATCGGAGCGGTAACGACGAAGGCTTTCATAGTTAGTAAGTGGCTCGTCCACCAGAGATATCAAAGGTAAAACCAGTGGTGAATGAGCAAGCACGAGATGCCGCAAAGGCAACGAGTTCTGCTACTTCTTCGCCTTCTCCTTGCCTACCAACAGGAATTCGACTGAGCATGTATGCCATGGTCTCTGGGTTTGTCGCGACATTGAGATTAGATCGAATTACCGCAGGTGCAATAGCGTTGATTGTTATACCTAATGACGCATTCTCTTTTGCGACACCTTTTATGAATCCGATTAACCCAGCCTTTGACGTGTTGTATGGCGCCATCCCCGGATTACCTTCTTTTCCAGCAATCGAAGCCAAATGAACGATGCGGCCATATTTGTTGGCTTTCATGCTTGGTAGAACTGCCTGAGTTAACCAAATCGAACCGTAAAGATTAATCTTCAATATTCGTTCAAAGTCTTCGGTCGTTAAATCCTCGACATTCACTCCCGTTGGTCCAGTGATGCCGGCCGAATTTGCGAGCGCATCTATGCGACCGTACTTAGCAAGAATTTCCCCGACCGCTGATTTAATTCCTGACTCATCAGTGACATCCAAAACCATGCTCTCACTAATTCCCGCCTCGCGGTCAATTCCCTCTGCTGTTGCCGCAAGCCCTGCCTCATCGCGATCGAGCAAGATAACTCTGCCGCCTCGGCGTGCAATCAATTTTGCGGCCGCTGCTCCAATTCCACTTGCAGCTCCCGTGACAACGACGACCTGATCGGAAAAGTGCGAGTTATCAAAACCTACGTTTGTGCTCATATTTGATAGTAACCCAACCGTTTCATTCTATGAAGATGGGACCGATCCCTCTAATGAGAGTGACGTGGGACTTCATGCCCACTGCTGCCGACGAGGAAGTCGAGGTCTGCCCCAAGATTGGCTTGCTGGACATGTTCCACATACAACTTCACCCAACCACGATCGGCATGGGCAACAGTCGAAGTCCAGCGCGAACGGCGTTCGGCGAGA
>CAIMZW010000097.1 GCA_903846075.1 uncultured Actinomycetes bacterium
CTTATGGACTATGGCTTCCACGCCCCAACTATGAGTTTCCCAGTGTCAGGCACGATGATGATCGAACCTACAGAATCCGAAGATATTCGCGAACTCGACCGCTTTATTGACGCCATGATCGCCATTCGTCAGGAGATCTCTCACGTCGAAGCTGGGCTTCATAGCGCCTTGGAATCCCCACTTCATTTCGCGCCACACACAAGTGCCGACCTAGTCCGAACGGATTGGGAGCGAAAGTATTCACGGCTGGAAGGTGCCTACCCAATGGGGGACGACGTCTCTATCGGTCACACTGGAAAATATTGGCCGACGGTCGGCAGAGTCGACGGAGTCTTTGGCGATCGAAATCTCGTCTGCGCTTGCCTTCCAATTGAAGAGTTAGCAATTAACTAATTCAGAAATAATTAGTTCAGTGAGAGAAACCCTTGCACGCACGGTGCTGGGGTGCGATTGAGCGGGAAGTGGTCGAGCGGGGTTCGGATTTATTATCTGACATAATGTAGATTATCGGCGATTGAATACACGACGAATTGCCCAGGAAGTAACGCTTAAGAAGGCTTCACGAACAATCGAACTCGTCATTTTGGATCTACCTTGAGCGCGTTCGATAAAGGTAATCGGTACTTCTTTGATTACCACACCAAGGTCATAGGCTCGCATTGCCATTTCTATTTGAAATCCATAGCCATGAGTTTCTACCTCTCGAAATGGGATTTGTCGTAGAAAACGTGCCGAGAGCACCCGATAGCCACTCGTTAAATCCTTTATAGGCAATCGGAGCAAAGTTGCCGCATATGCTGTTCCAAACTTCGAAATCGCCACTCTCTGCCAGGGCCAGTTCTGAACAGATCCTCCGGGTACCCATCGAGAACCAATAACGAGGTCGGCTGTACTTGACGCTCTAAGTAAATTCGGAAGTTCTTCGGCTTGGTGGCTGTTATCGGCATCCATTTCGATAAGGAAGTCGTATTCACGATCAAGTCCCCAGGTAAATCCAGCCAAATATGCTGGTCCTAAACCTTCCTTTTTCTCTCGATGAAGGACCTGGAAATTGGCGAGGGATAAATTTTCGGCGATTTGAGCCGTTCCATCCGGGGAATTGTCATCGACAAGCAAAATGTCAATGTCGAATTCCTCTGTCTGATGACGAACTTTCTCCAGTCTGTTCAGCAACGAGGTAATACTTTCGGCCTCGTTGTAGGTGGGAATGACTACGAGGTATCTCACTTTTTTACCCATCGGCGCACCATTCCCCAACTAAAACAGGCAATTATGAGAAGTTCGATAACTCCACCATATTTCATGCTGGGAGTCACTTTAGAGGAAATTTCTAGGTCTGAAATGAGAGTTTCAGAGGCAAAAGGTTGAGCTTCGGCAAGAATCTTGCCGTTATTGTCGATAATAGAAGTAATGCCAGTCGTCGAGTCGTAGCCAATTGTTCGTCCGGATTCGCGGGCTCGTGCCTGCGCGATTTGCCTCTCTTGAAAGAGTTCGGCGCTCCTGCCAAAGGTGGCATTGTTGGATTGCACAACAATGAACTGATCGTGGAGTGCAGCATCTCGCAATATCGCATCATCCAATATTTCAAAACAGAGCAGAGACGAAAACTTCTTGTCGGCTACAGCGAATACGGTTCGATGGGTTCCGGGTGTGAAGTCGTGAACCCGGCTGGCGAGTGGCGAGATTAAGGTTGAGATTTCTCGAAGCGGAATAAATTCTCCGAATGGAACCAACTTTCTCTTGGAATACGTCAAGGTCGAACTATCAGTTATTAGGAGTGATTCGTTGTAGATGTGGCCATCTCTTATCTCGACTGCTCCAACGAGAATCGGAGTCTTGAGAGCGCCAGATAGTTTATGTAACGTCCTTAAATCGGGTGACGATTCACCGTTTTCGATAAGAACCGTATTTTCTGGCCAGACAACTAATTGCACTTGATTAGTTTTAATCAACTTCACTGTTTGATTAAATTGTCGGCTAAATACATCACTTGGATTGTCATTAAATGCCAATCCAAGTTGCGGCACTCCCCCTTGAATTAACGCCACTTTTATCATGGAATCTGAATCACTGATTTTGTAAAAGACATTCAATCCAGCACTCAGTAGAAAAAGTAGAACTGTTGTTATCGCGCCTCTGACAGTAAAGAAAGAGAATAGGTGAAAGGTATAGGCAGATGTGCAGGCGAGAATAAAAGTCCCTGCAGCAACGCCTCCGATCGGTAATGCCGCAGAAAAGGGTGAATGAGTTGAGGCAAAACCGATTCTTCCCCAGCCAAAACCGCCAAAGGGAAATTGCCTTCGGAGGAACTCGCAAAAGACGAGAGCAGAAGCAAATAAGAGTGGATAGCTCATCGCGCTTTGATAGCGAACGAGTGCCAGTGGCAGATAAAAAAACGCCTCACCGAAGCAGAGAAGTAACCAAGGCAGAGTTCCGACATAGATGCTTGACCACGATAGGAGAAAGAGAAGAAAAGAGAAAGCAAAGAGGTAAATAGCCACGCAACGATATCTAAAAGATTGAGTGCATAGCGATCGAGAGAAGATTCCAAGACCAAGAAATATCCAGATCCAAGATCCACCTTCCACAAAGCCTCGGGATACTAAGAACCCTGCGACAAGGGAAAGGAGCGCGGACCTTTGTGGTCGAAACTTCACCACCGCAATGCAGAGATTAAGCGATCAATGCTTGCACCTAAACCGTAATCGCGTTGATAGGTATAGATTTCATCGAGCGAATCTGGTTTTTTTGGAAGCGATAAATCAATGTGTGGCAACGGAACGTCTAGCGCACAATGAACAAGTTTTGGTGCAATTTTTATATAGTCCTGCGCCTCAAGTATTTTTTTTCTCATATTTGGAGTGAGTCGATCATCTCCGTTTCGAGCAGCCTCTTCTACCTCTTCAATGCTGACAAAATGTTGGGCAATGGCAGCTGCCCCCTTCTCCCCTATCCCCCTAATGCCTGGTAATCCATCTGAGGCATCACCACGAATCATGGCAAAGAGCGCGTAGCGATCACCAGGAATGTTGTATTTCTGCGAAATCCAGTCAATATCTACCAGATCATGAGCCGCAATCCCTTTGGCAAGATATGCCACGGCTACTTTCCGATTGTCATCAACTAGTTGAAAGAGATCTCGGTCTCCGGTAACTATTCGAGTAGGTCCAGGTTCGGCCACGCTATATGTGGCAATGACATCGTCGGCCTCGTAATCGTCGGCACCGACGACAGGAATACCAAAGGCTTCAAGTAGGTCCAACAAAATGGGAATCTGCGGCGTTAAAAGGTCGGGCTCTTCCTCGTTCCCATCGGCGCTTACTCGATTTGCTTTATACCCAGGGAAAAGTTCGGTTCGCCACGTTGGCCGCCAGTCCCCCTCGATACATGCAACTAGTCGATTTGGGCGGTAGAGAGAGATAAGCCTTGCGCTCATATCTAAATAACCGCGGATAGCATTTATAGGCGTGCCATCTGGGGCTAGTAATGTGTCAGGCATGCCGTAATAGGCGCGATACCAAAGCGAGGCGCTGTCCAGCAACAACAAGGTCATAGAACAGCTCCTGCATAACTGATGATTCCGCGATCGATTCTCTTGAGGCTATCAGTGACAGTTTGAGAAAGGTGTGGCGAGGCAACGCCGAGCTGTCTAAGTAAGTCAATAATTTGTTTCATTGATCGGACGAAATCTCCCACTGTCAACTCGCTACCTTTTAAGATTGAGGAGAGTGAGTGACCGCTAGCCCATCGATGTGCCGCCCAACAAAAACCTAAATCTGGCTCGCGCAAGGGTTCAAGACCGATTTCCAACTCCATTTCGTGAATTCGGTGCCATTGTTGGACGACATCGACTAGCACCTCTTGAACGGCGCCATGTGGAATCTTGGGCGCCGACTCCCTTCGTGCTTCGAAGAGAAAACTCGACAAAACCGAAACAAGTTCCGAACCATTTAATTGATCAAAACTGCCAAGCCGAATCATCTCTGCAATTAGCAGATCCGTTTCACCATAGATTTTCGAGAGAAGCTTGCCCGAATCGGTTATGAGGTCGCCTTGGATGTAACCCAATTTATCCAACATCACTCGGACTAAATCGAAACGCCTAGCTATTACGTTTGTGCGGTTATTAACTCGCTCGGTAAGTCCGCGATTTTCTCGAAGTAATCTCTCAATTCTCTCGGCAAGCCTGGCGTGGACTTCTCGCTCGGAGCATCCGTGACAGGAATGCGACCGGAGTACCTTGCGCAGATCCTGGAGTTCCTCTTCAATTTCTTGTCGTCGTGGGCGCGAACGCTTACTCATCAATTTTTCTAAATCTGAAATCTCGGCTCGGATGTGGGAATACTCCATAAAATCGCCAAGATGACATTGCACTTCCTCTTGCAGCTTAGAGATAGCAGATTCATTTCTTGCGATTTGTCTGGCGAGGCCCACGACTGCCTTGTCAGCTTGGAATTGAGCAAAGGAAGACTCCAGTGAAGTTCTGGCTCGCTCGGCTCCAAATTGTGAAATGAGATTAATTGCCATGTTGTATGTGGGCTTGAATGAACTCTTTAGCGGATAGGTACGGGTGGAAGCCAATCCAGCAACTGAGCTTGAATCCACCTCTTTGCTCCAGATAATAACCGCGTTGCCCTCAACATCTATTCCTCTTCTGCCTGCGCGACCAGTGAGTTGCGTGTATTCACCAGGGGTGACTGGCACATGAGTTTCACCGTTCCATTTCATTAATTTTTCTAAGACAACGGTTCGGGCGGGCATATTGATTCCTAGGGCCAGAGTCTCAGTAGCAAAGACGGCCTTAACTAATCCACGTTGGAAAAGTTCCTCTACTGTCTCTTTAAATTTAGGAAGAAGTCCAGCGTGGTGAGCGGCAACTCCACGTTCTAAACCATCTGCCCATTCATGAAAACCGAGTACGAAGAGATCATCTTCTGGGATGCTCTGACAATTCTTTGCAATGACTGTTCGAATTTGCGAACGCTCTTCCGAAGTAGTTAATCGCAGACCTGCACTTAGGCATTGATGAACGGCAGCGTCGCATGCTTTTCTCGAAAAGATAAATGTGATGGCTGGGAGCAACCCTTCTCGATCGAGTTTTTCGATTACTTCTGGGCGATTGAGATAGCCAACATTAATGACGGTATCTGAGCGCTCATGCCAATTTCCACGTGCGTGACGTGCTTTATTGACATTGGATTTCACCCGTCTAGAGGTCTCACGTTCTAAGCGCAAAATCTCAGGACTCACCTTGCCCTCGTCCACGAAAAGATCCAGAAGACGATTGCCGAAAAGAACATGTTGGTAGAGCGGGACCGGTCGAACTTCTGAGACGATGACTTCAGTACTGCCTCGAACAGTCTGCAGCCAATCTCCGAACTCTTCCGCATTAGAGACGGTCGCCGATAACGAAGCAACCTGAACGCTCTCCGGAAGATGAATGAGAACCTCTTCCCAGACGGCACCACGGAATTTATCTGCCAAATAATGAACCTCATCCATGACCACATACTTCAAATTCACAAGCGTCGAGGAGCCGCTATAAAGCATATTTCGCAAAACTTCTGTCGTCATTACGACTATCGAAGCTTCCGAATTGAAACTGGTATCTCCGGTGAGAAGCCCGACATTTGTGTCACCGAAAATTGAACACAGGTCTTGGTATTTTTGATTGGAAAGAGCCTTTATGGGGGTGGTATAGAAACACTTCTTTCCTGAAGTCATCGCAAGATAAGCAGCGAACTCTCCAACAATTGTCTTCCCCGCCCCAGTTGGTGCTGCAACCAAAACACCTTTACCTTCTTCTAAAGAATTGCAGCCAGCAATTTGAAATTCGTCGAACGGGAAGGAATATTGATCCTGAAAGCGCGCGGTTTTAGGAAAGTTGTTTCGCGCTTTACTGGCGGCAAATCTCTCTGCTGGAGATAATTCCACTAGGCAACCCACGTCAAAAGTGATTGCGGATGTGTCGTTGCTTTCAATGGCAAGTTTCCGTATCTCTCGCCATCGGCATACGCGACCGCCTCGGCCTCAATGGAAATTGTTCGGCATCGAAATATCTCTACTTTGGGATGACTGACATGTGTCCCCTTAAAGACTTTTGGAAAGACTTTAATAAATTCCCATTTAGGAATTGGATGGAGCAAAAGCACGTCAAACATGCCATCACTGCGATTGGCATTAGGGCAAACCTTCATTCCACCACCGTAAGTCGGACCATTGGCGATGGCAACCAACATAGCCTTCACTGTTAGTTCGCGTTCATCGGCGACGATTCGGTAACTCTTTGGCGAGAATTTCGGAAGCTCCAGCAAGATGGCGAGATCGTACTTAATCTGGCCCTTAATTGTCGTAAATCTATTTGCTCTTTCATTAACCTCAGAATCAAATCCAGTACTCATGACTTGACCAAACCACGAAGTAGTCCCGCCAACGGTTGCGCTGCCGAGATCTACCTCGACCGGAACTGTGGTGATCATGCGTTCTACTAACTGTTTCGGTGAGAAATTTGCAGTCCCATTTGCGCGAGCAAAATCATTTCCGGTTCCTGCCGCTAAAACAGCCATAGGAATCTTTGATAGCGCGAGCACTTGAATTGCTAAATTAACTAGCCCATCTCCACCAACAACAACAACGCCAGTAAGATTGAAATCGGCTACTGCATCGACTAACAAATCGTGACTTTCGGCAGCGCTCGAACCACAGATCCAGATGCTTTCAATCCCTCTTTCAGCCGCCTCTCGCTTTATCTCATGCGCTAGGGCTAACCCCTTCTTCTTCCCAGAGTATGGGTTAACAACGATTGCCCAACGCATCGCTAGTTCTCCTCTGGATCATCAATGCTTTCAACAATGTACTCCGGTGAGGCTTCATCATCTGGCAACTCAACTCTGCGCTTTGCCCGCCTTCGATCGACCAGAAGGGCGATTCCGCCTGCACCGAAGTAGAAAGCGACGAGTGGCACTGCCAGCACGGACATGGAAACTGGGTCTCCAGTCGGGGTAAAGGCAGCAGTAAAAACAGCAATTCCGAACACGGCAAAACGCCAAGGTCTGAGAATTCCTTTACCCGTGATTACGCCAGCTAAATTGAGCGCAACGAGAAAGACCGGCAATTCGAAAGCTGCGCCGAACAGCAAAATTACCCGGAGCACAAAATCAAGGTAATCAGCGAATGGGATGAGGTTCGATAACGAATTTGGAGTAAAACCAAGAAGGACCTTAACAGCGACTGGAAGCACCCAATAGCCAAGTCCAGAACCCAGGGCGAAAAAGGGAGTAGCAACAATGATGAAAAGAATTGAATTCCGTTTTTCTTTCCGGTGCAGCCCCGGCGCGATGAACGCCCAGAGTTGGTAGATCCATATCGGTGCGGAAATAATCACTCCGACTAAAAGCGAGACTTTAATTTGCAAATTTAGTGGTCCAAGAACTCCATTTATATAGAGAGTTCCGCAGTGGCTTGCACCCACTTTTTGAGCCTGTTTTAAATCACATACGGGCGCGGCCAGCGTGCTGATGATTGTGTTGTAGAAAAACCAACCGACTCCCGATGCTAAAACGATTGCAATTGCGGCTCGTACAACTCGCTTTCTTAGATCACGAAAGTGTTCTATCAGCGGCATTCGACCGCCCTCGTGGGCGCTCATGCTGGATTCTTAGCTGTGAGAAGCGGTGTCGCCAGAATCAGAATCAGGCTTTGCCTTCTTCTCTTCTGGACTGAGTTCCTTCACTTCACTTTTGAAAATACGAAGTGAGCGTCCAAGAGCGCGGGCAGAATCTGGCAGTCGCTTAGCCCCGAAGAGGATGACGAGAACGAGTAACAAGAGAAGAATGTGGCTTGGTTCTCTGAGAAACATGGATACTTCCTATCGTGAGTTAAGAGGCTAGATAGTACCTCGCGCCGAGCACTTAGCCCCACTTGGCAAGCACCTTTTCGGCTCAATAATGATTACTTTTAGATAAAGAAATGGGTTAGGAATTTGTTGACCGATACAAATCAAGCGTCGACTGGGCGCGCTCGCGTAGAGCTGACTTTAGGCTCTCAGGGGCCAAAATGCGCACCTTTGCGCCTAATCCAAGGCAAGTTCGAAGCAGCCACTCAGGGTCGTTTACTTGAATACGCACCCTTGCGACACAATCAGTAACTTCGACAGAGTCGATAATCCCAGAATTCTCCTCAAAAAAAGATTTAGCCGAAGGGGTAACTTCCAATGTGACTTCGGAAATCAGATCGGGCTGTTGAGAGGTGTCATCAGCATGATATTTAGTCTCATCCGGTTCAATGACCGAAAGAATAACTATTCGATCCGTCCGAAAAGTTCGATAACCCCTGGATAGGAAGCACCAGCCAGATAGATAGACCAAGCCGTTGAGATGGCTTAATTGATCAGGACGAATAACCCTACGTGTCAGCTGGTCTTTCGTTCCACCTTGGTAATCAAGTTGAAGCAGTTTTCGACTAGCAATCACTTCCTCAATCTGATCAATAAAAGCTACGCCAGAATCGGATATTTGCTCGATCTGAATCGGCAATTCTGCTTGCTTCAAAACTGAGACAAGTTTCTCTCTAAGTCTGGTTATCTCTGGAGCGAACTCAACGTGCAAGCCTAAAAGAACATCCAGTCCAAGTATCAATGCCAAAAGTTCTCGGTGCGACATTTTTCTAGGTCGATCCAAACTTTGCGGGTCCGTAACGCTGACATAGCCCGAGTCGAAGGCTAAATCAATCAACTCTAGGGGTGAGTAACCGGGCAAACCGCAAACAAAGAGAAGTTCCAAATCCTTGGTAATCGCTTTCGGAGTCGTGTGAAATTCAGCTGCTAATTCCTCAATGCTCAGACCCGGATTTTCAGAGATAAAAGGAATTAGATCGAGGGCCCGCGCAGTACGATCAAGTGCAGATTCGCTCATGTGACCAACCCTTGCAACTGCTCGGATATCAATTGAATGAGATCCGCTGGTTCAATAATTTGAGCATCTGATCCGTACCACAAGACTTCTTTAACAAATTGAGCGTTATGGTGAAAGGAAAGAGTAAGCAAGTCCCAGTCTTCATCGTGCGAGACCGCAATTCCTCTGCTTCGCAAACCCAAGCACCTTTCTTTCCGAATGAGAATTCGTGCCTCTCGCAATTGTTCATTGGGAATCGAGCGCAGGTAATCATGGGCCGAAAAACCTTCAGGAATTTCATAAGCACCCACTGGACCAGATAAATCAACTTCGCCAACAATTCGAATTAATTTGAAAGTACGGATGGCCGCTCGATTTAAGTCCAAACCGATCAAATACCAACTCCCGCGCCAAAGTAGAAGTGAGTAAGCCTGAACTCGTCGACGGTGAACAAGCAAACCCTGTGAATCTGGATAGGAAAACTCAATTAACCTACGGGTATCAATCGCGTCCCAGATGACATCGAAATATTGCTGAGGGCTATCAACTGAAGTTAATCCGATTGCGATCTCTTCATCTGCCAACGGAATCCCAAGGGAGCGCAATTTGCGAAGTCCACTTGCAGCACTTTCGGATAGCGAGGCGGTTCGCCAGGAAGTAGCGGCTAATGAGAGAAGAGCCAACTCTCGGGGCGTAATCGGTCCAACATCCAAACCATAAATGTCGGGTCTGATCCGATATCCCTGTTCGTCTTCAAAATAGGCGCTAAGACTGCCCACTTCAATCTCAATACCGATTGATCGCAAATCGTCCTTATCGCGTTCGAACATTCGCTCCATCGACTCAAGTCCACCTTCGTAGCCACTGACAGTGGCGAAGATCTCAGACTTGGTTAAGTATTTTCGGGTCGCCAGCAGTGCCATCGTCAAATTCAATAACCGCTCAGTTTTCCCGACTGCCACAGGAGAACGATAAGGCTTTGATAGAGTTCGCAACTGTTATTAGCGAATAATTCACTCTCCACTTAACGAAGAGAATTTGTGGCCAAACGAAAGAAAGAGGCAGAAATGTCCAATAGAACTCTCCGACCCTTACAACGTTCCTTTGTAATAATTGGGGCGGGAATCTCAGTTCTCACACTTGCTGCCTGCTCCACGACTGGCACTTCAAACAATGCGGCACCTTCTACTCCAGCTACCCAAACGAGCCCAACTATGAGCCCATCAGAATCTGCAACCCCAGCATCGACCGCGTCTAACCTGCCTACAGTTACAGGCGCGGCAGGCAAGGCTCCGACTATTGCTGCCCCTACGGGCACTCCACCGGCGACGCTTGTTACCAAGGATATTTATGTCGGCACCGGAGCAGCTGCCACTGCTGCCTCCACTTTGACCGTCCAATACACCTTGATGGCCTGGTCAACTGGCAAAATCGTTGAGACTTCCTGGACCAGTGCTCCTGCCACCTTCCCATTGTCGGGAGTCATCGCTGGCTGGCAACAAGGTATCCCTGGCATGAAAGTTGGCGGTCGCCGTCTCCTTGTCATCCCACCTGCTCTTGGTTATGGAGCCTCCGGAAGTGGACCAATTGGCGCTAACGAAACTTTGATCTTCGTTGTGGATGTTTTAGCTATCAAGTAAGACGCGACCTTACGCCTCGGCCTCGCTGGTCCCATACGAACCCTTCGATGGTCGGCGACGCCGAGCGGGGGCGATAACACCTGGAGCTAAACGCCTAGCCATAATCAGAAATCCGGTATGCCCGATCATTCGATGCTGTGGTCGAACTGCCAAGCCTTCATGATGCCAACCTCGAATAAGTGACTCACTGCTCTCGGGTTCGGTAAAGAGGGCACTAGATTTAATAGTTTCGGCCGTTAATGACAATTGTGTTGTCGTTGCAACGTAGGCGAGAAAAACTCCACCGGGTTCCAAAACCTCACCCGCCATCTCAACGCATTCCCAAGGGGCAAGCATGTCCAGGATCACCCGATCATATTTCCGCTCGTGTACCTGTTCTTGTACTGCCCCTACTTCTAATTTCCAGTTTGAAGGCAGTTCACCAAAATAATTTACGACGTTCTTTCGAGCAATGTCGGCGAACTCTTCCCGTTTTTCGTAAGAATGAACTTCTCCTTCTTTTCCAACTGCGCGCATCAAACTAATAGTCAACGCTCCCGATCCAACACCAGCTTCCAAAACGCGTAAACCTGGAGCAACGTCGGCGACCCCGAGTATGAGTGCAGCATCTTTCGGGTAAACAATCGTGGCACCTCTTGGCATCGCCAGCACGTAATCGGCCAGCAGCGGTTTAAAAGCGAGAAACTTTAAGCCTCCTGTTGTTTCGACAACCGAACCTTGAGGCAATCCAATAACGTCATTGTGTACCAACCAGCCATTATGGGTATGCCATTCATTATTGATTTGAAGGGTAATCGTGTGCATTTTCCCTTTTGCATCGGTCAATTGCACTCGATCTCCTGCTTGAAAAAATGGTGATTGGCTACTCATTGCATTGACCTTCCGAAAGAGGGGGAATCACTAAAAAGGAGAAGCACATCGTCAAAGTTTCGATCCTTTAGGGTAGGAAGAATTCTTAGATGTGGATCGGGTGAAATTTCCACGAGATGCGGAATGGCAAGAACGTGGGCGCCGCTAGCAAGGCCTGCGCTCACGCCAGTCTTAGAATCTTCCAAAACCAAGCAATCTTCAATATCAACCCCCAAGAGAGTTGCGGCCAGTAAATACCCTTCCGGATCCGGTTTGCTACGAGTGACCTCGTTATTCGAAACCGAAGTTAGGAAAATATTTTTAGGAGCTAATGCCAAAGCTGCATCAACCAGTACTCGCGGGCTTGCTGACACTAGGGCTAGGGGAATTTCTCGCTCTTTGATTTCTAAGAGCATTTCGCGCGCCCCTGGCACAAAGGTCAAGCCATTGAGAAATTTGCTTGTCACTCCTTCAACAAGGGAATTGGTGAAGAATTGCCAATCTTCAACTTCCCCAGCTAACTCTGACATGTAGCGACCAACTCGATCTAGTGGCCCACCCAGACAAGTTGCTTGATCTTCCTTAGTCCAGGCATAACCGAACTTAGCCATTAATTCAGTTTCTGCCTCCAACCAATAAGGCTCGGAATCAATCAAAGTCCCATCCATATCGAAAAGTACGGCGGCTGGAATCATGTTGCGTTGAAGTACTTTGCTTCAGGATGATGCACAATGATGGCTGAAGTCGATTGCTCGGGGTGAAGTTGAAACTCCTCGGAAAGTTCTACGCCAATGCGTCCGGGCTCAAGAAGTTCGCAGAGTTGGATTTGCTGTTCGATGTCTGGACATGCTGGGTAACCAAACGAGTATCGGGAACCTCTGTAACCCTGATCCAAAAGCGCATCTATCTGACTTTGATCTTCGCCGCTGAAGCCCAATTCTTGACGAATTCGAGCATGCCAATGCTCTGCCAGTGCTTCCGTCAATTGAACTGAGAGACCATGAAGTTCGAGGTATTGCCGGTATTCGTTTGCCTCGAATAGTTTGGCAATGGCTGCGCTGACAGAACTACCCATTGTGACAACATGGAAAGCGACGGTATCAATTTCGCCACTGCTTTTTGACCTAAAGAAATCTGCCAAACAAAGTCGACGATCTCTGGATTGGCGAGGGAAGGTGAAACGAACTCTTTCAGTACCTTTATGGGAACCTTCGTGATGAAGTATTACCAAATCATTTCCCTCTGAATAGCAAGGAAAATAACCGTAAACGACCGCGGCATTTAACCAGCCTTGCGACTGCGCTTCATTGACAATTGCTCGCAACCGGGGACGACCTTCTTCTTCCGCCATCCTTTCGAATTCACCACGTGCGCCTTTAAGACCCCATTGCCCCATAAAAAGCGCACGTTCATCCAACATCCCTAGGTAATCATTCAGGGCTATTCCCTTGATGACTTTGGAACCGAAGAACGGTGCAATCGGCAGCACATTATCGGAGAGAACATCAGATCTATTGGTGTCGATCTCGCGAGTAGTTTGTGAGCGAGTGTTTGCGGTTTTACGTTCACGTAGCGGTGGCAAGGTTGCGCCCGGAACTCCACGTTTTACACCCATCATCGCATCCATTAACCGCAATCCTTCAAAGGCATCTTTTGCATAGCGCACCGTTCCCGGAAAAGCGCTGGCCAAATCTTGCTCAACAAAAGAACGAGTGAGAGCGGCGCCACCCAAAATCACTGGCCACTTTTGGTCTAAACCTCGAGAAGTAATTTCTTCTAAATTTTCTCGCATGATTACAGTTGATTTGACCAGTAGCCCACTCATCCCAACCACGTCAACATCAGCCTCTTGAGCAGCATCAATAATCTGATTCACAGTCTGCTTAATTCCAATATTTACTGTCGTGTAACCATTATTCGAAAGAATAATGTCCACTAAATTCTTACCTATGTCGTGAACGTCGCCCTTCACCGTCGCAAGAAGAATCTTGCCGCGTCCCTCATTCTCCGACTTCTCCATGAAAGGTTCTAAGAATGCAACTGCCGTCTTCATGACTTCGGCGGATTGCAAAACAAAAGGTAATTGCATCTCACCTTTTCCGAATAACTCTCCAACAGTTTTCATTCCGGATAATAGGTAGTCGTTGATGATTGTTAAGGGTGCAATACCATCTGCTAACGCCTGCGTAAGGTCCTCCGAAAGTCCTGCCTTCTCGCCATCGATAATTCTTCGTTCAAGTCTTTGATCGATAGGTAACCCGGCAAGTTCAGCGGCTCGAGTAATCTTTGAACTCGTTGCTTCGACGCCCTCGAAAAGTTCGAGAAAACGCGATAATGGATCGTATGTGCAATTCCCTTCAGCATCGAATTCACGTCGATCGTAAATCAGGTCTAGTGCGACCTTTCTTTGCTCTTCATCAATTCTCGCTATTGGAGTGATCTTAGAGGGATGAACAATTGCCGAATCCAATCCGGCCTGTACCGCTTCTGCCAAAAAGACAGAATTGAGAACAATTCGCGCCGCGGGATTCAATCCAAAGGAAATGTTGCTGACGCCAAGAGTTGTATGCACCGTTGGAAATTCAGATTTCAGAGCAGCTATTGCCGAAATAGTTTCTAAACCATCTCGACGTGTCTCCTCTTGACCTGTCGCAATAGGAAAAGTCAAAGTATCAATCAAAATATCTTCTACTCTCATATCCCAAATAGTCGTGAGATCTGAAATGAGGCGGCGAGCAATCCGCAATTTCCAATCCGAGGTTCTCGCCTGTCCCTCTTCATCGATAGTAAGTGCGACGACGCCAGCGCCGTGTTCTTTTACTAAAGGCATTATTCGCGAGAAGCGAGATTGGGGTCCATCGCCGTCTTCATAATTAACAGAATTGATGATGGAACGACCGCCAAGCTGCTCTAGCCCAGCTTTGAGTACTGCAGGCTCCGTTGAGTCCAACATAATGGGAAGTGTTGATGCGGTGGCAAAACGACCGGCAAGTTCTGCCATGTCTGCGACACCATTGCGTCCCACATAATCAACAGAGAGATCCAACATATGCGCACCATCTCGAATCTGATCTCGAGCAATGTCCACACATCGTTGCCAATCCTCTGCGATGAGTGCGTCGCGAAAGGCACGTGAACCATTGGCGTTAGTTCGCTCACCGATAGAGAGATAAGTTAATTCTTGATCGAACGGAACAAATTGGTAAATCGAGGATGCGCCAGATTCATGCTGGGGATGTCGAACCGTCAACGGCGCGCCATTGAGAAGATCGACTACGGCTTTGAGATGCGCTGGAGTTGTTCCACAGCAGCCGCCTATCAAATTAAGGCCGTAGTTGGTCACAAAATCTTTTAAATGGTGGGCTAAATCATCGGGGCTTAACGGATAGGAAGCTCCTTCTTTGGTTAACACCGGCAAGCCAGCATTCGGCATGACGGAAAGTTGAACTAGAGCGTTCTTACTGAGAGTACGTAGATGTTCGCTCATCTCAGCCGGACCAGTGGCGCAATTCAAACCGATCAGGTCAATCCCAAGCGGTTCGAGGGCATTAAGCGCCGCTCCAATTTCAGAACCCAAGAGCATCGTGCCCGTAGTTTCCATCGTTACCTGAGCAATGAGAATGACATCGCGTTCGGCTCGATCAATGGCTTCACGAGCCCCATTAACTGCTGCCTTTGCCTGTAGCAAATCTTGTGTGGTTTCAACAAGCAGAGCATCTGCCCCGCCATCGAGCAACCCTTTGCTCGCCGTGAAGTATGCCTCTTTGAGAAGCGCATATGAAGTGTGACCTAATGTTGGAAGTTTGGTTCCTGGGCCAAGTGAACCAAGCACGAATCGAGGCTTGGCTTGCGTGGAAAATTCGTCAGCAACTTCGCGAGCCAATTTCGCCCCAGCAAATGCCAGTTCATAAATCCGATCTTCGATCCCATATTCGGCCAAATTAGCCCAGTTAGCACCAAAAGTATTTGTCTCGATAGCGTCCACACCAACGGAGAGATACTGACGATGGACTGACTTAACGATATCTGGGCGGCTAACGTTGAGAACTTCGTTACAGCCCTCATGTCCTTGGAAATCTTCGAGAGTGGGGTTTGCTGCCTGAAGCATTGTCCCCATAGCACCGTCTGCGATAACGACCCGTTGGGCAAGGGCTTGGCGTAGTGAACTCTCAGTTTTCATTATGGGCAAGATTACCGTAGAGCCCCTGCGAGCCCTAAAGCGCGTGCCTATCCTCGAATCTTGGGCTTAGAGAGCCAAGCCTAAAAGAAGGTCGAGTGCCCGCGAAAGTTCGCCTGCTTCTCCGCCGGTCTCCCCTAGTTCGGTTGCAGTTGTCCAAGAATCGAGTGCAGAGAGGCAACCCTTCGTATTCAAGTTATTCGAAAGCGCAGAAATAATCTCTTGGATAACGGTTTTGGTGGGTGCGACTTCCATTCGAGAAAGGGCAGAGCGAACGCGTTCGACCTTAATGGTGGCCTTAGTGAGTAATTCACTTCGCCACATTCGGTCTTCATCATATTGACCATCAAGCAGCGCGTAACGAACAACCATCGGATCGACACCACTCTGGAGAAGTTTCGAAACGAAAACTAAATTTCCTTTGCTCTTGCTCATCTTTTCGCCATCAAGACCAACCATTCCGGTGTGAACAAATGAGAAAGAAAATGGCTTTCCCGTTAATGCTTGAGCTTGGGCTGCACTCATGAAGTGGTGAGGGAAGATCAGGTCGGAGCCGCCACCCTGAACATCAATGAGGAAATCACTCTGGGTAGGTTCGAGGAATTCTGCTCCGAGAAGATAGCGAAGTGAAATCACACAACATTCAATATGCCAACCTGGTCGGCCAAAACCATGAACAGATTCCCAGCCCGGTTCGTCGTCTCTATTTGCTATCCAGAGCACGGGATCGAGAGGGTGTCTTTTCCCTTGTCGAAGTGGATCCCCGCCCCGCTCGGAAAAAACCGAAAGTGCTTCCTCGACGGAAATGGGCAGCATCTGTAGAAATGGTGAAACATCAAAATAAAGATCACTGTCGACCTCGTAGACGAAACCATTTGCTTTCATCTTTGAAATCGCGATAGAGACCAAGTCCATCACCGAAGTTGCAGGCACGAAAAAGTTTGGCGGCAATATCCGTAGGGCGCTCATATCTGACTCGAAGAGGGCTATTTGATCCGCTGCCAGGGCTTTCCAATCGACGCGATCTCTTGTAGCGCGTTCAAGAAGCGGCTCATCGATATCCGTTACATTTTCTACAAAAGCGACAGCTTTGCCCTGCGCTTGTAGATATCGATTTATTAAATCAAATGTTAGGTAGGTAGCAGCGTGTCCAAGATGGGTTGCATCGTAGGGGGTGATCCCACAGACATACATTCGAATATCAGACTGATTGAATACTCGATCGCCTTGTCGAGTTTGCAGATGCAGTGGTGGAATTAAAAATTCAGAAGCTATGGCAGGCAGAAATGTCTTGGGCCAAGAATTCATTTATTCAGCCTATCTTTTAGTAAGGCGGCCAAGGTACGGCCGGCCAATTCTCGCTAGGTTCCGGAAACTTTTGATTTTGCAAAAGTCTACTTACTCGACCTTTCAAGGCTTTAATCTCCGAGGGCGACAGAAGCAAATCCAACTCCCACGAATCCAATTCAGAATCAATCTTCTCAAGCTTGGCAATTTCCTCGGGAAGTAAATCGGCTCCAGCCCAATTCCATAGCACGGTACGTAACTTATCTTCCTCGTGGAAAGTGACTCCATGATCACATCCGAAAACTTCTCCATCCGGTGAAATCAGAATGTGCCCAAATTTTCGATCCGTATTATTAACAATTGCATCAAAGAGCGTCATATCTCGAAGCCGAACATCTCCCGACTGAACTACCGAGATAACGTCGATTTCAGGATCTACATCAATCCATAGCTGAACCGCACCGGGACCAAAAGGTCCGTCTCGAAAAATCGTCATTGGTACGAGATTAAATCCAGCCTTATTCGATACGAGGTAGGCCGCCACTTCTCTTGAGGCGAGATTGCCACTGGGAAAATCCCATAACGGACGTTCTCCTGCGATTGGCTTGTAAATCACAGGGAAAGCAGCATCCCCTTCGCCAATCTTCGCAAGCAAAGTCGCGTTTGAGGCATCCACTAATCGTCCTTCGATCTCGAGGTCCTCATTGGAAAGCGAATGAAAGAGTTCTTCGCTATTCATGTGTCGTCATCTATCGTCGGTATCCGTTTGAACGTGGACAGAGATGACCCATGGCATCGATAGGTAAGCCACAAAATGGACAAGGAGCTCGCCCAGCCGAAACCACTTGGTTCGCTTGCTTGCAAAAAGCTCGGACTTGGAAAATGCGCAGGTAGGCGACTATGGCATCAGGCTCTTCGGATTCGGCGCTCTCGTTAAAATCATTAGCTATATCGGACCCAGGTTCAGAATTAGCCTGGATTTCCACTTCAATTCGTTGATTGTCGCCATCCCACGAGATGCCAATGAGCCCGACTGTAAAATCTTCGGTAATAGGAAATTCAAGTTCTCTGCTCTCGAAATTTCCAGATAAACCCAATTCATCCAAACTCGCTAATTGAGAGCGTTTCAACTCACGTACCAACTCATCCAATCGCTCGGAGAGCGCTGCTACTTGACTCTTTTCGATGGCAACGCAGTTGGACAGGCCGGTTGATTGAACTTGGAGAAAGAAGGAACGCTCACCAGGTACTCCTACAGTGCCCACGACAAAACGATCAACTCGCTCGTGACGAAATTCCAAACGGCTCATACGACTCCTGATCCCCCGCCAAGAGTATTGCGAGTTCGGCCGGGCTTCACCTTGGAAGTTCGCATGCTGGCCAGATGACTAGTGTCATTGAGAGAGAGAATCAAAGAACCGGTTCCCGATATTGAAATAGTGGAGATCGAGGCTGGGTCCACAATGAATTTTTGAAGATTAGCAACAGACATGCCAATTTGATGGGAAATGATGGATTTAATAACATCACCGTGGCTAACGACGACGACCGACTTTCCCAAATTAACAGCGTCAAGAATCCCTGAATTGGAACGGGCTGACATCTCTAAAAAGCTCTCGCCCTCTGGGAATCTCACCGATGCTGGATTGCTTTGAATTTGATTCCACAGACGCAGCGCAGATAGATATTTGAGTTTCTTGCCAGACCAAGTTCCATAATCCATTTCTTGGAATCTAGGGTCCTTTTTGTAGACAACATTCGGATGCGCAGATTTGAAAGGGGCAATCGTCTCCAGACACCGCTGGAGCGGACTAGAGAGAACTACAGCAGGATCTAATTGATGCAACCGCTTGGCCAGCAATTCGGATTCAGCCCGACCACGTACGGAAAGTGCAATCCCGGGTGTTCTGCCTGCCAATATATTCGCGGCATTGGCCGTTGAGTGCGCATGACGAACCAAGTAGATCACGGCATGGGAATCTGGCATTGGGCAAGGTTACCGACTATTCCAGTTCGATATTGCTAATGTCGCCACCATGGAATTGCGACAGTTAGGCAAGTCGGGACTCTCCGTTTCTCGAATTGGTCTAGGAACCATGACCTGGGGTCGAGATACCGATGAACATGAAGCCGCCGAACAACTTCGCGCCTTTCTGGATGCCGGTGGCAATTTCATAGATACGGCAGCTATCTATGGAGATGGTGATAGCGAGCGGGTTCTCGGTGGATTTTTGGGAAGTCTCGTCCAAAGAGATGAGGTTCTTATCGCAAGTAAGGCCGGGATTTCAGTCAGTTCCGGCGTTCGGCAAGTGAATAATTCTCGTAGCAATCTACTCAGTGATCTAGATAATTCCCTTGCCAGACTTGGAATTGAATACCTTGATCTCTGGCAAATACACACCTGGGACAGCGATGTAGCATTAGAAGAAACCCTCTCAGCTCTCGACTATGCCGTTAGTTCTGGAAAAGTGAGATATGTCGGACTTTCCAATTTCGCTGCCTGGCAACTGGCCCGAGCCGCCACCTTGCAAAACCCACTTTTCGGTAAAGCAAACATAGTTAGTGCTCAATCAGAATACTCACTCTTGAATCGACAAGTAGAAGATGAGCTTCTACCGGCCACGGCGGCAGTAGGAACTGGATTTCTCGCCTGGTCGCCCATTGGTCGAGGTGTGCTGACTGGTAAATATCGCAATGGAATTCCTTCAGATTCTCGTGGTGCCAGTCCGCATTTCTCCGCTTTCGTAGCCCCCTACATGAACGCTAAATCTCGCTCGATTGTCGACGCTGTGTGTGTAGCTGCAGATGGCTTGGGATACTCCCCTATCGAGGTGGCCCTCTCCTGGGTGCGCGATAGCCCTGGAGTTAGTAGCGCGATTGTTGGCGCACGCACGGGCGCCCAACTTCGTGGCATTCTCACTGTTGAGGAAGTCCTCTTGCCGGACCAAGTCCGGGATGCGCTTAACGAAATTTCCGCTTAAGTACCAACAAGCCAAATTCCCATTAAGAGTTTTTCAACATCCGATCAAGAACTCGGACACCAAAACGCAGGCCCTCAATAGGGACTCTTTCATCAACCCCATGAAACATGGGGAAGAAATCGACATCTTCCGGCAACTTCACAGGACTGAAGCCGTACCCAACGATTCCTAAATCAGAGAGTGCTTTATTGTCGGTTCCCCCGCTCATCACGTAGGGAACTGGAATCCCTTCAGGATCTTCCGCCAAAATAGCGTTTCGCATGGCGTCGACCAAAGGTCCTGCAAAATCAACCTCCAGTGCGATGTCGTGAACCAGAAGTTCAACTTCAACATCCGGACCTGCCAATTCCTTAATGGTCTCAACTAGTTCATCTTCAAAACCGGGAAGGAATCGACCATCAATAACTGCGCTCGCAGTTTGCGGAATCACATTTGCCTTATAGCCAGCCTCCAACATTGTTGGATTCGCAGTGTTTTGAATAGTCGCGCCTAACATGCGTGCTGCAGTACCAATGTGGCGGAGTAACGGACGAACGTTCGCCGCGTCATAGGGTTCTCCCGTTAACTCGGCAATTTTTCGAAAGAAAATTC
>CAIMZW010000098.1 GCA_903846075.1 uncultured Actinomycetes bacterium
CCCGGTAATTCGGCTAAAAATAGTTCCTACAGCCATCACAGCCGAGGATCTAAAGAGTGAAGGAGTGCTCATGTTTTCCGTCGCCTAATTCGACGAATACTTTGAATCACTGCTGCAACAAAGAGCAAGATTCCAGCTCCAGTAGTAATCCATGTTGCGACCGGGCTGATGACCGTAAGGTTTAGCGGATACAACACTGTGTCACCCAGAAGTTCACCCTTATTAGTCAACACATCAATCGCAAGGGCGCTGGTTCCGGAGGTGAGAACTTCAATCGGAATTAAGACTTGGGTTTTTGAATTCGCCGAGAGTTGGATAGGTGAAAGGTGGTGGATTTTTACCTTGCCATTTAAAGCAGAGATGTTGAGCTGAACTTTTGCGGTAGTGGGAAAGTCGTTAATAATCGTTATTGGTAGATTTTGCTTCGATGAGGTGACTGTAAATTTACCGGGAACCAATCGAATGTAATGAGTCAGTGCGTACATTTGAGAGGTTAAATCGCGAGCAAGGAACTCTCGTCGATTTGTATCTAAATTTGTGATCAACAAGCTTGCGCTTCTTAACCGGTAATTATCAAAGTCACTCGACCGCAGCATTGTTGCTATCAGCTGAAGATTTTTGCCAGCCGAAAGATATTCTTCAAGGACAGAATTTTCTAACGGAAAGTATTTTCGGTTTGGATAAGAGGTCATTGCTGCAACTGGGCGATTCAATATGGATTGAAGACGAATTTGGCCCGCAACGAGAAAGTAATTTTGATCATGTGGAGACAACCGGTGAATCCAATATCCAGATGGATTTCCATACGGCAAGGCTTCTATCGAATCAAAAGCGGTAACAAGATTTAATTGCGCCAACCAACGTGTGGCTATCTCTTGTCCAATGGGTTGGGCATTTGTATTGAGGGAATATCCAGCGGCCATCGCCTGAACTTCTTCAATCAGTGAGGCATCAATGGCCCAAACATGCGCTCCAGGCGAGGGAGTGAAAACTAGTTTTCCTAAACGTCCATCTGGAGTTAATAGTGAAGCGAGATCGTCATCAAAGAATCTACCGTCGAGTTGTTGATGAGGGGGATCCCAGATGGTGATTACCGATCCCAATTTTGTTGAACGAGAAAATGTTTGGCCAGCATTGCTTTGAGGTAGCGAAATGACATTAACGAAGACCAGTAGGGTGACAATCCAAATATTTCGAAGTCGAACTGTCATAGTTCCAACTCGCCTGATTTCGCGATCAACTTCTTTTCATCTGGATAAGCCAACATCTCAACGATTTGCGCTAATGGAAACCAAGCCACGTCATCAACTTCGGTGATTTGTGGCGCCAGAGCGCCGCCAACTTCTTTAAAAAGATAGTGGTGAACCGTTTTATGAATCCGTTTCCCACCAGCCATAAACCAAAAATCAATGACTCCAAGGGCGCGAGCTATTTCACTCTCTATTCCAGTTTCTTCTTGTACCTCGCGAATGGCGGCTTGTTCTGGAGTCTCGCCCTGTTCGATATGCCCCTTCGGCAAGGACCATAAGAGACGTTCACGAGTGAGATCCTTTAAATCCCGTCGTCCGATGAGCAGGCCTCGAGTACCTGAGGTATCGATAACCAATCCACCTGCGCTGACTTCATCCACCCGTTTTACATAGTTTCGGTGGTTAGGTTGGGGTCTATTGGGCGTACGTTTCTCTTCAGTCGCGACAGTTGGATTATCGTTACCGTTGCTTAATGATTGATTTTGCTGTGGGTGTGGGTTGGCAGGGCGTCGTCTCCGACGTTTTTTCCGCTTTGCTTCGCCACCCGCACCGGGTGCCGGGGTCATAGGGGAAGGGTACTGCTCTAGCCTTACCCAGTGTGAGAGGGATACTGTGAAAACACCGAAAGATATTGCAGCCGACTTGGCGATCCAGACTTTGGTGACTCAAGTTCCTGCAGCCACCTCACTTGCTCAAGCCTTCAAAACCGCTGGTTTCACCTTGGCTCTCGTTGGAGGCCCGGTTCGAGATGCGATTCTGGGGCGGCTCGGAAATGACCTGGATTTCACTACAAATGCCAGACCAGCTCAAACGAAGGCGATTTTGAATTCCTGGGCGGACTCAGTTTGGGAGACCGGAGCAGAATTTGGCACGATCGCTGCGAAGCAAGGTGAGAACCTCATTGAGGTGACTACCTACCGCAGTGAAAGTTACGACCCGGAGAGCCGAAAACCAGATGTGAATTTTGGAGAGTCCATCGAGGGCGATTTACTCCGTCGCGATTTCACGGTTAATGCGATGGCGCTAGAACTTACATCTTCGGAACCAACTTTTATCGATTTGTTCAACGGAGTTACTGATCTGGCTCATCGAATTCTTCGAACGCCAGGCAAGCCAGAGGATTCTTTCTCAGATGATCCGCTCCGAATGATGCGGGCTGCTCGCTTTGTTAGCCAACTTGATTTCACAGTAGATCCAAGCATTGTTAGAGCAATTACCTCAATGGCAGATCGAATATCCATCATCTCAGCTGAGCGGGTGAGAGATGAACTTATAAAGACTTTGATGTCGGGCAATCCTCGTTCGGGATTGACACTGCTTGTTGAAACGGGTTTGGCAGAACGGATACTGCCTGAACTTCCTAAATTAAGGCTTGAAATTGATGAACATCATCATCATAAAGACGTTTATGAACACACTCTGACGGTCTTAGAACAAGCCATTGCACTTGAAGATCGATTGGGCGGTCCCAATTTAGTTATTCGTTTGGCTGCACTGATGCATGACATTGGAAAGCCAAAAACTCGGGAATTGATACCTGGCGGCGGCGTTTCCTTTCATCACCACGAGGTAGTTGGCGCTCGAATGACTAAAGAACGTCTGCGTGCTCTTCGATTTGATAATCACACAATTAAAGATGTCTCTCAATTAGTTTTTCTCCATCTGCGTTTCCACGGATACGGAAGTGGTGAATGGACAGATTCTGCAGTTCGTCGATATATAAAGGATGCCGAACATCTGCTTGATCATCTCCATGTATTAACACGCGCAGATTGCACGACGAGGAACCAACGCAAAGCACAACTCCTGGCAAAAACTTATGATTCCCTCGAAGATCGGATCTCTCAATTAAAAGAACAAGAAGAATTAGAAAAGATTCGCCCAGATTTAAACGGGGTGGAGATTATGGAGATATTGCAAGTAAAACCTTCACCACTTGTTGGCAAGGCTTACCAATTTTTACTTGATTTACGAATGGAACAAGGTCCCCTGGGTAGGGAAGCGGCAATTGAAGAGTTGCTTAAATGGTGGAAGGTAAATCAGCCGAAAATTTAGTTGGGCGCAAGATATAACCAGAGGTAAGAAGATAAGAAAAGATAATAATAATTGGCAACAAAATGGACTTTCCGGAATGTGGGAGTACTAATGCTGCAACAACTGCACCTATGACAATCGCGCCATTTACTGCAACGTCATAAAAAGCAAAAACCCGACCCCGATATTCATCCTGGATTTTGGATTGAACGAGAGCATCATTAGTGACCTTTACCGCTTGACCTGTGAGCCCCACAAAAAAGGCGGTTATGACCAAAATAGATTCGATCGGCCAGACCGTAAAAAGTAAGAGAAATGGAGTTGATGTAATCATCATCAATGTAATCCAACGATGTCGTCCAAATTTATTAACTCCCATGGGGCTGATAATCGAACCAACCCCGATTCCAACGCCAGCAATTGCTAGGGCAAAGGCAAATCCACGTAACCCAGCATCTGGATTTGTAGGCGCGTTGTAAGTGTTTCGTTCAAGCAGAAGCCCCATAAGTGTCAACGCGGTAAGGCCACCTCGTTGAATTGAAGTAGCGAAGATTCCGCGCAAGGCGTCAGCATGTACTCGGAGTAAATGAAAGCCTTCAAGTAGCTCTTTCCAACCCTCACTTGCGCTCTCATGATCAAGAGGGCCAATTTCTTTGCGTCCCAATCGCGAGCTAATAAGAGCTGTAACGGCATAACCAATAACCGCTACGAGCACCAACATTGAGTCAGAGAAGTCGCTTTTATGGCCCCGGTCGAGCAGATTCTTAAGACCAATTCCAATTCCGCCACCAAGAACAACGCATATGGTGCCGCCAGTTACCGCAAGTGCATTCGCCGAGATGAGATCTTTCTTGGAGACCAATAACGGCAATCCGGCAGAAAGCCCGGCCAAAATAAGTCGATTAATACCAAAGGCAACGAGTACGAGAAGAGTTAGCGCCATTCCAGTTGCACTGTTCTTCACCAAAATGGCAATCAGAATCAGATCTACGGCGCGAATAAAATTCGAGATCTGAACGATCTTTTGGCGCGAAAATCGATCGAGAAAAATTCCCGCGTAAGGACCGACGAGTGAATACGGTAAGAGCACTACGGAAAAAGCTAACGCCGCGGCAGTGGCATTCGACTGTCGCTCTGGCGAGAAAAGCACAAAAGAGGCCAATGCAGACTGGAACACCCCATCGACCAATTGACCCAGCCAACGAACTTGGAGCAAGCGAGGCAATCGGCCTTTCAAGAGATTTGGCAAATGGTTGGGAAAGCGCACGGGCTCAGCCTAGTAACTTTAAAAAGCCGAGATTTTGCATAAGGTTTATTCTTTGATCATGTGGTCAAAAAGGGATTCCATCGATTATTCCTTAGATCGCCGCGCCACTTTGGTTGCTCTCTTTCAAGGCAAGGCATCGGCAATGGAGGCGTGCGATGCCGACCCATACCTGCGACGTGCCGCCAAATATCATGGCGAAAAGACCGAAAGACCTTGCCCGGTCTGTCGCAAAACTCGAATGGTCGAGCTTCGATATGCTTTTGGAGACCAACTCGGGCAATACTCAGGTCGCATTAAGTCCATAGCCGAATTAGATGAGATGCAGAGCGAGTATGGTGAATTTCGGGTCTACACCGTCGAAATTTGTCAGGATTGCGGTTGGAACCATCTGATTTACTCCTATTTATTGGGAGATGGTCGAACCCGTAAACCTCCCCGAAAAGTCCGAACCCTAGAAGATGATGATTGGGTGAAGCGGTAACCTTTCTCACGTGGCGACCCTGCGCAAAGTGCTCTTTCGTACCGCGGTATTTCTCTTTGGTTTTGGATTTATCGCGCTCTCGGTTGGGTTTGCGCTGGCCTACCACACCGTCAAAATTCCTGACGCTAATGCATTTGTAAATAGCCAGACCACAATCTTTCAGTATGCCGACGGTTCTGAGATGGGAAGAATCGGTTCCGAGAACCGAACTATCGTTAAGTTGGCAAATATTCCATTGAACTTTCGTCATGCCGTGATGGCGGCAGAAGACCGTAATTTTTACTCTGAGAAAGCTTTTAGCCCAACTGGAATTGCGCGAGCGCTGTGGAACGATCTCAAAGGTGGCGCACTTCAAGGCGGCTCGACCATAACTCAGCAATATGCCAAAACCGCTTTTCTCTCGCCCACGCGAAGCATCCAGCGAAAAATAAAAGAATTAGTTATTGCTATCAAATTGGAAAACCAGTTCTCGAAAGATCAAATTTTGGAGAGTTACCTCAATACCATTTATTTTGGTAGAGGTTCATACGGTGTTGAAACTGCCGCCGAGATTTACTTTGGTCGATCTGTCGATCAATTAAATGTATCCCAGGCAGCAGTTCTAGCAAGTATCTTGCGCTCGCCTGGTTATTACGATCCAGCGGTTCGCCCCACCAATATGAAACGTTTGCAGGCACGCTGGGCATATGTCATCAAAGGAATGGTTACCGCGCACTGGTTATCTCAAGCCAATGCCGACAAACAAAGATTTCCGACCATTAAACCTCGAGTCACATCTGGTTCACTGGCTGGACCAAAGGGATATTTGATTTCCTGGGTCGAACACGAACTCAACAACCTTGGATTCACGATGGATCAATTACAGGTTGGTGGTTATGTAATTAAAACAACCATCGAAAAACCAGCCCAACAAGCTGCTGTAGATGCAGTTGATCGCCGGACTCCAGCACATGCGCCAGCGAACTTACATATTGGATTAGTTTCTATTCGCCCTGGCACGGGTGAAATCGTGGCTCTCTATGGTGGCAAGGACTATCTAGTTAGCCAATTTAATAATGCAACTCAGAGCATTGCACAGGCAGGTTCAACTTTTAAGCCTTTTGCTTTAGTCGCCGCACTTGAACAAGGAATCCCTCTTACTTCGCTATGGGATGGGCAATCCCCACAAGTCTTTGATGACAATGGCAAGCCGTATCCAGTCTTCAACTACGGAAATGAACAATATGGTCTCGTCGATTTAATGAAGGCCACCGCCGATTCCATCAACACCATTTATGTACCACTCGGTATAAAGGTAGGACCGGACAAGGTAGTGGATGTGGCGCGACGTGCTGGTATTCCAAACTCGGTGGCCATGCTGGCAACCCCTTCGGTCACTCTTGGCGTTGCAAGCCCTCACGTGATTGATGTTGCTGCAGCATATGCAACATTTGCAGCGCAAGGTGTTTACGCCAAACCATTTATTATCAAGGAAGTTCTCGGTTCAAACTCTGGAGTCCTTTATGAATCCAGAGTTCAAGCCCAACAAGTATTCGCACCTGATGTCATGGCCGACCTAACATCTGCGCTTCAAGGAGTGACAAAAACTGGAACGGCAGCCGGCGCACTCTCTGATTTTGGCCGACCAAGTGCCGGTAAGACCGGAACTACAACCGATAACGCGTCGGCCTGGTTCAGTGGTTATACCCCGCAGTTGGCAACGTCGATTGCAATGTTTCGCGATAACAATTCTCAATCGCTCAACGGAATTGGCGGTTTGAATGCCGTAACTGGTGGTTCATTCCCCGCCAAAATTTGGGATTTATATATGAAAAACGCGCTCAAAGGACAAGCTGTAATTCCTTTCCCCACCCCTGCCAATATCGGTGGAACCGACCCAGTACCTTATGAAAGCGCAGTGCCAACTCTGGATCCATCGCTTGCAATTACCGCGTCGCCAAAGCCGACAAGTAAAAAAGTAATTAAGAAGAAGTGAGATGTTGAAGTTCACTACCAAGTCGGTCATTTTTCTTGCACTTCTCTCTGCGCTTTTTTCCTTTGCTAAATTTGATCATTGTCGAAATAGCGGTTGGGCTACACCGGATGTCTATGTTCATGCTTGTTACTCCGATCTACCTGCGTTATTTGGCGACCGTGGGTTAATCACTCACAGCTGGCCATATTCGAGTTCAACTAATGCGGTCGAATATCCACCAGGAACCGCGATGGTCATGTGGGCGACTTCTTGGTTAGTTCCGAATCCTCGATCGGGATACACCAGATATTTTGATATCAACGCCGCTCTCATCGCCTTGCTCTTTATAGGAGCCGTCTTACTCGTTGCGAAAATGAATCCGAGATTTTGGTACTTACTTCCATTGAGTCCAGCCGTTGTTGCCTCTCTCTATATAAATTGGGATCTTTGGGCCGTAATTTCTGCAGTAAGTGCGATTTACTATTTTGATCGAAAACGGTACGACCTCAGTGCGTTGATTCTTGGCGTATCGATCGCCACGAAGTTTTATCCCATCGTGTTACTTCTTCCCGTTGTCCTGATCTTTTATCGAAATCGAGAAGTAAAGAAACTACTTCGGTACTCTCTTTATTCTTTGGGAACGTGGTTGATTCTTAATCTTCCATTTATCGTGACCACACCGACTGGCTGGTGGCGATTCTTTAAATTAAATAGCAATCGCGGAGCGGATTTTGGTTCCTTATGGTTTGGTTTAAATTTATTTGGAGTTCGACTATCTAATTTAAATTATTTTGCGACTATTTCCTTTTTGGTCGGTGCCGCAGCCTTCACCTATTACTTCTTCTTACTTAAGAAGAGCCCAACATTGGCTCAAGTCGCTTTTTTTATCGTGGTTATCTTTACCTCGACGAGCAAGGTCTACTCACCACAATATGTACTTTGGCTGACCCCGCTCGCGATTTTGGCGATGCCTCACTCCTATCGAGGGCTTCTGCTCAGGCGAGATTTCTGGATCTGGCAGGCAGGGGAAGGCATTTATCACCTGGCGGTCTGGGAATATCTGGCTCAGTACACCCAATCCCACTTTGGCCTGCCTGAGAAGGCCTACGCCCTATCCATCTTTATTCGCCTGGCAACCACTTTTTGGTTCGCCGCCAGGCTGATTCAAGCCTCATCCACACGGGAGTTGACTCCACAGGACCTCGAATTTCTCTCAAATGAGAGTGGGGGTTACGCTTAGCCTTCCTCTCCAAGAGATTTTCCACACCGTGGGTCATCGGGAGAGCCGCATAACCCTCCTGCCGCGGAAATACCGTGGCCGCTTTAGTCCAGAGGAGGTGGGGTTAACGCATGCGTCATTACGAAATCATGGTCATTCTCGATCCTGAATTAGAAGAGCGAACAGTCGCACCTAGCCTTGAGACCTATCTCAAGATCATCAAAGACAGTGGTGGCCGAGTCGACAAGCTTGATGTTTGGGGCCGTCGCCGTATGTCCTTCGAAATCAACAAAAAACCCGAAGGTATTTACGCTGTTGTAGATATGCACTGTGGCCCAGAAGCAATCAAAGAGTTGGATCGTCAACTTAATTTGAATGAAGCTGTGCTTCGCACCAAAGTTGTTCGTCCAGAATAATTTTATTCACGCGAGATAAGGAGTAGAGAAATGGCAGCAGGAGATACAAATATCACCATGATTGGTAACCTCGTTAACGATCCTGAACTTCGTTTCACCCCATCAGGTGCAGCAGTCGCGAAATTCACCGTCGCCTCAACTCCACGTTATCTCGATAAGAACACCAACGAATGGAAAGATGGCGACAGCCTCTTTCTAAGTTGCCAGATTTGGCGTCAAGCAGCTGAAAATGTTGCCGAATCACTTACTCGTGGAATGCGGGTAATTGTTTCCGGTCGTTTGAAGCAGCGCTCATATGAAACCAAAGAGGGCGAGAAGCGCACAGTATTTGAGGTTGAAGTTGATGAAGTGGGTCCATCCCTTCGCAACGCAACTGCAAAAGTCACCAAGACAACTCGTCAAGGTGGCGCTTCAACCGGTGGGTTCTCATCCGGTGAAACAGCATCGACCGATGATCCTTGGTCAGCCGCACCAGTAGGTGGCGGTTGGGCAACGACCGGTTCTGATGATCTGCCACCGTTTTAATTAATTTAACCATTCCCGTTGCAAGCAACGGGGCATCCAATATTTCTGCTGATGAAGCAGAGGTTATAACTAAGGAGCACCACAGTGGGAGCAAGAAGCAATAAGACGCTGAAGCCAAAACCAAAGCAAACAAAGATGTCGGCTGCAGCAATGAAGAAGTTCAAGAAGAAGCCATGTCCATTTTGCCGTGAAAAGGCAACATATATTGATTACAAGGACATTGCCCTACTTCGTAAATTTATTTCTGATCGAGGCAAGATTCGTGCCCGTCGAGTAACTGGTGCTTGCACCCAACATCAACGTCAGATTGCCGCCGCTGTAAAGAACAGCCGCGAAATGGCACTTCTGCCTTACACCTCAACCGCGCGATAAGGAGAATGGAAATATGAAACTCATTCTTACTCGTGAAGTTGCTGGCTTGGGACACCCAGGCGATGTAGTCACTGTAAAAGATGGCTATGCCCGTAACTACCTTCTACCTCGTGGAAATGCGATTGCATGGAGCGCGGGTGGCGAGAGCCAGATTGAAGGAATACGTCGTGCTCGTTCAGCTCGCGAAATTCGCGACCTAGATCATGCTCGTGAGATCAAAGCATCTCTCGAGGCTGCAACCGTTTCGGTAAAGGTCAAGGTTGGTTCCACCGGATCCCTCTTTGGTTCCGTTACTGACAAAGATATTGCGACCGCAATCAAGTCCGCAGTTGGACTAGATGTCGATCGTCACCGTATCAAGGTAGCCGGCCATATTAAGAAGCTTGGTTCCTACCCTGTAAAGGTGACCTTGCATTCTCAGGTTGTCGCGACAGTGAATGTTCAGGTCGTCACCGCTTAGTTTTACCGGATTGAAGATATGGCCCCATCGAATGAGATGGGGCCATATCGCATTTTGAGACAAGAATAATTTTCTTTATCCACATCTTTATTCCGATGGTTGAGCGTGAACTTGGCGTAATTGCCAGGTTATCCACTTGTTATACACAACTGAATCCACCAACCTGAGTGAGATATGCACGGGCTTTCCACAACTCTCTCCACAGCAACTGCTCTTGCAAGTAACACCTTTCGGACCTTGCTAACTAGGTTAAGCGCTCTCGGGTAGGCGCTTTTGAGTTCAAGCAATGTCAGTGGATTTTGGGAGGATTGCACACATGAGCATCACCGAACTTCCCAATGTATCGGGTCAATCTCGACGCACAGCCGAGTTCGAACGCACCCCTCCACAAGATTTAGTAGCCGAACAGGGCGTCCTTGGAGGCATGCTTCTCAGCAAAGATGCGATTGCTGATGTAATTGAAATTCTGAAAGAACGTGATTTTTATCGACCAGCGCATGAATTAATTTATGACGCAATCCTTGATCTTTATGGCCGCGGTGAACCTGCCGATCCAGTCACAATCGCGGCTGAATTAACAAAACGTGGTGATATTGCGCGTGCAGGTGGCGCGCCATATCTCCACACTCTTATTTCATCAGTTCCTACTGCCGCAAATGCAGGCTACTACGCGAGAATCGTTCGAGATCGCGCCGTGCTTCGTCGATTGGTTGAGGCCGGCACAAAAATTGTTCAACTTGGTTACTCCGAAGAGGGTGAAGTCGATGATGTGGTTGACCAAGCTCAAGCCGAGATTTATCAAGTAACTGAACATCGAGCCAGTGAAGATTACATTCAACTTAGTGAACTCTTGCCTGCAGCCCTCGATGAGATTGAAGCTATTTCAAAAAATCTCGGTGGCGAAGGTGTCAAGACCGGATTTAAAGACCTCGATCAACTCACCAATGGTTTACATCCTGGAAATATGATCGTCCTTGCTGCTCGCCCTGCAGTAGGAAAGTCCACCCTTGGTTTGGATATTGCACGCCATGCCTCTATTCACAATGGCGATACCTCAGTCATCTTTTCTCTAGAAATGTCGCGCTCTGAAATCACGATGAGAATGCTCTCTGCTGAGGCACGAGTGGGATTAAATAATATTCGTTCTGGTTCGCTCAACGATGAAGAGTGGAGCCGTTTGGCAAAGCGAATGGGTGAAATTTCACAAGCTCCATTATTTATTGATGATTCCCCAAATCTTTCCTTGATGGAGATTCGAGCCAAAGCGAGACGACTTAAGCAACGACACAACCTCAAGTTAATCGTGATCGACTATTTACAGTTGATGACATCGGGAAAACGAGTCGAGAATCGCCAACAAGAAGTTTCGGAATTTTCGCGAAACCTCAAACTGCTTGCTAAAGAACTCGAAGTTCCTATCATTGCAATTTCGCAGTTAAATCGATCCCCGGAACAACGCGCAGATAAGAAGCCAATGCTCTCTGACCTTCGCGAATCAGGATCGATCGAGCAGGATGCCGACGTAGTTATTCTGCTTCATCGCGATGATCTCTACGACAACCAAAATAGATCTGGTGAGGCTGACTTAATTATCGCCAAGCATCGTAATGTACCAACTCGCACAATCACCGTCAGCGCCCAACTTCACTTCGCGAGATTTACCGACATGGCCCCTAGCTACTCTTCACAAGAGAGCTATCCAAAAGATAACTAGTTAATCGGCTCCAACAAGCCATTACTAACATCATAAATAGCGCCCATCACTCTAATTCCTGGCGCTAATAAGGGATAAGTTTCAATGCGAACCACATCCATTTTTAACGCCGCAATTGGATCTTTTACCGTTCGAATCTCAATACTTCGCGTATCCATCCCTGATTTCTCTTTAATCAAAGCGTGAATCTCTCGCTCTTCACCAGATGCCATTCGACAATCAGTATGCGGCATCACCAAGATTCGTGTGACTCCCAGCAGATGGGTGGCAAGTACCAACGTACGTAACACGTCTTCGGTAACGCGCGCTCCAGCATTACGTAAAATCTTGGCATCCCCCGCCCGCATCCCAACGATGCGAAGTGGGTCGATTCGAGAATCCATACAAGTGACAATTGCTAAACCCTGCCGGGCTTCACCAGTTAAGCCTTCAGATTTAAATCGATTGGCAAACTCGTGATTGGCCGAGATCAGGTCACCAAAGAATTCCATTGTGCGAATTTACCTTAACTACTTGCCTTCGCACGATCGGCAAAATAAATACCCACGAGTACGACACCTGCACCTACAAGTTGAATGCCATTGAACGCTTCATTCAACCACCACCAAGCAAAGACTCCAGCCAAGATTGGCTCGAGCATTCCAATCATGCTACTTGTTGAAGCATTGAGCCCTCGAAGCCCGGAAATAACACCAAAGTAAGGAACCACGGTTCCCATGACGATGATCCAAAGAATAAGTACCCAACCCGGCAGGAAATGTCCGGCGTATCTACCTTGGAGATCAATGCGCTGGGTGAAGATGTGAAAGGGATAGCTCCACCAAGGTTGAAATAAAGCGAAGAGAGTTCCGGCAACGCCAAGCCCCCAAACCATCATCACATCGCTGGATTTACTCTTTCCAATTTTTTCACCGACTAGGAAATATGCTGCTAATGCGAATGCATCAGTGAAGGCGGCCAAAACTCCGATGCCACTTAAAGTTAGACCCTTCCACACTTGGGCAACCAACATCAAGCCGGAAAAACCAAGTGCCAAACCCCACCACATAAGGGGGGAGACCTGCTTTTTCTTTACAAAGCGCAACCAAAGCACAATCCAAATGGGGGCCGTGAATTCAATGAGCAGTGAGACGCTAACGTTGAGATGTTTAATACCAATAAAGTAAAAAACCTGTACTGCGGCAATTCCAACAATCCCGAAATTTAGTAATAGGGGCAATTCACTTTTCTTGATTAAGAGCGATCGCGGCTTACGTAATACGACAACGAGCCCCATGACAAGAAATGCACCAGTGGTACGAATTTCCGTCAGTCGCCAAGACGACAGACCAGCCTCTAGTACTAATTTCGAAACCACTCCATTGAAGGCAAAAGTTACAGCCCCGAGTAATAGATAAAGTTCCGCGCGGTGGGATTTAAGCACCTGCGCACCTTATCGGTTTAGAACGCACCCTCTGGAACGTCCATTATTGCGCCGTTTTCGGACTCAATAATTACGCGCTCGGCGGAGATATGAGGAAGGACCGTGCGAATAAAGAATTTCGCAGCTGCGATTTTCCCAGTGTAGAAATCAGTATCTCGACCAGCACCTTCTAATTTGCCGGAGGCAATTTCCGCCTGGCGCAGCAATAACCAACCGATAATTACCTCACCGACCGACATCAGAAGTCTGGATGTATTTAAACCAGTCTTATAAATCTCCGAGGCATTCGTTTCTGATTCCATGGCGAATTCAATGAGTTTGCCGATCATTGCATTGGTATCTTCGAGTGCTTTGGCGAGGGCAGCCTTCTCTGACGCAAATTCTCCGCCCGTGGCATTGAATTTAGAGATTTCTTTTGCGAGTAATCCAATTGCGCGTCCGCGATCTCGAACAATCTTGCGGAAGAAGAAATCCAAACCTTGAATGGCGGTGGTGCCTTCATAGAGGGTGTCGATCTTTGCATCACGAACATATTGTTCTAACGGCCAATCTTGGGTGAAGCCGGAGCCACCAAATGTTTGCAGTGACTCTGTCCCCAGCAACACCCAAGATTTCTCACTGCCATAGCCTTTTACGATCGGCAGGAGTAAATCATTACGTGCGATGAGATCGTCAATTCTCTCGTCCTGATTTTGTGCCTTAGCCAACATAATTTCATCTTGGACGGAAGCGGTAAAGAGAACCAGCGCTCGCATTCCTTCCGAATAAGATTTCTGAACCATCAACGACCGCCGAACATCAGGATGATGAATAATCGGAACTCGAGGACTTGTCTTATCTGCCATCGCAGTCATATCGGGACCCTGCAATCGCACTTTTGCATAGGAGAGTGCTTGTTGGTATCCAGCGCTCAAAGTTGCAATCGCCTTCGTTCCCACCATCATCCGTGCAAATTCAATGACCTTAAACATTTGGGCAATGCCATCATGAACATCACCAAGTAAATAGCCAACGGCAGGTTCGTGTTCACCCAAATTCATCTCACACGTTGAAGAGACATTAAGTCCCATCTTGTGTTCGACATTGGTGACATAAACACCGTTTCGCTTGCCAAGTTCGCCAGTTTCAAGATCGAACATAAATTTAGGAATGAGGAAAAGGCTCAAACCTTTTGTTCCAGGTCCTGCGCCCTCTGGCCTGGCTAAAACAAAGTGAATAATGTTTTCGTTTAAATCTGAATCACCCGATGTAATAAACCGCTTGGTTCCAGTGATGTGCCACGTTCCATCAGATTGGGCAACTGCTTTTGTACGCCCAGCTCCGACATCGCTGCCAGCTTCTGGTTCGGTGAGCATCATCGTTGCCCCCCAGTCGAGGTCAACAATCAACTTTGCAATCTTCTTCTGGTCATCGGTACCCAAGTAGTAAGCCACTTGAGCAAAGGATGTTCCCGAGGCATAGATATGGATGGCTGGATTTGAACCCAGAATCATTTCTGCGATAGCCCAGCGGACCGAGCGAGGGATCTCGGTTCCGCCGATTTCAACGGGAGCGTCAATTCGCCACCACTCTCCGTCCATATAAGCGCGGTAGGACTTTTTGAAGCTCTCAGGCACTTTTACGTTGCCAGTTGATTTATCGAATTCTGTTCCCATCCGGTCGCCTTCGATAAAGGAGGCGGCGAGATCATTCTCCGCCAGGCGCTTGACCTCTTCCAGCATTCCCATCACGGTATCGCGATCTAAATCGGCATAAATGGAGCTGCCGAGGACGGATTCACGTTCAAGCAAGTCAAAGAGGCAGAATTCAATGTCGCGCAGATTGGCTGTGTAATGGTTCATTTCGCGATTATCCTACTGGTGAGTAACTTAATCAAGTGTTCAAAGGAATTTCCGGCCCAGCCCCAAATCGATCCTTCCTTTCTCCGCCGATTTCGATACATCAATGGAGCAGGCTTTGCGAGGTTTCCTCTGGAAAAAAAACTGACGGTTTATTTGAAACCGATTTCAAAAGCCGTTTTTGGACCATTTCGCGAAAATCAAGTTTTATAACGATTGAATAACAAGGAGCAAATTGCGAGGTTTTCTATTGTATTAAGTTATGAAACCGCTTACATTTCGCAAAATTGTCTGGAGTTCACCTTTTGTCCACCGTGAATTAATGGCACCTAGCACCAAAGAAATCTTGCCTGTCGCAAGTACTGATGAAAGGTATTCCTTTGAAACTTCTCTCCTTGAACAAAAGTCGAATCACCATGAAAACGCTTACATTCTTAGTGTCTTCGTCGATGTTGTTTCTTGGAGGTACTGCTGCGCATGCAACTTCTCCGGGTCTTCCTACTACTCGCATCGTTACTCCTTCCACCGGAGTCAATGGCGTTGTCGATAAGACCTCTGCCGCCGCTGGCTTTATTCAGTACTACGGAGCAGGTCTTGGCTTTAAAGATGCCTTTATTACCAAGGGCTCGACCTTCACCTTGAAGTTCCACGTCACCGATAGCACTGGGGCA
>CAIMZW010000099.1 GCA_903846075.1 uncultured Actinomycetes bacterium
ATACCTTAAAGATAAAACTACATAAGGAAATTTACGCTCAGATTTAGTTCTCTGATGCACTTGATAAGTGCCCCGAGTGGGGGTCGAACCCACACTTGGAGGATTTTAAGTCCTCTGCCTCTGCCATTGGGCTATCGGGGCGGTGCTCGAAAAGAGCGCGTGAATGGGGAGTCTAATGGAAGCCAGGGAGTATTAACCAAAAGAGCCCATGCTCGAAAAATGAATTGAAATTCGAAGTCACAAATCCCGAGGTCCCAATAGTGTGCCACTGATTGATTTTTGGCGAACACCGCTTCTGTAAAAAAATACCCATCACCGTGCTGCCTGGGCGATCAAAGTTCTTTCCGTACTCTCGGCTGTTGCGATTTCTGTAGCCGTAGGTTCAGGCATGCCGGCCTCTCGGACCAACTCCAAAAATGGCGCGGAGGTTGTCACAAGACTCGATTTGGTTCCGAATGTGGTCCAACGGTAAATGTAGAGGCCAGCCATTTTGTATGTGATTGCAGTTACGGAAGGAAGTAAGCCGGAAAAGCCGGCTGGGCAGGATTTGTCACGGGAGGTCGGGACAACCCGCGAGTCAACCCAACGACCATTAATTAACTGCTGTAATTTCAACTTGGGAACATTTGCCGACCAACACTTATAGGGCAAGTGAGCGGTTCCTCCGACGACACAAATTTCACCACCCGATGGGCAGAGATCTCGAGAGAGATCACTACGAACCACGACTCCGTTCACAGATGCACTCCCATGAAACGGCCCCGAGGAAACGGATTCAGTCACCGTGAAGGTGCTACCTATCTGCCAAGTAGCGGGAACGTTGAATGCACAGTGAAAGTTGGAATATAACTTCACATCTGCGGAGGGGAAATTGTTAGTAATTGTCTGCCCTTTATTCTGTATCGAACAGGAAACGGTGCTCAAAGAGTTAAGACTTACTCCTGGCCAGCTCCACGTGAACTCCGGCGACAATTTTCCGGGGATGACATAGGGGCTGTGATCGCTCGTGATAGTCGTTCCAAAAAATCCGCCAGCTGCGACGTTGCTGAGATCACTACTTCGCGAAACGGGAGTACTCCACACTGGAAGTTTAGAAATATCGAGTGATGCTTTGCTACCACCAAAGTAATTGGTCCGACTCTGATCAATGGTGATCGGTGCTTGAGCTCGCTCGCGATTGCTGCAATCAGATCCAAGCATGAGATCGGTGTTATCCGTACAAACATGGGGAACCGAAAAACTATGGAAAAGTTCGTGAACAAAGGTAGAAGACAAGTAGTTAACTCCCAATTGACCTGTGGGTGCAGAAAAAGGTTGAGTGCCACAATTGGGATCACTAAATCCGATTCCCCAATTGCTCTTTCCTTGCGTGGCATAACCGCAGAAAGAGTTACCAAGAGAAACATTGAGATAGAAGAAGTAGCTTTTGGGGTTCGTGGAAGGAACTTGGGTAGCGGCATATTCATTTATTAATAGATTGCCGGCCTCTCCAACGGAGGAATCGGAAGAGCCACTCACACTTTTTTTAGAAAGCTGGGCTACCTTGTACTGGCTTTTTAAGAAGGTAATGTCATATTTGTCTTGATAAGTATCAATCAGTAAATGCTTACCGACCTGCTTGTCCAGAAAAGCTTGAGCCCCATTGAGAAAATCCGTGACCGCACCATTGGTATCTAAATTCTCATCTGCTACGTCCTTGGGAACTACGTAGACGACATGAACTTGGTAGCCGGAAAAATCATCGGGCTGATCAATAGTCGTTCTCGGATTTGCTGGGCTCGCTTGGGCGGCAAGTGGGCTAAGGCTCAGGAGGGAAAGGGCGATCGCAATCGCAGCTTGGATTAACCGCACCTTCATTACTTAATTATCGCTCGGGCGAGAGCATCATCCAACATTGCTTCGGTTAGTTTGCCTGTGAAAGTGTTTTGCTGGCTTGGGTGGTAGCTGCCAACAACTCGGCGGATGACTCCATCCGGACCCTCAATCTCCATGGCAACGCCATGCCCAAATTTCGGCCGTGGAGTAGGTACCTCGAAACCCAGCTCTTTCAGCGTTCCCAGCAATCCGGTCCAAGCAAAATTTCCGAGGGCAACAAAACTTTGAAGGGTAGGAAGCAGAAGCGCAATCTCCTTCTCTAGCCAAGGCGCGCAGTTGGCCTTTTCTTCAGTAGTGGGTTTGTTATCGGGCGGCGCGCAATGGACCGCACAAGTAATTCGAACGCCAAAAAGTTCTTGTCCATCATTCACAGCATTGCTTGTGGGAAGTTTTGCTAAACCCAATCTATGCAAGGAACCGTAAAGCCAATCTCCAGAGCGATCCCCCGTAAATACCCTTCCGGTTCGATTCGCGCCGTGAGCACCAGGAGCTAATCCGACAATCAGGATGGCCGCATCAGCCGGGCCGAATCCAGTCACTGGTTTGCCCCAATAATTTTCCGATTCGTAGGATTTTCTTTTATTGATGGCTACTTCTTCGCGCCATTGGACCAACCTTGGACAAGAAGTGCATTTAACGATTGCCTTGTCTAAAGCGAGCAGAGATTTCAATTTATTCACTCTCGACGAGGGACCAAGCCATCCCGTCCAGGATGTCCGTTTCGCAGGCAATGTATTCATCAGCGCCAGTGGCAAGCATTATTTGCGAGAGAACTAATGATCCGGCCGTGATCACATCAACCCGGCCAGGATGCATATAGCCAAGGGCTGCAATCTCTTCACGCTTCATCGAGGCAAACATGGATGCGACGCTATGAACTTTTGCTGCAGGTATTCGCGAAAGATGAATCGCGTATCGATCGTATTCAGGCAGGCCGAGAGCGGCGGCCGCAACTGTCGTGGCGGTCCCAGCGACGGCGATGAGTGTCGAGGGAGATCGGATCGGAACTATCTCAGCAGCCTCCGAAATTGCTGCGTCAATATCTATTTTTGCAGCCATCAGTTGATCCATGGTCGGTGGTTGGGATTTCAAGTGACGTTCGGTCATTCGAACACACCCAATATTTACACTTCGGGCAAACTCAACTTTGGAAGAGCCATAAACAAACTCTGTCGACCCGCCACCGATATCTACTACCAAAAAAGGTGCCTCATTGCCGGGAACTTCTTTCGTCGCTCCTATGAATGAAAGTGATGCTTCCTCTTCGCCTGGAATTACTTCAGGTTCAATCCCGAGGAGATCTCGAACTCCATCAATAAATAAATGTCGGTTGGTTGCATCTCGAGTAGCACTCGTTGCACAGAAGCGAATTTTCTCAACACCTTTTGCGCGAATTTGTCCCGCATATTCGCCGACCATAGCGAGAGTTCGATCAATTGCTTCAGGATCGAATTGTTGAGTTTGATCAACCCCTTGTCCTAACCGAACGATTTCGGTTCGTCGCAATACTTCGCGAAAATTTCCTCCTGAAATATCGGCAATAAGAAGTCGAATCGAATTCGTTCCACAATCAATCGCCGCAACCCGAGTCATAGTTACTCAGCCCCACAACAAGGATCGGCAAGCCACCAATTCGGCAACGCGGCAAGTGCTTCGTCACCAAGTGGATTGACATCAGGACCCGCTGCCAGTGAATGTGCGACTAGAGAGTGCAGACATTTAACGCGATCTGGCATTCCGCCTGCGGTAATTCCTTCAACTTCTGGAACCACAATTCCGAGGGCTGCGCGAGCGGCTTGATAATCCTCATGTGCTGCGTAGTAGCGACCGGCTAGCTCAGGATCGGTTTCTAACCTGGCCGTCATCTCCGCCATCATTCCTGTCGTTTCCAAAGTGGAAATGGCACCAGTCAACCTGGGACAGGTTGCGTAATAAAAAGTCGGAAATGGGGTTCCGTCAGACAGACGTGGTGGCGTTTCGACAACGTCAGGTTGGCCGCATGGACAACGATGAGCGATCCGATGCACATCGCGCGGGGTGCGCCCGAGTTGTAAAGCGATAGCAGCCAAATCCTCGGTTGTTGGTTGATCTTTCACTTGGCTCCCGTATTTGTACTCGTGATGGCTGCAATCAACCTGGAGTACCAGGGAAGCCCCAACGGTATTTGCTCGGCAACTGGCGCGGCGGGAGATTGCGCCTCGGTCGTGGATTTTGGCAATCCCAAAATTATGTACTGCCTCTCCCCGGGATAAACAAAATGCAATCGAGTTCGTGCCTGACCTGCTACGTAACTTGGGTCATTCCACAACGCCAACTCTTTAGCGGCTGCTTGGAGAGATTTAGTGTTCTCGGCCAATTGAGATTTCAAAGCATTTATTTGGGCTCGTTGTGCAAAATAACGTTGCAATGGTGGTGCCAAAGTGATGGCAAGTACCAGCAGAACGGTGGCAATAGCGAGTGAGCGACCAGAAATCCCCCGACTCTCAACTTCGGAGGCGAGGGATTTCTTGGTAAATACCATGGCTAAATTATTAGCCGTTAAATCGTGGGAATGCTGCTCGACCTGCATAAAGTGCAGAATCGCTGAGCTCTTCTTCGATACGTAGAAGTTGGTTGTACTTTGCCACGCGCTCGCTGCGAGCAGGTGCGCCAGTCTTGATCTGACCGCACTCTAACGCCACGGCAAGATCGGCAATCGTCGTATCTTCGGTTTCACCAGAACGATGGCTCATCATGGTGCGGTAGCTATTTCGGTGTGCCAAGGAGACGGCATCCAAAGTTTCGGTCAAGGTTCCAATTTGGTTGACCTTTACCAAGAGAGCATTAGCAGTCTTGGCCTTGATACCTCGCGCCAATCGCTCTGGATTGGTAACGAACAAATCATCACCAACGAGTTGAACGGAAGAACCGAGAAGTTCGGTCATAGCGGCCCAACCGGTCCAGTCATCTTCATCTAATGGATCTTCAATAGAGACCAATGGGTATGCCTTCACCAAATCTGCATAGTAAGCAATCATCTGTTCGGAAGTTCGCTGTGAACCTTCGAATGTGTAGAAACCATCTTTATGGAATTCGGTCGCCGCAACATCCATGGCCAAACCAATTTCTGAACCTGGTTTGAAACCGGCCAAAGTGATGGCTTCGAGAATCAGATCAAGGGCAGCGCGATTGCTCTCGAGATTTGGTGCAAAGCCACCTTCATCACCAATGCTGGTAGCAAGACCACGCTTCTTGAGAACAGACTTGAGGCTGTGATAAATCTCGGCACCCCAACGAAGGGATTCTTTGAAAGATTCTGCTCCGATGGGAGCGACCATAAATTCTTGAATGTCGACGTTGGTATCTGCATGTGCGCCACCATTAAGAATGTTCATCATAGGAACTGGCAGGGTATGGGCATTTGGTCCGCCGATATAGCGGAAGAAAGAAAGATCAGCGCTCTCGGCTGCGGCGCGAGCCACAGCAAGTGAGACTCCGAGAATGGAGTTGGCTCCCAGACGACCCTTATTTGCGGTGCCATCAAGATCCAACATCTCCTGATCAACCAAACGTTGATCCTGTGCGTCATAACCTGTTACCGCAGGGGAGAGTTCATCATTAACAAAGTTAACGGCCTTCTCAACACCTTTACCGCCATAGCGCTTGTCGCCATCTCGAAGTTCTACGGCTTCGAAAGCACCGGTAGATGCGCCACTTGGAACGGCAGCGCGAGCGGTGGATCCATCTTCAAGTACGACTTCAACTTCAACTGTTGGGTTACCGCGGGAATCAAGAATTTCTCGAGCGTGTACGGCTTCAATTAGTGCCACTGTGATCTCCTGAATATGTAGTTGGGGTAATTCTATCGGGTCGAACTTTCGACCTTTTCTGCGTATTCCTTTGCAACGCTGCGAAGCGCTGCCTCGGAATCCAGACCCAGCGACACTGCCTGATCAATGATTCCTAAAAGTATCGCTCCGAGCTGCGCTTCGGAGGTTTCGGGGGCTAATTTCACCGAATGTTCGATGGGAATTTCCACACCGAACTTGCCGGCGCGATAAATCAATTTTGAGGCCAGCGCCAAAGCAGGTTGTCCCATGGGGACACCCTCAGTGGCTGAAGTTCGCCCTTTTTCTGCCGCCTTAATGGCTTCCCAATTTTCCAAAACTTCCGCGCTAGATGAGACTTTGGTATCGCCAAATACGTGCGGATGGCGCCGGATCAATTTATCCGCAACGGTTCCCGCAACATCTTCAACACTGAAAGGTGCGCTGGGATCCTCTTCAGCCATTCGAGCGTGGAAGAAAACTTGAAGCAGAACATCACCGAGTTCTTCTTGCATTGCTTCGCGATCGTTGTTTTCGACCGCCTCAATATATTCATACGATTCTTCAAGAAGATATTTCAACAAACTTTCGTGAGTTTGTTCGCCATCCCACGGGCAACCACCGGGTGAGCGAAGTCGATCCATTACCTCACGAAGGCGAAGTAACTGCGAATCAGCCATCGAGTTTATTGAACCGCGCCGGATGTCGAGTCAGCGGCAACAACGTTGGCCGCGACTGGATCCCATTTTCCATAACGTGGATTAACGGTGACCTTCAGACGATTGGCTGTGGCAACAACGTAGGCCTGAATCGCATTACCTGCGTTTGCGGATGTTGCACCTTGCGAAACTGCTAATGCGGTCAACTTCTCGGAGTAGAGAACGCTGCTGAGGTACATCGGAAAGTCAATGGAAGCAATGCCGGCGCCGACGAGTGCTTTAGGAAGGGCTGCTTCGCCACCAACCTGTGAAACGATCGATGCGCGACGCGCTTGAATTTCTGCGGGGGTAACAACGAGCTTCTTCTCGGCGGCGACATCAGCCAAGAGGAGTGAGATTAAGTGGAACCGAAGTTCGCTTCGATTGAGGGTTTCACCCGTATCTAAAGTCATCCCGGTTGTGGAGACCTTGGCACGTTCGGCCAAGATGGCATCCACGCTCTTTTGAACAGTTGAGACAGAGATATCTGTGCTACCGACTGATGCGGCGGATGTCATTTGTGAACAGCCTGTTAGTAGAACCAATAATCCAGCCCCAACCAGGGCAACAATGCGCTTCACAAAAAACTCCATTTCGTTGTCATGCTTGCTTCATCAAGTTCGCTTCGGTGCGAGCGCCGGGGCAATCACGGAATGAATAACCTCAAATGCCCACTGCAGGGTTGAAGTATCCCCTATTTCCTCGTTGCCAATCCAATTAGGCGTGCTGGCCTTGGCGACCAGAGCGGTCGACGTCGCTGTTTTATAGAGCGAACCTGGGTAGATCCGGGCAAGACGAAGTTGTGCCGATTCGGGGAGCAGAACCGGGGCAATTCGTAGGTTTTTGCCTTGCAGGACGACCTCCGTCAGTCCAAAACTCTTGGCCAACACACGTAAATGGGCGACTTGCATGAGATTCTCAGCCTCAACGGGCAATGGACCGAATCGGTCCGTTAACTCTTCTTTGACCGCCTCGAGGGCTGAATCTTCGGTGGCATCGGCCATCCTGCGATAAATATCAAGGCGCAGACGTTCGGAGGGAACATATTCGGTTGGAAGATGGGCAGTTATTGGTAACTCCACCTTGCACTCTTTAATCCGAGGCGTCTCCTCGACATACCCGCTCTTGAACTCTTCTACGGCTTCCCCAACCATGCGCATGTAGAGATCAAATCCGACCTCTGCAATATGGCCCGATTGCTCGCCGCCAAGCAGATTGCCAGCCCCACGAATCTCTAAATCTTTCAGCGCCACCTGCATCCCGGAACCCAGGTCGGTATTGGTTGCCAAAGTCGTCAGTCGATCATGGGCAATTTCGGTCAAAGGCTTATCTCCGGGATAAAGGAAGTAGGAGTAAGCACGTTCGCGGCCACGCCCTACCCGACCTCGTAATTGGTGTAACTGTGAAAGACCAAAGACATCAGCACGATCAACAATCAAAGTGTTCGCATTAGGAATATCGATACCGCTTTCAATAATCGTGGTGCAAACCAAAATGTCGAACTCGCGTTCCCAAAATCCGAGAATTACATCTTCAAGAGTTCGCTCATTCATTTGACCATGGGCAACTCGAATTCTTGCTTCGGGAACTAATTTCTTAAGATGTTCAACTACTCGGTCAATCGACTCAACGCGATTATGAATATAGAAAATTTGACCATCTCGCAAAAGTTCGCGGTGAATTGCAGCTTTAATCTGTTTGTCGTCGTAAGGTCCAACATAGGTGAGAACCGGATGGCGTTCTTCCGGCGGCGTAGTGATGTTGGACATTTCACGGATTCCCGTAATGGCCATTTCTAACGTTCGCGGAATTGGAGTTGCGGACATGGAGAGCACATCAATATTGGTGCGAGTCTTCTTCAACTCTTCTTTATGTTCCACACCAAAACGTTGTTCCTCATCCACAATGACAAGCCCAAGATCGCGAAACTCCACATCTTTGGAAAGTAAACGATGAGTTCCGATTACGACATCGAGCGATCCTTTTTTCAGATTCTCCAAAATATCTCGACCCTCTTTTGGCGAATTAAAACGCGAAAGCCCTGCAACGGTTATTGGAAATCCGGTGTATCGATTGGCAAAAGTAGTGAGGTGCTGTTGAACCAAAAGCGTGGTGGGAACTAAAACCGCAACCTGTTTTCCATCCTGAACCGCCTTAAAGGCAGCACGAATAGCAATTTCAGTTTTGCCGTAACCGACATCGCCGCAAACGATTCGATCCATCGGGTGGGATCGCTCCATATCGCGCTTGACCTCTTCGATTGTGGCTAACTGGTCGGTGGTCTCTACATAAGGAAAGGCCTCTTCAAGTTCGCGTTGCCAAGGCGTGTCAGGCGAGAAAGCAAAGCCTGGGGCTGCCATCCGAGCCGCGTACAGTTGAATCAGTTCAGCGGCAATTTGTTTGACCGCCTTGCGGGCGCGACGTTTTGCATTCTGCCAATCGGCGCCGCCGATTCGGTGAACGGCCGGAGCCTCACCACCAACATATCGCGTGACCTGCTCCAAGGTGTCAGTGGGAACAAAGAGTCGATCGGCTGGTTGGCCGCGTTTGGAGGAGGCGTACTCAATGACTACATATTCCCGCGAGAACTTCCCAACCGTTCGTTGAACAAGTTCGATATATCGGCCAACGCCATGCTGCTCATGAACAACATAATCGCCAGGCTTGAGTTCTAATGGATCAATAGCCTTCTTTCGCCGTGACGGCATTCGCGCCTGATCTTTAGAAGAGGATCGTTGACCCGAAATATCTTTCTCAGTAATAAGAACGACTTTGTACTCGTGAGAAAGAAACCCATGTTCAACATGGCTGGTTGTCAGATAGATCGCATCTCGCGTTAGTTGTGATTGAACCTCGGCAATAGTTCGAGAGGGGATATCAGAATCTCGCAAAAGAACTTCGTATCGTTCTAAAAGACCCGGGCCGGTTGCGGTAAAAATTATTTGATAACCCTGGCTCAACCAGGACTGCATATCTGCAATCGAATTTTCAATCTTTCCTGAGTACACCGGAATTGGCTCAAGGGAAGTAATTTCGAAGTCACCTTCAACATCTGCCGAATAGAGATCAAGGCTGCGCCAAGAAATCCCAAGTGCACTAGCGCGTTCTTTGAGAATCTCCAATGGGTAATACCCGCCAGATTCGATCTCCTCGGTGACATCAATCGGCGCAGTTCCACCAAGCGCCGCATTTGACCAGGATGCTTCTAGAAATTCTTTATTAGTTTCTAGCAAATCCAATGCGCGAGAGGTGATCCGAGGCGAATCTATGAGAAAAAGTTCAAATCCGGATGGGAGAAAATCAAGCAGACTCTTTGTCTCTGGCTTTAGTAACGCCAGCAGAGATTCCATCCCGTCGATGGATATCCCTTGCGACAATTTGTGACACATTTCCTGCAATTGCGGAAACTCGGCTGCAATATATTTAGCTCGCTCTTTAACGGTTTCAGATAAGAGAAGTTCTCGACATGGATAGATCGTCAGAGCTCCTGCAACTGGAGTAAAGGTTCGCTGGTCGGCCACGGTGAAGAATCGCAACTCTTCAATCTCATCACCAAAGAAATCGACTCGAATTGGATGTTCCTGATCCGGTGGAAAGAGATCCACGATTCCACCACGAACCGCGTAATCCCCGCGACGCTCAACCAAGTCGGTTCGGGTATATCCGAAGTAATGGAGTTGGGTGACAAGATTTTCAAATCCCACTTCACGTTCGATTTCCAGGACAACCAGTTCTTCTTCGAGGAGATCGCTGACGATTGGTTGCAGTAAAGCTCTGATCGAAGTCACGACAACATTTGGCCGACTAATTGGGTTGTTGATTGCTCGGAGAGTCTTAAATCGACCTGCAACTGTGTCGCTTTTAGGACTCAATTTTTCATGGGGCAGCGTCTCCCAGGGCGGAAATTCCACAACCAATTCCGAACCAAGGTAACTTCGTAATTCATCGGCTATCTCTTCTGACTTGCGAGATGAAGCGGTAACAATCAAAAGTGGTGATTCTTGGGCAGCACAAGATAAGACTAATCCCTGGGCAGAGGGGGTCACAACTATCGTTTCCGCCTCCGCCGGGGCTATCTCAAGGTGTGAGAAGGCTCGTAGCAATGACATTTGCCTCCATTCTATTGGAGTTCCATGAGATGTCTCTTCCTAGAATCTGTAATGATTGCCCGGTGACGCAAACCCAAGCCGTGAATGAGAACGCCTCCGCCGAGGTAGATCCGCAAGATAACGCCGATCTGCGCAGCGACGTTCGGCGCCTTGGTGATCTCTTAGGCGCCAGTCTGGTTCGGCAAGAGAGTCAAGAACTTCTCGATCTCGTGGAAGAAGTGCGCAAAGCTGTTCGCGACGGTGGGGGCGAAGAGATTCTTGAAAATCTCTCAGACCTCCAGGCCGTTCAATTAGTTCGAGCCTTTAGTACCTACTTTCATTTGGCAAATGTTGCGGAGCAGGTTCACCGCGCTCGTGTTCTGGCCGCGCAACGAGTTGAAGGTGGATCCTGGTTATCACGAACTGTGGATCGAATCATTGATGTTCAAAATGAAACCAGAGAATTTACTCGAGAAGATATTCAAGGCTGGATCGATCATTTCTCCGTCCGTCCGGTTTTCACCGCCCATCCCACCGAGGCTGCTCGTCGCTCTGTTCTGAGCAAAATGACAACTATTGCAAATCTCTTAGATCAACAAAATTCTGCGGTTCGGGATCGACGCTTGGCTGAAGCGGTAGATCTGCTTTGGCAGACCGATGAGTTGCGATTAGGTCGACCAGAGCCTTTGGATGAAGCCACCAACGCGCTCTTTTATTTAGATGATCTCTTCACGATGACTATTCCGGAAGTTCTCGATGACTTTGCCCGCGAACTTCAGCGCATTGGCGTCACGGTGAATCCGACTTCTCGTCCCTTGAGTTACGGAACCTGGATTGGCGGGGATCGCGATGGAAATCCTCACATCACTCCAGAAGTAACTTCGCAGGCTATCGTTTTGCAGACCGGCCACTTCATTCGGGCCTTGCTTTCGGTTCTGGATGAACTGCGCCAAGCGCTCTCCGTATCAACTCGAATCGCCGGAGCCTCAGATGAACTCAAGGCATCTGTTGCTTTTGACCTCACCAAGTTACCTGAAATTGAAGAGCGCTATCGTCGTCAAAATGTGGAAGAGCCTTACCGACTAAAAGCCACTGCTATTAGACATCGCTTATTACTTACGCAACGGCGCCACGCTGCCGGTGCCGATCACGTTCCACACCGCGATTACAAGGACACCGCCGAACTCTTGGCTGACCTGGAAATGATGCGAAATTCTTTGCTCCAACATCGCGGTGAATTAATCGCCACTGGTTTGTTGGAACGAGTCATTAGAACCGTCTCCAGTTTTGGTCTTACACATGCGACTATGGATATTCGCGAGCACTCAGATGCGCATCACGACGCTCTCTCGCAAATTTATGGCTCTTCCTATGAAAATCGAAGTGCCAAACTTAACGAACTTTTGATCGATGCCTACGTTCCGGTTTCTCTAGATCATCTCGACCCAATTGCCACTAAAACCCTCAATGTATTTCGAACTATTAAGGACTTGATTCAAAGATTCGGTCCAGAAGTAATCGAGACCTACATCATCTCTATGACAAAGAGCCATGAAGATGTTCTTGCCCCCGTTATCTTGGCTGAAATTGCTGGGCTAGTTCACCTCGGAGAGAATTCGCCGTATGCCAAAATCGGATTCGCACCACTTCTGGAAACTGTCGCCGAACTTCGTTCCGCAGATACCATTTTGGATAACTTGCTCAGCAATTCTCAGTACCGAAAGTTAGTTTCCCTACGCGGGGATGTCCAAGAGGTAATGCTGGGTTATTCAGATTCAAATAAAGATGCAGGTATCGCAACTTCGCAATGGGAGATTCATAAAGCCCAACGCAAACTTCGCGATGTCGCATTTAAACATGGTGTGAAGTTACGCCTCTTCCATGGCCGAGGTGGTTCGGTGGGTCGCGGTGGTGGGCCAACGTATGATGCTTTGATTGCCTTGCCGTGGGGCTCTATAGATGGTCAAATAAAAATGACTGAACAAGGCGAAGTCATTAGCGACAAATATGCCCTCCCTGCTCTCGCACGAGAAAACGTCGAGCTCTTAATCGCCGCAGCGCTTGAGGCAACTGTCCTAAATCGAGCTCCGCGTCAAACATCAGAGAATTTAGCCAAGTGGAATTCCACAATGGATCAAGTCAGCGATGCCTCATTTGCTAGGTATCGCAGTCTGGTTGATCATTCAGATTTGCCACGTTACTTCTATGAATCCACTCCAGTGGAACAACTTGGCGATCTCTTCTTAGGTTCGCGCCCTTCCCGCCGACCAGATGCCAGTGGTGGACTTGGTGGATTACGCGCTATTCCTTGGGTATTTGGTTGGACCCAATCACGCCAGATTGTTCCAGGCTGGTTCGGAGTCGGTTCGGGATTAAAGGCGGCTCGTGAGGCCGGACAAAGTGACGTTATGGAACATATGTTGAAGGAGTGGCATTTCTTTAAAACCTTCATCAGCAATGTTGAGATGACCCTCTCCAAAACCGATTTAGCAATGTCTCGTAAATACATCAATAAATTAGTTGATCCCAGCCTTCATCATTTTCTCGATGATATTGAAGCCGAGTATGAATTAACCAAATCTGAAATTGCCATCCTGACTCATAAGTCTGAATTGCTTGGTGATCAACCAATCTTGGCTCGAACTCTCCAAATTCGTGATGCCTATCTAGCGCCCTTGCACCTTCTACAAATTACCCTGCTTCGCCACGTTCGCGAACATGGCGAAAATACTGATCCGCTGATCAGGCGGGCACTTTTGTTAACCATAAATGGGGTTGCTGCCGGTCTTCGCAATACTGGTTGATTATTTATTGAACTTTTGTTGCGTTAGTTCCAAACCAGATTGAATCAAACTTTCGATTGATTCGGCCCCTCGTGCGATGAAATCTTCAAGTAGAGATCGTTCGACACTGGCAAAAGGTTTCAGCACAAAATCGGCGGGGTCTTGACGCCCAACCGGGCGACCTATCCCCATTCGGAGTCGATAGTAGTTCGGAGTTCCTAAATGGCTGGTGAGACTTTTTAATCCGTTGTGGCCATTGTCGCCACCACCTAATTTCAAGCGAATGGTGTTGAACTCGATATCAAGTTCATCATGGATTGCGATGATGTGAGCAGGATCGACTTTGTAAAAATCAGAAAGGGCTCGAGTTGGGATGCCACTTTCATTCATAAAGCCACGAGATTTCGCCAAGACGATAGGCGCCTGACCGACTTTGATATCGGCAATATCGACTTTGGATTTGTGAGGTGAAAATTTGGAAACCGAATTACTAATGGCCAGATGATTGATAACCATCTGGCCAATATTGTGACGAGTATTGGCATATTGATCGCCGGGGTTTCCCAGCCCAATAACAATCCAACGTTGCGTCATGCCCTAAATGCTACTTACTTTGAAGCAGGTATTTCTTGAAGTATTTACGCAGATGCAGCAGGAGTTGCTTCGGCGGCAGGAGTTGCAGCGTCATCTCCTGATGGAGTCGAACGTTCGGAGAGGTGAACAACTGGCATATGTGGATCGGAGATCAAGGTTGATCCTGCTGGAAGAACGACATCGGCAGCATAGAGAGTCGTACCAGCTGCAACACCAGTGAGATCCAAGTTCAAGAAGTTTGGAATCGAGGTAGCTTCGGCTTCGATTTCGATGACGTTGCTGACATGCTCGAGGATGCCATCTTTTGCTTGCTCGCCAATGGTGTGAACTGGAACTTCAACGGTAACTCGCTCGCCGCGGCGAACAAGAACCAAGTCAATGTGCTCAAGTTGTAGCGAAAGTGGATTCTTAGTGACTGACTTTGGCAGAACCAATTCGGACTTTCCATCGATCGTGAGATCAAGAAGCACGTTTGATTGCTTCAAAGCAGCGCCGAGTTCACGGACTGGAAGAGATACATGTTGTGGGGTCTCGCCATGGCCATAAATAACGGCTGGAACTAGACCGGCACGACGATCGCGACGTGAAGCGCCCTTACCAAATTCAGTACGACGGTTTCCCGTGATTGCAATCTCTGCCATTTTCTTCTCCCTCTAAACCAGACATACGCGTCCCAGGAGAGCAACCCGTCGATTACGGATATTAACTATCCCTCGCCGGAACGAAGTCTTAGGGTAGCGAAGGCAGGCAGTAAAGGCCAAATCAGGTTGTGATTAAACCTCTTCGCTCAAGATTACTTCGTTCAAAATGAGGTCAATAAGTTCAATCCAAGCCTGATAATTCATTGGGTTTGGTACTAATAAATCTATAACAGACCCAATTTGATATGCCTGTACGAAGATGGCAATGGAAAG
>CAIMZW010000100.1 GCA_903846075.1 uncultured Actinomycetes bacterium
ACGCGATTACTAAGTTTGATTGAAATTTCAACTACTTTTTGATAAGGTGACGCCATGACAACGAAGATGCCCGCCCTTTATATCGGCCATGGTGCCCCACCGCTTCTTGATGATTCTCTGTGGTCCAGCGAACTTGCAGGATGGTCGGCGAATTTGCCAAAGCCCACCGCCATTTTGGTCATCAGCGCGCACTGGGAATCGGCACCGCTCACTATCGGTGCCACCGAAATTGGCGTGCCACTTATCTATGATTTTGGTGGCTTTGCTCCTCGCTATTACCAGATTCAATACCCAGCTCCTGGTGCCCCTGAACTTGGTGCCCGGATTAAAGCCCTTATGGGTGAGCCTGTAACCGAACAACCAAAGCGCGGATTAGATCATGGGGCGTATATCCCATTGATGAAGATGTATCCGGGTGCTGATATTCCAGTTCTGCAGATGTCGATCCCAACTCATGATCCAGAGAAGCTTTTTGAAATCGGAAAGAAGTTGGCACCGCTTCGCGATGAAGGTGTTCTGATTATCGGCAGCGGATTTCTCACTCATGGCTTGCCATTCTTAAAAGACTGGAGCATAAATGCCACCCCTCCGGGTTGGAGTTTGGAGTTCGATCTTTGGGCGAAAGAAGTTCTCGAACGTGGCGCGGTAGATGAGTTAATGGATTACAAACGACTTGCACCTGGCATGCCGTATGCCCATCCAACTGTCGAGCATTTTGCACCGATCTTTATCACTTTGGGTGCTTCTACAAATGCCGAAGTTGCGCCAGAGACTGCAATTGAAGGTTATTGGATGGGATTGGCTAAGCGTTCATTCCAGGTCGCTTAATTTTTTTCTGATCTAGTTAATTTTAATTATTCGACTGGATTGGATTTGGCGTAGAAGCGACCAAGAAAATCTTTTTTGAATTCGAAGAAATCTTGGTTGGAAATGCTTGCGCGCATCTGATCCACTAATCGAACAATGAAGCGTTCATTGTGAATTGTTGCCAAGGTCGCTGCGACGATCTCTTTGGATCTAAAGAGATGATTGATATATGCCCGGGTGTAATGGGCGCAGGTATAACAGTCACAATTCCCATCAATAGGAATGTACTGGCGACGATAAGGCGCGTTAGAAATATTGACCCGGCCATCGAGAGTTAAAACCGCACTTGTTCGGGCCTGTCGAGATGGGGCAACGCAATCGAAAGTATCGGCGCCATTTTCGACTCCGACAAAGAGGTCATCAGGTTCGCCGATACCAAGAAGGTGGCGCGGTTTGTTCGTAGGTAACTCTTCGGCGAGCCAGCCAATAATCGTCCCGAGCTTGCCTTTATCTAGCGCTCCACCAAAACCAAAGCCATCGAACTCAACATCGCTGGAAATTCCGGCAACTTTCATTGCTGATAGATCACTGGCGGCTTTACGTCGCAGGTCTTCGTATTGGGCTCCTTGTAAAACCCCGAAGAGAGCCTGATAGGGCTTATTCGATCGTTCGTGGGTCAGGCGGTCATGTTCGAGCAAGCAACGTTGCGCCCAAAGC
>CAIMZW010000101.1 GCA_903846075.1 uncultured Actinomycetes bacterium
ACATAACTCGGATTCATATTTCGCCTGCGTCCAGACAAAACAATTCGCACCAGAGAACTTGTCTGGTGCGCTTTCGCTATAGCTTGCGAGATGGCCTCTTCGAGTTCTAGCGCCATCGCGACTTCTCCATGAAGTAAGTGTAAGCCTGGCTTGAAGGCTCACACTTACTTCACGCAATCTACGTTTTTCTGCTTATTGCTTACTTAGTTGGTCTTTGCGCTCTTTGTTGGCTTTGGGGTTTTAGCAACCTTTGCAGGTTTTACTGGTGGAACCGGTCGGGTAAAGGTTGGGCGAGTTGGTTTGACCGGTGGGTTGCCTAGAGCAGTTACTGCGGCATCTCGCTTTGAAGTGGCGGCGGCAATTGCATTATCCCGAACTGTCATCAAGGCAGCTTTGTCGGTAGCGGTCTTTGCTGCTGGCAGAGCCGATTGAAAAGCAGCACGAGCAGACTGAATTGCGGCCTTAAAAGTATCGTTAATAGCTTTTTGCTGATCGCGGCGAGCAATCAGTGCGCTCTTATAAGTCGCCATCGCGCTTTCATAGGCAGCTATACCAGCTTTTCGATCAGCTTCGAATTTGATGATTGCAGCTTTATAGGCTGCTAGAAGGGCTTGGTAGTCGGAGGCAGAGGTGGCGGAAGGCGTTGTCACTGGGGCGGGTGAAGCGGTGTCAGCAAATGCTGATGCCGTTGGGAAAATCATGGCCGTAGCGAGTACGACCGCAACTAAAGACTTTCTTTTCATTGTGGAACTCCAATTCCTATGGGAAGACTCTATTTGAGCCACAACTGAAATTTTGGTGGCAAACTTTGTGGATTCCTTGTGAAAATCGAACGGAGAACTTTTGAGTTCGAACTAACCACTATCCTAAAGAACAAGGAGGCACCATGGCGCAACCTGCTACGACACATCCTCTCACAATCCTTGTCGTCGACGATGACGAGGGAACGAGAGAGTTGCTTCGTGATGCCCTTCGGATGAATGGTTACCAAGCAATTCTTGCCTCAGATGGGCAAAAAGCAATTACCGAACTTCGCAACAATAAAATTGACCTTGTTATTGCGGATATCAATATGCCTCGCATGGATGGATTTACCATGCTGGAGAAGATGAGGTCATCCGACGACCAAACTCCAGTGCTAATGCTCTCGGCCCGAAACGACCGTGACGACATCTCCCTAGGTCTGCGAACTGGCGCGGATGACTACTTAGTCAAGCCTTTCGGTTTAGAGGAATTAGTCCTTCGAGTTGCGGCAATTCTTCGGCGATCCGGCAAGACTAACCAGCAGCCGACTGCACTTACCTGCGGGCCAATCTCACTGGACGACTCCCTCCATCAGGTGAAGTTCAAGGAAGAGATTGTTGAGCTCTCCCCCACCGAGTATCGACTTTTACAATTTCTAATGGAGCGACCCGGCCGGGTAATTACCAAGGAGACGTTGCTCTCTTCAATTTGGGATATTGATTTCGCCAATAACAGCACGGTGGTTGACACCTATATTTCTTACCTCCGGAAGAAGCTGCATCGAGATGGCTTCGAAGGAATAAAAACCATAAGAGGTGTGGGATTTCAGTTGCTCGGCAAGCCATGAAAAATCGAAATCTTGCAGCACTCTGCTTTGCCCTCATTATTGCCACTATCGCTTCAACTTTTGGGTGGTTGTGGATCGATGGAAATTCCAAGAATCAAATAAATCGCCTCGACCAACAGTTGCAATCCGATGCGAACACCGTTCGCAACTTAAAAACCAATCAGACAACAGTCGCCCTCTCTCTGGTCCGAGAAAACCCACTACAAATTGCTTTAGCCTTTCAGGCAGCAGATGGGACTTTCACTCTTATCCGTGAAAGTAGCGCAGAGATAAATCGGCCATTGTCAGTAGATGAGTTGAAAGCCAGCAGTACTGGCTCGATAACACTCAATTTGGGCAGCGAGAATCGGGTCCGAAGCATTACCTTGACCAACGGCGATCATTTGATTTTTGCTGCCAATCAAGTTCCTATTCGCCAAGGTGCCGATCGGGATCGAAAATTCCTATTGCTAATCGATTTGATGTTCGCATTATTGATTTACTTCCTAACTCGTTTCATCTGGGATCGCAATCAGGTGAGAAAACTTGAGTTAGTAGTGGCAAATGAAATTGCGACCAAAGATCGGATGCAGAGTTTTCTCGGAGATGCCTCCCACGAATTGCGCACACCTCTTACTGTTATAAAGGGATATTTAGAACTTCTGCACAGCTACCCAAATATCGAAAAAGCGGATTCCATCAAATACATAGATCGTGCATTTTCCGAGGTAACTCGCATGGAGTCTCTGATACGTGATCTTCTTCTCCTCGCCGAGCTAGGTGAAACGGGGGATCTGGAAGTAGAACCCTTTAATATCGCCGAAGTTGTAACTGGTTTCGCCACCGATCTACGGTCGCTTCAACCCGAACGACTTTTAACCCTCGAAACTGAAGATCCCATCATCTTCCTCGGGTCACAGAAATTAATCACTCAAATGGTGAGCAATATATTTTCCAATGCGAGTCGACATACCGAAGTATCAGCGCCAGTCAAAGTTTCGCTCCGGCAGGATGCGACCCAACTTTTCCTCGATTATGACGACGGCGGTAGCAAATTGCCAGAAACTTTTTTCGAAAGCGAGGCAGTTCAATTCTCCCGATTTGATAAGTCTCGTTCGCGCGAGACAGGAGGTTCAGGATTAGGGCTGAGCATTATGAAATCCATTGTTCTGGCTCATGGTGGCAATATTTCTCTTTCCCGAAGTTCACTCGGTGGACTGCACATTCAGATCGAACTTCCACGAGGATAAAAACAACCACGAAGCCAACAAATGCCATGATAATTTTGGCCATGCCTAGCGGTAACGAAGAAGTATTAATCACGAGATTAGATAATGCAGCTGATTTTCTTGAAGCAAGCGATGAACTGCGGGGACTTGACCCATTTCGTTCTAACTTGATAGGTAGCGTCGCCCTCAGCGTCGCCAATGGAACCCGAAAATATGACCAAACCTTTTGGTGGACTATCGCCGATTCGCAAGGAATAGTCCAAAGCATTGCAATGCGAACAGCCCCCCATAACCTGACCTTGACTCCGATGTCCTTGGCCCAGGCAGCTAGATTGGCTGAAGTGGTTGCCGAGGTTGACCCTGATATGCCTGGGGTTTCAGGTTCTGCTGAGACAGTCGACTTCTTTGTCTCCCGTTGGAATTCTCTTGCCGGGACGCAGCTTGCACTGAATTCCCAAGAATTAATTTACAACCTACCATCGCTCAAAATTTTCTACGTTAATGGCGAATTACGTCCAGCTACCTCTAGTGATTTGCCCCTAATCATTGAGTGGACTAAAAATTTTGCCATCGACACTGGATTGGAGATGCCTCAATTGGAATCTTCGGTTCAGACTTCCATCGAGGAAGGACGTTCCTACCTTTGGATCTATAACGGGATGCCGGTTTCCCTGGCTGGTCACGCGCCACTAGTGCAAACTCCTACGGGAACAGTCGGCAGAATCGGTCCGGTTTATACCCCGCCAGAATTTAGGCAGCGGGGCTTTGCTGGTTCGATTACGAGCGCGCTCTCGGAGAAGTTAATTCGCCAAGGAATATTCGTCATGCTTTATACGGCGGCTGAAAATGAGACCAGCAACGGTGTCTACAAGCGCCTTGGTTTTCAACTCCTCGATCAAAATAACTCTTATCTAGTCATCCGTTAACGAGAGATCCAATACCTTCGCTTTACAGTGCCATCGCTATCGAGAACCTTGTTTTCAAGTTCTCCGCCGCAACTTTCAATCACTGTGGCAGAGCCAAAATTCTCATCATCGCAGGTAACTAGCACCTTATTTATTCCCAAACTATCGGTAATAAGCAGTGACTGGCGGAGAATTTCGGTCGCATATCCTTTTCTGCGAAAGGCCGGTCGAACCCCATAACCGATGTGTCCGCCGACTGCGGAGAGAAAATCATTGAGTGCATGACGAATCGAAGAGCGGCCCACGATTTCGCCGTCGACCTCAGCCACCAAGAAGGTGGCAGGCACTTTGCCTTCGGGAAGATTGACTCCAAGATGTTCTCTCTCAACGCGAGCAAGGAATTCTTCCCAGGGCTCACTTTCATCAAACGCAGAGAGCAGAAATCCCCAGTTATCCAGTGCTAGTTCACGATTGGCAGCAATTGCCTCCTCGCGATCGTTAACTGTGAGAGGTCTCAAGATAAGTTCCATGCAATAAGTTTGGCATCCTTTGAGAATTACTCGCAGAGAATTAGGAAAGTCACCTAGAATCGCCGGCGTGAGAGAAGCCGCTGGACAAGTTGGTGAAAAGCGTATTGGATTAATTGGTGGCATGTCGTGGGAATCCACTCGCAACTATTACTCCTTATTAAACACAGAATATGCAAAGAGCGCCCAACCCTGGGCTCAGCCTAAAATCATTCTCGACTCATTAGATTTCCGAGAGATTGTCGAACTGCAGCGCGGTTCCGAATGGGCGGCAACTGGTCGGATACTCGCAGATTCAGCTATGAGATTGGAAAAAGCCGGCGCAACCGTTATCGGGATTACCGCGAACACGATGCATATCAATTTTGATGCCGTTCAAAATGCGGTATCAGTTCCAGTGATCGATATTCGAAAGGCAATAGCCGAAGAAATGAAGAGACTTGGGCTAACAAATATTGGACTACTGGGCACAAAATATGTAGTCGAAGAAGATTTCTACTCTTCCAAAATTGAAGAATCAGATGTCGTCGTTACTAAACCAACACCGTCACAAATCCTCGACCTCCAATCAATGATTTATGACGAGCTCACTCTAGGAATTGTCTCAGATAGTTCTCGCCAAACTTTTTTTGATATTGCCCAAGATTCCATGAGTCGAGGCGCGGATGTGATCGGATTGTGTTGCACCGAATTCGGAATGTTCTTTGAAGGACAATCCGTTAACTTTCCGTTCATCGACTCCATCCTTGCGCATGTGAAAGCATTGCTCGCATGAAAACCAAAATTCTTCTCATAGGGATCGATGGCTTGCTCTTGAATCTGGCTATTGAATCTGGATCGGCGCCAACCCTTGCCGCATTAAAAGAAGAGGGTTTCTACAGTCCGATGATTGTCGAAGTTCCAACTTGGTCGGGTCCAGGTTGGTCGAGCATTCTCACCGGCTCAACTCACGCCCAACATGGGGTCAAAGACAACCGATTCATCGGTCACAACCTTTTGCATCGGCCGGATTTATTGAGTCGCGCCTTTTACCAGGATCAATCCACGACGACCTTTGCAGCGGCGGGATGGCCTCCGATCGTTGACCCCACCGGATTGGGTCCCATCATCCACGAACGCCGCGAGCAACAACTTGCGTACAAACACCGTGTCATCGTTCGCGATGGCGAGACTCACGGCTATCGAAGCGTTGATGCCGAGATCGGTCACGCCGGCTTATATGCGATTCAAAACTTTGGTCCGGATGTCAGTTTTATTTATTTTTGTGGAGCCGACGAAGTTGGCCACACCCGTGGCGTTCTTGACCACCATTACCTGGAGGCGATCACTCGGATTGATGACATGGTGGCCCAATTAGATGCCGCGGTATCGGTGCGAGCCGAAGAAAGAGGTGAATCTTGGCTTATCGCATTAACGACGGATCACGGTCACGTGGATAAAGGCGGCCACGGTGGCGATAGCGATCAAGAGCGGGCATCTTTCCTCATTGCAGTTGGCCGAGGTCGCTCTCACCCGGAGTGGCCACACCAAGTTGGACCAGAAAATATCGTTGAATTACTTCTAGCCGAACGGGCTTGATTGTTCGCGAACAGTTACAGATTAATCCGGAATTTAAAAGCCGGTCCACCACCAGAAGTGGATGGCTTTTCAAGGGTCTCAACAAGGAAACCTCCATTGGCCAAAATAGTTCGCTGCGAATAGATATTGTCAATATCAGTCACTAAATCCACAAATGGCAATCCAATTTCTTTAGCATGGGGCAGCATCAGGCTTAAAGCCTTCGTTGCATAGCCTTGCCGCTGTTTCCACGGAAAAACTCCGTAGCCAATATGTCCCAGGCAGTAGGTCGGCAAATCGGTAGTTCCGGGTAACCAACGCAAATTGATTGCACCGCACACCTGCCCATCCCACATCCAATATTCGATCGCGGGCAAAGGTGCAACCAAAGTCCCGTCATCAAGTTCAATATCTGGGCGTTTTGCCTCCAGGTCCATCCGGTCGGCGATGAACTTCTCGGGCGCTTCTTCTATCGCCGCCAATCTCTTCACTTCCCAGGCGAATCTTGGATCATCAAGTGTTTGAACTCGGCGAATAGCCGCGATAAAACTCGGCAATTCCACCATGCTCGGCGCAACGAGGATCATGGCTAAAGCCAAGCACAATCGACCTCATACTGGCGCGGAATATGCCGAGATTTTCCGGTCGCAGCGAAGTCGTTAAGATTTCCCCATGGAACCCAACAAGGTGATTCTTTATTACGGCTTTACTCCCATTGCCGATCCAGAAGCAGTGCGCCTCTGGCAAAAAACCTTGTGCGAATCTCAGGGATTAAAAGGGCGGATCTTGATCTCCCCGCACGGAATTAATGGCACGGTGGGCGGTCCTATGTCAGCAGTTAAGAAATACATACGCGAAACTAAGTCGTACCCTGGGTTTAAGAAAATCGACTTCAAATGGTCGGAGGGAATGGGCGATGAATTCCCAAGGCTTCAAGTAAAGGTAAAAGCTGAACTTGTTGCTTTTGGTGCACCTGATGAATTAAAGGTCGATGAAAATGGCGTTGTTGGTGGAGGCGTTCACTTGCGCCCCGAAGAGGTTGATGCTCTAGTCGCTGAGAGAGGCGATGAAGTCGTCTTCTTCGATGGCCGAAATGCTTACGAAGCGAAAATTGGTAAGTTCAAAGATGCTGTCGTTCCAGATGTAACAACTTCAAGAGATTTCGTTCGTGAAATTGAGAGTGGGAAATACGACCACTTAAAAGAAAAACCTGTGGTCACATATTGCACTGGCGGAATTCGTTGCGAAGTTCTCTCATCGGTCATGATAAATCGCGGGTTTAAAGAGGTCTACCAAATCAAAGGCGGGATCGTCCGATACGGAAAACAAATCGGGGATGAAGGTCTTTGGCAAGGATCTCTTTACACTTTTGATGGTCGTATGGCTTTCGACTTTTCCGATAAGGCAAAAGTTATCGGGGAATGTGAAAAGTGTTCTGCCCCGACAAATCAATTTCGCAACTGCGCCAAGAAAAGTTGCCACCATTTAATTTTGCTGTGTGATTCTTGCGCGTCAATGCAAGATAACCTGAATTGCATTCACGACGAGGCTGTTGCATACGACGCCGAACTGATTGGATAGTTAAGGCTTCACTCGATGTACCTTGTGGGCTGCTGCTTGAGCCAACGGTCGGATAGTTAGCGAATCGATATTTACGTGATGAGGAAGAGTCACGCACCATCGAATTGATTCGGCGATATCTTCAGCCACTAAAGGTTCTGCCACGCCTTCATAAATCTTCGCGGCGCGTTCGACATCTCCCCCCAATCTCACCTTTGCAAATTCTTCAGTTTTGACCATACCGGGCGCAATTTCCGTTACCCGAATTGGTTGTCCATTTAATTCGAGGCGAAGAGTTTGGGCCAAAGAGGTTTCGGCAAATTTTGCCGAGGTGTAACTGCCACCATTTTCATAAACAGTGTGACCGGCGGTCGATGACAT
>CAIMZW010000102.1 GCA_903846075.1 uncultured Actinomycetes bacterium
ATTTAAATAGATGAGCGTTAGCCTTCAAGATTGCTACTGTTTCATCAGAAGAACCGTCATCACTGGCGAGGAGATTGATTTCTACACCCCTTTGTGCCGCCAAAGAGTTTAATAATTGAGGCAAATAGAATTCACCATTATAGGTTGCAAGACAGACATCTATCTGAGGTTTCTCTTGCATCTAATTATTAAAGTAGAGATTCTAAATACCGAGCATAAGCTCCATGCCCAAGTTTTGTTATGCGCCGTCGTAACATACTTTCATCCATCCAGCCGCTTGAAAAAGCGATTTCTTCCAAGCAGGCAATTTTCAATCCAGTTCGTTTTTCGATGATTGCTATATATGTAGCAGCTTCCAGTAGTGAATCTGGCGTACCGGTGTCTAGCCATGCTGTTCCACGACCTAGGCTCGTATAAGTTAATTCCCCTAGGAGTAGATACTTACTAATTACCGAAGTGATTTCAAGCTCACCGCGAGAACTAGGCTTAGCTTGCTTGGCAAATTCTGAAGCTCGTTCATCGAAAAAATATAAACCTGTCACGGCGAGATTGGAACTGGGTTCAACAGGTTTTTCTTCTATTCCAATAGGTCGACCCGAAGAATCCACCTCTAAAATTCCGTATCTTGAAGGCTCATCAACGATATAAGTAAAAATATGTCCGCCAGATTTTGGAATATTATTAGTTAGCTCGCGACCGACCGATGCACCATAGAAAATATTGTCGCCCAACACCATCAGTGAAGATTCACCATTTAAGAATTTCTCACCAAGTATGTATGCTTGAGCAAGCCCATCAGGAGATGATTGTGTGACGTATTCAAGAGAAATTCCTAATTCGGAGCCGTCACCCAGCAATTCTTGAAAGCTTCGAAGGTCTTGCGGCGTGCATATGATTAAGATTTCCCTGACGTTAGCCAGTAGAAGAGTGGAAATGGGGTAGTAAATCATCGGTTTGTCGTAAATTGGTAGCAATTGCTTGGAACTAACCCTTGTCATAGGCCAAAGGCGTGAGCCAGTTCCACCTGCCAACACGATGCCTTTCATTTACCCACTATACAATTTGTATCGTTATACTGGCAAGGTTCAGCGAGGAAGGTTGGAGATTCAAAATAATGCGAATCATGGTGACCGGTGGAGCGGGATTTATCGGCTCTAACTTTGTCCGTCGGATTTTTGATGAAACTTTAACAAGTATCAGTTCGGTAGTTGTCTTAGACAAATTGACCTATGCCGGTGAGTTAAAGAATTTAGAACAGGTCGTAAATCAGGAAAATTATGAATTTATTCATGGAGACATTTGCGACCCGGTCCTTGTTGGCGAACTGGTAGATTCTGTGGACGCCGTAGTGAATTTTGCTGCGGAATCGCATGTTGACCGCTCAATTCTGAGCGCAGCCGATTTTGTGGAAACCAACGTGGCGGGTGTCCAAGTCTTGTTAGATGCGGTCAAGGCGACTGGTAAGAGTAAACGATTCCTTCAAGTTTCTACTGATGAGGTTTACGGATCCATTGAATCGGGCTCTTGGGATGAGAATAATCCCCTTTTGCCCAACTCGCCTTATTCTGCCTCAAAGGCGGGCGGGGAGCTTTTGGCTCGAGCTTACAACCGGACGCACGGCATGGATGTAGTCGTTACGCGTTGTAGCAACAATTATGGGCCCTACCACTTTCCAGAGAAGTTGATACCTCTATTTATTACAAATTTACTTGAGGGCAAAAAGGTTCCGGTTTATGGCAATGGAAAGAATGTTCGCGACTGGTTGCATGTCGACGACCACTGCAGGGGTATATATGAGGTCTTGATGAATGGAAGTGCAGGGGAGGTATATAACATTGGTGGTGGCCGGGAACTCACTAATCTGGAAATCACAGATTTGATTTTGAGTGCAATGGGTGCAGATTCAAGTTCCATCGAGTACGTCGAAGATCGTAAAGGTCATGATCTTCGTTACAGTGTCGACTGGACAAAGATTAACAAAGTTCTTGGGTATGAACCTAAAGTGAAATTTGAAGATGGTCTCGGTGAAACGATTGAGTGGTATCGAAATAATCGTGGCTGGTGGGAACCATTAAAGATGCGTTCTGGGCTTAAATAAAAGTGGCTTGGTTAATCCTTGGGGCAAATGGGCAATTAGGTAAATCTCTTATTTCAGTATTGAATGATAAGGAAATCCCATTTATGGCCTGGGGATCCAAGGAACTAGACATAACCTCTAGCGCGCGATGTTCTGAGTTAATCGGCGCTTTATCCCCATTAGTAATTATCAATGCTGCAGCTTGGACAGATGTTGATGGTGCGGAATCAAATCCCGAGTCTGCTCATGCAGTAAATGCTATTGGGCCAAAAAATATTGCGGTCGCGGCAAAATTGGTTGGCGCCATATTTGCTCATGTTTCAACTGATTATGTTTTTTCTGGAATTTCAGAAGTACCTTGGGAGGAGTACGACACTCGTGGACCTGTTTCTGTTTACGGGATAACGAAGGCTGTCGGGGAAGTTGAAGTTTTATCAGAGTATCCAGAAAAGTCATATATTTTCCGAACTGCATGGCTCTACAGCCAATGGGGTAAGAACTTTGCTAAAACAATGACAAGATTAGCCTTCATGGGGGATGGTGAGGTCAGGGTCGTGAATGATCAAGTTGGTCAGCCCACCTCTGCATCAGATTTAGCAGCTCAGATTGTGAACACGATTCTTGCGGAGCTACCTTTTGGAATTTATCACGGAACTAACTCTGGAAATGCGTCTTGGTTTGATTTCGCACAAAAGATTTTTGAATTAACTGGAGAATCAACTAGCCGCGTAGTTCCTGTGAGTTCCGCTGAATTTGTGCGTCCTGCTAAGCGTCCTGCGTATTCCGTACTAGGGCATGGTGCCTGGAAAAGCGCAGTCGAAAGCGGATATCCCGTTGAAGTAATGCGGGAATGGCAACTTGCACTAGCTGGAGAAATGCCTGGAATAATTAAGATGGTTCAAGATGAGACGAGGACTGATTAATATGGAACTGACACCTCTTGGGATCGAGGGAGCATGGCTTGCTTCATCGCCTGTATGGGCAGACGATCGCGGAAGTTTCCGTGAGTGGTTCAAGCTACTGGATATTAAAAATGCGACTGGAGTGGATTTTTCGGTAGCGCAAGCAAATCTTTCCAAATCCAAGCGCGGTGTTGTGCGTGGAATTCATTACAGTCTTGCGCCAGATGGACAAGCAAAGTGGGTTACATGTGCGAGCGGGGCCGTTTGGGATGTAGTGGTAGATATTCGGCCTGATTCACCAACCTTTAAAAAGTGGGTGGGGGTTGAGTTGCTTAGCACCAGCGGCGACGTAATCTTGATTTCTGAGGGTCTCGGACATGGTTTTGTCTCTCTTCGGGATGATTCGGTCATTGCTTATCTGTTGACTTCGCCATATTCGACCAAGGAAGAGTTTGAGATAAATCCATTGGACGCTGAATTGGCAATTGAATGGCCATCGATGGAATTATTGATGTCGCCAAAGGACAGTGCAGCGCCTACTTTGGCTACTCGACTCTCGGAAGGCCATTTGCCCCTTATTTTAAAATCTTAACTGGGTTCGCGTCATCTGAATACTCGCTTGGACATTAAGTGTGCAGATGCTAGCGCTTAGCACGCCATTATTTAAGGCTCCCTCACCGGATTCCGTACGTTTCGGTAGAAAGAAGTGGCTCGCCATATTCTGGAAGAAATAATGGAATTTCGCTCTGCTATCGCACCATCGCGCTCTGCTATCGCACCATCGCGCTCTGCTATCGCACCATCGCGCTCTGCTATCGCACCATCGCGCTCTGCTAGTAATTTGAGATTGAGAACCCTCAACTCGGGAAGATCAACCGCGTCTAGAATTAACAGTTTCAAACAGTATCCAAGAAGAGTTTCTAGATACTCTGCATTAGGTGATTGCGTGAGCAACTCATGGTCCTTGGAATTCAAATTTTTAAAATTACGAGACTCAATGTACTCATCGCTTAGTGAGTAGATAAGGACCTGCGCGAAATTTACTAGACACTTTGGGTTAGATAACACTAACGATTGCTTCGATGTTGTGGCAAGAAGTTAAGCGATGGAACTCCTCTAACGGCGTTCTTCCCTGCAACACCATTTGAGGTCGTATTGAGTTATAG
>CAIMZW010000103.1 GCA_903846075.1 uncultured Actinomycetes bacterium
CAGAATCGTGTTCTCTCTTGGCGGCGACCAAGTCGCTGCATAGGATGAGGATCGGCAATCAATGATCAGTTCGGATTCATAACTCTTGAGCGCCTTCGCAATCGGGATTTTCCAGAGTGATGGCTGAATTTTGAGTTTGTAAGCGGGAATCAAGTCGTTGGGGCTAAGCAAGCCGAAGAGAGCCGATGAGATTAATACGCAACTATTACCTAACTCCTGAGATTTACTTTCTAGAGTCTCCCACTGAAACGCTTGATACAGGACTCCGCTGTATACGTTGACTGCAATATCTGTGGGGAGTTTTGTGACTTCTTTTTGATTTCGCAGCAAGCTCCTTCGTACTTTTCCAAGTTCCTTGGAGAAGCAGAGTTCATCCAGTTCGAAGATAGGTCCAACCCTAGGTTGGACTTTCTTCTCGCTCGGTGGCAACAAAATCAACATCGTGGCGCAGGGTACCCTTTACCTCAAGGAAGAGTCGCCTGGATCACCGCGTTACGTAAGTACCGAGGAAAGTCCGGACTCCGTAGAGCAAGGTGGTGGGTAACGCCCACCCGGGGAAACCCGCGGGATCAGTGCCACAGAAAATAGACCGCCACATCGCAAGATGAGGTAAGGGTGAAACGGTGGTGTAAGAGACCACCAGCATTTATGGTGACATAGATGGCTAGGTAAACCCCACTTGGAGCAAGACCAAAAAGATGGCGTTTGAGAGCTGCTCGTTCGAGTCATCAGGTAGGTTGCTTGATTCTGCGAGCAATCGCAGAACTAGATGGATGGTGATCCATTCGCGAAAGCGAGGGACAGGATCCGGCTTATAGGGCGACTCTTCTTTTCAGTGTGTGAGAATGTGCAGGGCCATTCGAGGGTCTCAGGCTCATAAACTTCCCAGCATTTAAGTTCCCAACTTATCGCGAGTGGTAGCCCTCATTAGTGCTCAAAATTGAATTTATTTGCGAGGCAACTCTTATGCCAGGACTTAGGTAGGACTACTTTGGTTTCATCCTGCGGCATCGTCGCCAAGGTAAAAAGGAGACAAGAATGACTGATTATGTTGCACCGGGACAACCAGGTAGTAAGGCAACTTTTAAAGCTCGTTACGACCACTGGATTAATGGCGAATACGTAAAACCGCAGTCTGGTCAATATTTTGAGAATGTTACGCCTGTGACCGGCAAAGTATTTTGCGAAGTAGCTCGGGGAAACGCAGCGGATATCGATAAGGCGCTTGATGCTGCACATACAGCAGCACCTGCTTGGGGAAAGACTTCAGCAACGGCTCGCGCAATTATTCTGAACAAAATTGCAGATCGCATGGAGGCAAACTTAGAAGCCATTTCAGTTGCTGAAACTTGGGATAACGGAAAACCAATTCGTGAAACCATTAATGCAGATATTCCTTTGGCAATTGATCACTTCCGCTACTTTGCAGGTGCAATACGTGCACAAGAAGGCTCACTTGGTGAACTCGATGAAGACACTGTCGCTTATCACTTCCACGAGCCACTCGGTGTAGTCGGTCAGATCATTCCTTGGAACTTCCCCATATTGATGGCGGTCTGGAAATTGGCTCCAGCTCTTGCGGCTGGTAACTGTGTTGTCTTGAAACCAGCAGAACAGACTCCGGCTTCGATTATGTTCCTCATGGAGATCATCGCCGATCTTCTCCCAGCTGGTGTAGTCAACATCGTTAATGGATTTGGCGTCGAAGCAGGTAAGCCGCTTGCGTCATCTCCTCGCATCGCAAAGATTGCATTCACTG
>CAIMZW010000104.1 GCA_903846075.1 uncultured Actinomycetes bacterium
GAACGTGCCGTTCTGTTGGCCAATCAGATTGAAAATATCCTTCTCACGCACTAACTAAGTAAGATTGCGCCCATGTTTGATTCCCTCTCGGCGAAATTCTCAGGCGCCTTTTCTGCCCTTCGTAAAAAAGGTCGACTCAAAGAGTCAGATCTAGCCGAAGTCGCAGCCGAAATCCGACTCGCTTTACTGGATTCTGACGTGGCCCTGGAAGTTACGGAGAATTTTGTCGCACGTATTCAAGAGCGAGCTCTTGAAGTTTTGCCGGAGATCAATAAAGGCATAAATCCTTCGCAACAAGTATTCGACATCGTCCACGAAGAATTAGTGGCGATTCTTGGTGGTAGTGCCCGCAGAATTCGTTTTTCAAAAAATCCACCGACCGTGATTCTCTTAGTTGGTTTGCAAGGTGCCGGTAAAACTTCGTTGGCGGGAAAACTCGCGAAATATTTAAAGGATCAAGGTAATACACCGTTACTCGTTGCATCAGATTTGCAACGTCCAAATGCTGTGACGCAATTACAAGTTGTTGGGGAATCAGTTGGCATTCCCGTCTTCGCGCCTGAGCCAGGAAACGGGGTTGGAGATCCGGTCGCGGTTGCTAAAGCTGGAATTAAATTTGCCAACGATAAATTGCACAACATGGTCATCGTTGATACCGCAGGTCGACTCGGTGTCGACGAAGAACTTATGGGTCAAGCCCGCCGGATCAAAGAGGCAGTAAATCCTTCGGAAACTCTCTTTGTCGTCGACGCAATGATTGGTCAAGATGCAGTTCGAACTGCAAAAGCTTTCCTTGATGGCGTGGGTTTTGATGGTGTTGTTCTCACCAAATTAGATGGCGATGCCCGAGGTGGTGCAGCGCTCTCCATCGCGCAATTGACTGGCCGCCCCATCATTTTTGCTGCAACGGGGGAGAAGGTAACCGATTTCGATCTCTTCTACCCAGATCGAATGGCTTCTCGAATCCTCGGACTTGGAGACGTTCAAACTCTGGCCGAACAAGCAAAACGTGCTTTTGATCCAACAGCCTCTGCGGCCTTGGAGTCGAAATTCGCAGCCGGGGAGGATTTCACTCTCAATGATTTCTTGCAGCAACTGGAAGCGATGAAGAAGATGGGCTCAATGACTAAGTTGTTGGGACTCTTACCTGGGGCTAATTCCGGAGCAATGAAAAAACAACTAGAAAATTTCGACGAACGCGAATTGGTTCGAACTCAAGCGATTGTCCAGTCCATGACACCACTTGAGCGGGCAAATCCCAAAGTTCTCAACGGCAGCCGCCGGGCTCGGATCGCCGTAGGTAGTGGCCGATCTGTCTCGGAAATCAATAATCTTGTCGATCGCTTCACTCAGGCACAGAAAATGATGCGCCAAATGCGCACCAAAGGCAGCCCAATGGCGGCTATGGCAGGCGGAATGGGCGCCCCCGGACTGCCCAGCGCGCCAAATCGCGGCGTTCAACCGCCAAAAAAGAAGTCAAAATCTGGAAATCCGGCAAAAAGGGCGTTAGAAGAGGGCTAGAAGAGGGCTAGAAGAGGGCTAGAAGAGGGCTGATCCGAGCTCTACCTGACAGTGTGGTCCCAGAAAATGATTTGGGATTGTGCTGGCAAGGTGGCAAGATTGGCACCTGCGTATTTGGGCCCTCTACCCCATTCGCAAAACTGACCAACCTGGATAATTTTTCTAGTCGGCGCTCCCACTGCCGAATGGAAATTTTCATCCGACTAACTCAAGGAGAACGCCTTCGTGGCTGTAAAAATTAAGTTGATGCGTCTTGGAAAAATTCGCACCCCGCATTACCGAATTGTTGTTGCCGACTCTCGTACCGCCCGTAATGGCCGTGCGATTGAAGAGATCGGTCGTTATGCCCCAGTTGCAGAGCCTTCCGTCATCGAGGTTAATTCTGAGCGCGCTCAGTATTGGCTTGGCGTTGGCGCCCAACCAACCGAGGCAGTAGAGGCAATCTTCAAAGTAACTGGAGATTGGCAAAAGGCTAAGGGTCTGCCTGGCACCGAAGGAACACTTCGCGTTGCCGCAGAGAAGCCACACAA
>CAIMZW010000105.1 GCA_903846075.1 uncultured Actinomycetes bacterium
AGATTAATTGCCGATCCCCACGCAGTTTGCCGTGATTTAGTCAGCAAATGCTGACAAAAATGGACTTGGGACACCTGATGAAGATAGATGAACGACCGATTTCGCGCGTGTGAGCCCTACATAGAAGAGGCGGCGCTCCTCATTAATGTCATTACCCATCGGTAACAAACCTTCATTTATTCCAACAATGAAGACGTGATCCCATTCCAATCCTTTGGCTCCGTGAAGAGTCGTCAGTAAAACACCGGGCAAAGTGGGTGGATTATTTTGATCAGCCCGGTCTTCGAGCTCACGCAGAAGAGTGCGCATTGAGGAGGCACCTTCACTTTTTAATTGACGTGCCAAGCGCAAAAAAGCAGCCACATAATCCGTTTCGCCAAATGGCTTGAGGACTGAAACTAAATCTTGATACCAATCACCATCTTCGGAAGGCAATACCGAAGCACTTCGAATAACCCGCATCGCATCACGAACATCAACTCGTTCGAAGAATCTTTCAGCACTTCTGATCTGAGCATCAATTTTCGCAGCAATCAAAGCCTGTTCAAAGGCCACTAGTTGGGCATTTGTTCTCGCCAATATTGCAATTTCTACTGATTCATTATCTAGAGGATCACTGCCTCGGGTGTTATTCGCCTGAGGATCATTTCCTCGAACTTGAACTGAGTTACCCAGCGCTTTTAATTCTTGAATTTTTAATACCACTTCACGAACTTCATCCGAAGCCGAATCGAATCTTCGAAAAATAGGTTTGGCGCCATGGCTTCGAACTGAACTTAATTCCATCCCACTTATTTCATGTAAATTGCCTTGGCGCAAAACAGTATTTGCAGAATTAATAATTTCAGGCGTGGATCGATAACCTCGTGTCAATCGCACTACTTTTGCCTGCGGAAAACGCTTGTGAAAACTTAAAAGGAATGATGAAGAAGCACCCGCGAATGAATAAATCGTCTGGGCGGCATCGCCTACGACACATATTTCCTCGCGATTGCCAAGCCATAAATTAAGTAAGCGCTGTTGCAAAGGAGATACATCTTGATATTCATCTACAGTAAAAAAGCGATACTGATCCCTAATCCGATCTCGAACATCTCGATCTTCTTCTAGCATCCCAACGGTCAAGAGCAAGACATCTTCAAAATCGATTGTTCGTTCTTGCTGTTTTAAAGTTTCATACGCATCGTAAACCTTGGCAACATCCTCAAGAATCCCTCGATCGGATTTGTTACTTGGCAATCTCACGGAGCGTCCATTTTCTAGAGCCGCCTGAACGTATTCGTCCGCTGGAATTTCTAAGACTTTTGCCCATTCAATTTCACTTGCGATATCTCGCAGTATGCCGCTCTGAGGTGGCAAGGTGACGTCGCTACGACTGAGGGCTTCACTGATAAATCCTGATTTGGATGTGAGTAACGAAGGAAAACTTCCGCCAAATGAATAAGGCCAGAAATACATTAATTGCTTGAGAGCTGCTGAGTGAAAAGTTCGAGCCGCAGCGTTGGGAATTCCTAAGCCACGTAGCCGCGCCCGCATCTCTCCCGCAGCTCGAGCAGTAAAGGTCAATGAGAGCGTTTTTGTCGCATCAGTCACTCCCGATTCGATTGCATAGGCGATTCGGTGGGTAATGACCCTTGTCTTTCCAGTCCCCGCTCCTGCGATGACACAAAGGGGGCCTTTGATGGTCGTTACAGCTTCACGCTGTTCCTCATCAAGACCAGACAGGATTTCTTCTAACGCCACGCCTGCCCGCCCTTGAGGTCACGAATGTGATCGGGGCCGTACCAAGCTTCGATCATTTTTCTTGCGACACTAATTGTTGGTGGCAGCAGCAATTGATTTTGATCAATGGCTTCTCGCATTCCATCTCTGCTATACCAACGAATCTCTTCAATCTCTTCACCATCGGGTCTGGCATCCTCGGGATTATCAGTTATTGCCTGAAATGCGATCATGAGTGAAGCTGGAAATGGCCATGGTTGAGAACCGAGGTAATGAATATCCGAAGCCAGAACGCCAGCCTCTTCTTGAACTTCACGGATAACACATTGTTCGAAGGACTCTCCCGGCTCCACGAAACCTGCAAATGTGGAGAATCGATTCTCTGGCCATACCTTTTGTCTTCCCAAGAGAATTCGGTCCTGATCGTCTTTAATCAAAACAATGATGGCTGGATCGTTTCGCGGATAGTGCTCGGTTTCATCGACGAGGCATTTTCGAACTGAACCACCGGAGGCCGAGACCGTCTGCCCACCGCATTGAGGACACCGTTGGTGTTTGTGATGCCAATTGGCCAGAGCCTGGGCGTGGACCGCCAGACCGTTCTCTAAATCGGAAAGCATCGCTCCGAGCTCTCGCAAAGTCAGATAGTTTGGAAATTGTTCGATATCTGGGCTATCGCCACACCAGGCAAAATAAGGTTGGGATCCATCCAAACCCAAGAAGAAACGGTCCCCAAAATCAAATGCACCGGATGCGACCAAGCCATCTACTTGTTCTGTGCCCAGGAATTCCAAGGCTGATTCGTGGGTTCGGAATTTCCCTGAGGAAAAGTGGAGGATGCGGGCCACCGACCACAATTCCGCCATTTTTGCTGAATCGGTCCGCAAGTGGCCTGCACGATCAATGGCCGAACGAGCCAACGGCAGTTGAAGTCTGGCAGTGCTGAAATTTTTATCTTCTGACATCACATGCCGACCCTACTAGCCTGTCATTGTGAAGGTAACATCGTGGAATCTCTTGCATGGCCAACTCATTCCTGATTCGCTGGATTCTGGAGGGAAAGATGGCTTGGCGCCAACTCAAAGTGAACTTCTCGCCACTATTTCTACTCGACTGACCAGTGACGTCGTGGGATTACAGGAAGTGGATGAAGCTCAACCTCGATCTGGCGGCCATTCGCAAATTCAATCGATAGCCCAAGGAATGGGCGCAGCTAGTTGGGGGTATGCACGAACCGTAATGGGAACCCCCGGCGAGAATTGGCGAAAATTAACTTCAGAAGAAAAATTGACAGAAACCGAATCCGGATATTTTGCCGCCGATGACAAAGGCTCAAGCACATCATCGGAATCTCTCCGCCCACCTTCCTACGGAATCGGATTAATCTCGAGGATTCCGGTCCTCTCTTGGCATCGCTTAGAGCTAGGACGCTCACCGATTGGGCTTCCCCTCGCCTTTCCTTCCGAGAAAGGAGTCAGATTAATTTACGTAAAGGATGAACCTCGAACAGTGCTGGCAGCCTGCCTGAGCAATGGGTATACCGTGGCAGTAACCCATCTCTCCTTCGTTCCGTTCGTCAACATCTACCAACTCCGGAAAATCCAGCGATGGTTAAATCGATTGCCGGGTAAGCCAATCCTGATTGGTGATTTAAATCTTCCTTTCAACATCCCGACAAAGGTCTCGCGGTGGAAATCCGAAATAAATCAAAATACTTATCCATCATGGGGACCAAAAATTCAATTCGATTACATACTCTCACTCGGTGACTCAAAGGCTTCTACTGCAGAACTCGCTCCGATAAATTTGCGAATTAGTGATCACTTACCAATTACAGTGGAGTTTGAGTAGTCATAAATTTTTGGGTTAATCCAACGAGTTAACTACCTGCGTTAATCCTTGTGAATCCCTGCGAGAATCGACTTCAACTCATCCTCATTCAGCAAATCCGCTGGATGAACGGTCTTGTTACTTCCGACGTAATGAAATGCTACGCTGATATCGGAGAGGTCAATCTCGTATAACTTGGAATAGGCAAGGCGATACATAGCCAATTGAATAGCCGCTGCACTCAAATCTTCGCCCGACTTTTCTCGCCCTGTTTTCCAGTCAACTATTTCAAATTTCCTTCCCTCTTGATAGACGGCATCAATTCGCCCCCGCATCAAAATTCCGTCGAGAATCATTTCA
>CAIMZW010000106.1 GCA_903846075.1 uncultured Actinomycetes bacterium
CCACCTTGAACAAATACTCCACCAGCACTTTGTGGCAGTCCGGCAAGGTCAGATATCCATCTCAAAGCTTGGTTCTCGGCAAAAACTGCTCCAGCACCTTCCAACCACGATCCGCCGTATAGAGCAGTTGCACCAACAACTAAATCAAAAAGGTTGGCATATTCACTTGGCGCAGAAGGAATGAAGGCCAAATACCGTGGATGGTCCGTTGAAATACACGCTTTAGCAAGAACCTCTTGAAAGAGTTCAAGTGCCGCATGTCCACCGAGACCTTCAGCAGTGATGGTGTTTCCTGCGAGCGCAAATAGCTCTTCCGGGCTTTTAGGTCCATCTAACGGCGGATCACTTTTTAGCCGATAAAGGCTGTAATCCATTATCTCCTGGGCGATTGACTCGACTTCTTCGGTGAATTCATGCACGAGGTGATTGTGCCAGTTATGAGATAGCTTGCGAACGGCTCTTCGCGTTCTTAATCAAATTTCGAAGCATCGTCGGAAAGACAATGGCGTGCAAAGGAAGAATCGCATTCCAATAGAGAGTGCCGCCAAGACCTCGAGGTGAAAAAGTGGCTTCCTGCACGACTCGTATTGCAGGTCTTCCTTCCAATTCGGCTGGTTCAAGACGAAATTCCAACCAAGCTTTACCCGGCAAAACCATTTCGGCGTAGAGGCGAAGTCGCGTTGGAGGTTGGACTGCTTCTACCCGCCAAAAATCTAAACTATCTCCTACGCGTAAATGAATTGGATCGCGCCTACCGCGACGCAGACCAACGCCACCAAACATCCGATCCAATAACCCTCTTCCCCACCATAAGAAATCTGAACCGTACCAACCGGTGTCGCCACCAATCTCTTCGATAGCGCTCCAGATAAAAGTTTGTGGGATCTCAACGATCGCTTCTCGAAAATCTCGATAAATTGTTTCGCCAGACCAGGAGGGATCGCCTTGCGCCTTCTGCCACGGTGCTGTGGGAGCTGTTGCATCAGACCATCGGGTTTCGACTTTGTTTTCGTTCGTTCTAGACAAGGCAAGTTGAATGGCGGTCGACAAATTTATTAAGCCTTCGGCGGGAGGTGGAATGAGAGCCGCAATACTTTTCTTAGGATCTGCAACGACTTCGCTAATAAGTGAACCGACAAGTGGACGGGCCAACTTTGTCGGAACTGGCGTGACCAGACCAATCCAGAGACTGGACAACCTCGGTGAGAGAACCGGAACCTTAATAATTATTCGCCTACGCAGCCCAGACAACTTTGCAAAAGTTTGCATCATTTTTTCATAACTTAAAACTTCTGGTCCACCGATATCGAAAATACCGCTGACTGGTTCTTTTAGTGCAGCAGCCTTTGATAAATACCAAAGCACATCTCGAATGGCGATCGGCTGAGTGAGATTAGAAACCCATTTTGGTGTGGTCATAATCGGTAATCGATGCGTTAAATGGCGCAACATTTCAAAAGATGCAGAACCTGAACCAATTATTATTCCAGCACGAAGTTCGAGGACGGGAACTTTTCCGGAAGCCAAAGAAGTTCCGGTTTGCATTCGCGATTCAAGGTGTTTGCTGATCTGTTTGTCATTTGCAATTCCACCTAAGTAAACAATCTGCGAAACACCTGCAGCTTCTGCGGCACTTGCGAAATTCTTTGCCATGGTGGCTTCAAGTTCATTGAAATTCGATCCCAGATTGATTGAATGCAGTAAATAAAAAGCGGTGTGAACCCCATGAAGCGCCAAAACTACCGAATCAAAATCATTGGCATTTCCGGTCGAAACATCTACCTGCGGAAACCAAGGTTGACCAGATATTTTCGATGCGTCTCGAACGAAAACGCGAACTTGGAAATCTTCTGTTAACAATTGGCGTACTAATCTCCCGCCGACGTAACCAGAAGCGCCCGTCACAAGTATTCGACGCTTTATTGGCGAGGCATCATGCATAGGAATAACAGTAGACTTCTATTGTTGCCGGCGATAGTTGAGTAGTAATTAGGAGAACGTTTCAGTGAAACCTCGCGTAGTGATTCTTGGCGGTGGTTTTGGTGGACTGGCTGCCGCAAAAGCGCTGGGTAAACGAGCGATTGTCACCGTCGTTGATAGACACAACTATCAGACGTTCCTGCCACTTCTTTACCAGGTTTCCACCGCGGGACTTGCAGCAGATCACGTGGCATATCCCATTCGTGGCGCGCTTCGGGAAACAAACGGAAAATTTCGAATGGGTTCACCGATTTCGGTTGACCATAAAAACAAAACAGTAAAACTCGACAGCAGCGAAGTCCTTGATTTTGATCACCTGATTGTTGCAATGGGCTCGGTAACTGCGGACTTCGGAATTCCTGGAGTCGCAGAACATGCTCTCGGAATGAAAACAATTTCCGAAGCGCTTGAAATTCGGGCGGAGGTGATGCGTCGTTTTGAGGACCTCTGTCGATTCGAAGATGAGACTCGTTTACACATAGTTCTCGTTGGCGGCGGACCAACTGGCGTCGAATTAGCCGGAGCTCTCGCCGAACTTGTTCGCGGGCCACTAAAAAATGATCAAGCCCATGCCGCAAAACATATTGATATCACACTCATAGAAGCTGGTCCTCGCTTACTCCCAATGTTTGATGATTCACTTTCTCAAAAAACCAAAGAGGAGTTAGAAAGTCTTGGGGTCACTGTTTTATGCAACACCTCAGTCAAAGAGGTTGAGTCACGAAAAATCCACCTCGGAAACGGCGAAGTCATTGCCTCTGAGATAACGATTTGGGCCGCCGGAGTTAAAGGTTCACCAGATATGGATTACCTCAACATTCCAAAAGTTAGCAATCGAGTCGACGTTGATGAGACTCTGCAAGTTCGCCATTACCCACACATCTGGGCAGTTGGAGACATTTCTGGTGCTAAAGGCGAAGATGGAAAATTCCTTCCCATGATTGCCCCCGTCGCGATGCAACAAGGACGTTTCGTCGCAGATCAAATCCTCCGATTTGAGAAAGGGTCCACTCCGCTTAAATTCGTCTATAAAGACAAAGGATCGATGGCAACCATTGGACGAAACAAGGCCGTTGTTCAAGTAAAGAAAATTAAATTTTCTGGATTTATTGCCTGGAGCGCTTGGCTCTTCCTCCATCTCTTTTATTTGATGGGTGGTCGCAATCGAATTGGAACCATCGCTGACTGGTTTTGGAATTACCTAACGTTCGATCGAGGGAACAGACACATCTTGGATTCTCAATGAGTTATGTGGACTTGCGTGGTCACAAGACGTGGTTTGAAGAATGGGCAAATAACGGGGAACCTGTGCTTCTTTTGCACGGTGGACTGAGCGCAACTGAAGATTGGGATTTTGCCGTTCTTCCTGCCGTTGAATCAGATCACCATGTTTATGCATATGACCGAACTGCTCATGGTCGAACTGGAGTACGAGATGGTTTCTATCATTTTAATTTCCAACGCGATGAAGCGATCACATTCCTAGAAGATGTCGTCGGTGGACCAGCCCATTTAATCGGCTGGAGTGACGGCGGAATTATTTCGTTAATGGTGGCAATTGCGAGGCCAGATTTAGTGAAGTCGGTTGTCGCTATTGGAACCAATTTTCATTTTGACTGTGGTTTGCCGTTCAACGATGGACCGATTGAGATAATGATCGGTGAAAAGGACCGAGCCGAATTTGCCGAGCGCTCCCCCGATCCATCTCATATTCAAGATGAGATCGTCCGACGAGCTTTTGAGGTTTGGCGTAGTGAGCCAACGATGACTAAAGACGATTTGGGAAAAATCAACTGCCCAGTTCTTGTCCTCACTGGAGATGATGAACCGTTTACGAACTTTCACACCGTCGAACTTTATGAATCTTTGCAGGATGGTCGACTTGCCATCGTCCCAGGAACTTCGCATTACGTGATCAAAGAAAAAAGTGAAATTGCTCAGGCGATTATCAAGGATTTTTACCGACAGCCAGAATATCCAGTTACTAAAGACCCTAATCGTCGAAAGCGGATTAACTCTGAGGAAGACGCAACTCCCCAATAGATCCACTAGGTACAACTGGATTTACCGGAGCGATTTCTGAGACTCTTTCATACCTTGAACCCTGTTCGGGTCTCGGATCCGACTCGCCTTTATTTGGCCACATCGAAAAAGCTCTTTCGGCCTGTGCCGTAATAGTTAATGATGGATTTACTCCTAAATTCGCAGTGAGACTCGAACCATCAACGATATGCAGGGAAGGGTAATTCCATACTCGATGATAGGGATCGATGACACCTGTCTCGGCCGAATCACCGATAACGCACCCACCAACAAAATGTGCAGTAAAGGGTGCGCTAATTAAGTCACCGATATGACCACCAGCAATGCCGCCGTGCTTGGCGGCAATTCTTCGTGCGACTTCGTTGGCCTCAGGAATATATGTTGCATTGGGTTTAGAAATATCGTTCTTCGATGTGAGGCGCCAACCGAAAATTCCACGCTTGCCGGATACCGAAACAGATGAATCGACGTTCTGCATGATGAGTGCGATAACCGTACGTTGACTCCACTTTCGAACATCCAAAATCCGAAGAAAATGATTAGGGTGTTTGAGAACTTCACGAAACAACTGGCGCCTTCGAACTTTAGAGGTGTACCCGTCTGTCATCAGAGTTTGAAGTCCACCCATCAAATTACTGCCCTTGCCATAACGAACAGGTTCAACATGGGTATGTTCGTTCGGGAAAAAGGAGGAGGTGATTGCCGAACCCTCGCTGTAATCAATCGAAGTGTTGGGCATCATTGCGCCAACTAAAGCTTCACTATTAGTTCGTGATAATTTTCCAAGCTGTTCTGAAAGTTTTGGCAAGACGAAATCATCCCTCATTCGATGTAAGAGTTTTTGGGTGTTGTACGTGCCCGCGGCGATCACAACGTCTTTCGCAGTAAAAACTTTGTACCCGCCTAGCCAGGCAGAACTTTTCCTCGTGAAAACTTTCCAACTTCCATTTTCTCTTTGCTCCACTTTAAAAACGGTGTGCTCGGGAAAGACTTGCGCACCAGCTTTTTCTGCCAGACCAAGGTAATTCTTCGGAAGAGTATTTTTCGCATTAAATCGACAGCCTGTCATGCAGGCACCGCATTGCTGACATCCCGATCGCGCAGGACCGACTCCGCCAAAGTAAGGATCTTCCGAAACTACCGAAGAGCCAGCACCAAAATGAATTCCGACCGGAGCCATTCGAAATGTGTCACCGACTCCCATCTCATCTGCCACCTCTTTCATGGCGGTATCTGAAGGTGAGAAAAACGGATTCTCAATAACTCCTAATACCCGAGAAGCCTGGTCATACCAAGGTAGGAGTTCTGATTCCCAATCTGTGATGGAATTCCATTGCGGATCATCGAAGTAACTCTTTGGCGGTACATAAAGTGTGTTGGCGTAAACCAACGATCCACCACCCACTCCAGCTCCTGCCAAGATCAGTACATCTGGAAGAGCATGAATACGTTGAATTCCTTTAAGTCCCAATCGGGGAAAATAAAGAAATCGGTTGATTCGCCAAGAGGTTTTAGGGAAATCTTGGTCGTTAAATCTTCGCCCTGCTTCTAATACAGCGACTGAATAATTTTTCTCGGTAAGGCGAAGCGCCGCTACCGAACCGCCAAAGCCAGATCCAACGATGACGACATCAAAATCGTGTGCCATGCCTAAGTATTAGCACAGGTGACGCCTTTGTAAACGATCTCAACAAGTTCGCTCGATCAGTCCAACCAGAGAAAACGATTTCTATCCTCGAGTCGACCGTCCATAAGTTCGACTGCGTATTCGCCTGCTCTTCGCTGCCAGTCGTTTCCTGCTAGCAATCTAGACAAGCCGGCTAAATTTGAATTTAGCCCCAAATCAGCAGTTGCTTCCTCAAGTGAAATTGGGCTGTTGTGATCAAAGACCGTCGTAGCAATGACTACCTTCCCGCCATCCTCAAGAATTTCAACTCTTCGACCTTGCTGTGGCCAATCAATATTTGATGCAGTTTGAATGTGCCAAAAATTGTCTCCATATTTGTTGGAGATTTTTTGAATTTCGTGCTGGTGATTGTGCCCGGCCAGCCAGAGAATCACTCGTGGTTCAGCAAGGAGTAAATCGGTTACTTCCTTCTCCAATACGCGTCTTTCAGAACCTTCGGGTGCATAATCATTGAAGAGACTCGAAGCAGGATGATGTGAAAGCAAGACAAAGTATTTTGGATTGGGGTCCTCTAAAATTGTTTGAAGCCAGATAAATTGAGTCTGGTCCAGCGAGCCTTGCCAGCCCCCGTGGCAATTGACCGTATCCATCGAAATAATTCGAACTTGGCCAATATCTTTCGACCAATATTTCGTTTTTTGCTGGACGTTTTCGGCAGTTAACCCATGGTCATGGCCACATTCGGTATGAAATTGAGCCCAATCACCAGGTTCGTTAATCCGCCGACGATCATCTGCGAAAGTCTCTCGATACTCGCCTAGTGAGGGATCCGGATAACTGGTCGGACCCACCATTTGAAAATTGCCAAACATATTTTCTAAGTCTGCATCAGGAATTAACCCCACGAGCCTTTGACTACCAACAGCAAAATCTTTCACGTATTCATCCGCGGCCACCGTACCTTGCAAGAGCGCATCATGATTACCATGAGTGGCAAGCCACTGATGGCGAAGTCCTTCTGCAGTAAATGGTGCACGAACTGCACTCAGCAAACCTGGAATAGTGGGCAGACCATAAAGTGACCGTGGAAAATCTTCTTCGCAGCCGGCCGGTGTGCCTTCTGGATTCCAATACGAACGATCATAATTTTGGGAATCTTGGCTGGCAACACCATCCCAACTGTCTAGGCTTCCGCTATCGGGGGTGACTAAGCCGCCATCGAGAATGGTCCGGTACCAACGAAGTTCATTGTTTTGCGCATTGTCAGTCACATCACCAGTAATAACCACAGCATCAATGGGTCGATCGGTAACCACTCCCGTGGTAATTTCATTTATCGTCGCAGCCATTGCATCAAGTGTCTGAGTCGTCAAAATTTCTTGAGCGCGATAGGTGCCCACATATTTGACGAGTTCAGCATATGGATGATGAGGATCTGCGAAGCGATCCATAAATTCCACCCGAGCTGGAGACTGTGCATCGCAAACGTGAAGGTCTGAAATATGAATCAGGCTTAATACGGAGGTGGCGTTCTCACTTGGTGCTACTCCAGAAATTTCTTCGCCAGTCGAATATTTTAAATTCGACCAACCTGGTGCATTCGATTCGACCTTTGCAATCCTAGAATCTCTCGTGTCTCTTCTAGACATTCGCGACCATGAGCTCCTCGGAAGTAATTTTTACCGATACTCGATTTCCCACATCGATCTTGCGAGCCTCCTGGCTGGTCATGTTGATGTAGACCAAGTTCTCCGTTCCCAAATCAACACCTAATTTTGTCAGCGGACCGAGGAAAGATTTAGTAATGACCAGACCAGGTTGGGCATCGGTATCAAATTCACTGGAGATTTCTAGATTCTCAGGTCTAACAAGAGCAAGCACTTTCTCGCCCTCTTGCGCACTTCTTGAATTTTTCGAAAGATCAATTTTTTGATTTAAGACTCGCACTCGACCTTTGCCATCTATTTCACCAGGAATTTTGTTCGTGACGCCGACAAAAGAGGCAACAAATGCGGTTTTTGGCTTGTTATACAGGGCGGCCGGAGAGTCGATTTGTTCGAGTTCGCCAGCATTCATAACACCTACCCGATCCGAGACGGACATCGCCTCCTCCTGATCGTGGGTAACAAATAAGGTTGTGGTTTCAGTTTCTAACTGAATGCGCCTGATTTCTTCACGAATTTGAACTCTAACTTGTGCATCCAACGCTGATAATGGTTCATCTAAAAGAAGTACTTTCGGGGCAATCGCCAAGGCTCGAGCAAGCGCGACTCTTTGTTGTTGGCCACCACTCAATTGATTGGGATAGGCATTTGGTCGATGGCTTAGATGCACCATTTCCAACAATTCCATACTCTTCTTGCGTCGAACCTCTGGACTAATTTTGCGAACTCGCAGACCATATTCAACATTCTCAGCAACCGTCATATTTGGGAAGAGTGAGTAAGCCTGAAAAACCATACCCATATTCCGCTTATCTGAGGTAGAGCCTGTGATGTCTTCGCCATCGACGAAGATTCTTCCGCCATGTTGAGGATCTAAGCCACCGAGAATTCGAAGAACAGTTGTTTTGCCACATCCAGAAGGACCAAGGAGGGAAACCATTTCACCTGTTGTCATTTCCAACGAAAAGTCGTGCAAGGCAGCAACATTTCCATAATGGCGACTCAGATTTCGCAAGCTTACCTTTATCTCTGAATTCTTTGGGCTCATACCAAGGCCTCTTCATTCTCTTCAATTTGCGATTTTAAAGATCTCTTTTTTCGTACGTTTTGTGCGGTCTGAACCAAAATAAGAAGCGTCCAGGCCCCCAGAAGTGAGAACATGGACAGTGCGATCGAACCAAGGACGTTGCCTTGCGAAACTCGAGTAATCCAGACTGGGAAAGTCTCCCAATGAAGCAAGGAGGTCAAGGTAAATTCTCCGAAAGAGAGGGTGACGGCAAGGAAAATCGCGGCATTTATGGCGCTTCGCATAGCCGGAACAATTACCGAGATAACGGTCCTTCCAAAACTTGCGCCCAGACTTCGCGAGGCCTCAACCAGGGTTTTCAAGGGGATCGAACTAAGTCCGACATTGAGCGATTGAAATGTGTACGGAATTGCGATTACCACATAGAAGAAAGCCAATTCATATTGCGAATTTTGTATGAAAGAAGGCATTGCCTTTTGGGCGCCGATTGCAAGTGAGACCACTGGAACTACTAGCGGCAAAATTGCAAGAAATTCAAAGATTCGTTTGAAACGTTGACCATCAAGGTGGAGAAAAGTCACGGCAGGAACAACAGTCAAAAGTGTGATGATTGCTGAGAGCGCCGCCAATTTCAGCGAGATGGTGATATTGGTGAAAAAGTCATCCTGCTGAAAAATCCAAGAATAGTTAGCAAAGGTGTGACCTTTATTTCCGTACGATCTAAGACTGAATTCAACGGCAGAGGCAACGGGGAATACGAAAAAAATCAGGCCCGCCGCCAGAATAAGGTAGCGTGAAATGGAGAGTATTTTGTTTTTCATCGGCCCCGAGCCCATCGAAGTGAGAAGCCATAAAAGAGCATTACGACACCGGATACAACGACCATGCCGACCGCCAGAGCATCACCAAGGTTTGCCTGATCGGTGATCACATTTCCATCGATTAGCGAACCGATAACCAGAGGAACTAATCCCACACTTCCCCCGGTAAGCGCCCGAGCTGTTGCAAAGGCCGAAAATGCACTCGCGAAGAGCAATAAGACGGATGCGAGAAATGCGGGAAAGAGAACGGGAATCAAAACCCAACGAATAAACTGAAAATTTGAGCCGCCAAGTGAGTTATTAGCCTCGCGCCATTCGTTGCGCATGCCTTCTAGTGCGGGAGTGAACACCAAAACCATTAGAGGAATTTGGAAAAAGCTATAAACCAAAATTAAGCCGCCAAGGCTATACAAAGTAAATCCGGCTCCGTATATATCAAAGCCCATCTTCTTGAGCAGAGTAACTATTCCGCCCTGCGCACCAAATGCTGCAATGAACATAAAGGCGAGTGGAACGCCACCTGAATTTGCAAGCACCCCAGAGAGCATGGCAATAGTTGATTTCAATCCCGCGCTACTTCGATGAACATAGAAAGCGACAACGGCACCGATCAATCCAGCAGTTAGCGCCGAGAAAAATGACAATTGCAGCGAAGTTGCAAAGGCGTGCATATAAGGCTTGGTAAACATCAAGCGATATGCACTCAATCCATAGTGACCCTTACCTTGGTCAAGTGAGTTCTTGACGATTTGGAAAATCGGCCAGCAAAAGAAAAAGAGGAAGACAAAAGAAAAAGGCGCCAATGGCAGGGTCTTTAACAAGGCTGAGAATCCACCACTCTTGCGAGTGGTGGATTCTTTCAGACTACTCATATATTTCCACTAAAAGGAGGCGTGAGCCTACCTATTTAGAGATTTGGCCAAGCTGCTACGAGGATCTTCTTTGCGGCAGCTTGAGCATCTTGGCTAGGAGTTACCGCAGCCAACTTTCCTGCATAGGAAGTGATAGATGCTGGAGGATTGACGTTCAACTTCTTCGCAACCATTGCTGGGAACTCGATTGGAGTTGCACCACCGGTGATGAAGATGTTCTGTCCACCGAGGATGGAGGCGAACAACTTGTCACCAGGAAGTTTGAGATCTTTTGATGTTAGTTGAGAAGTGATCTTTCCCTTGTTCTGGGAGTACATGAACTCTTCCCACAAACGAGCACAAGCAGGGTGTGGAGCGGTCTTGTTGATTGCTTGCATGTAAGGGGTTCCTTGTAGGACTGCATCAGAAGGAATGATGAACTTAACGTCCTTGCCAAGTTGCTTTGCAGCAGCGACAGTTCCTGGACCATTGAAGTTCCAGTTAAGAACTACCTTGTATGCACCAGCAGCAAAGTTTGCAGTGTTTCCGTTGACGGGAACAAAGTTTCCGTTTGCCTTAAGTTGCTTGAAGAAATCAATGCCAGGTTGGATGTTGCTGACAGATCCACCGTTAGCAACTGATGCGGCGAAAACGCTCATCAGGGCTTGTTGCGCCTGGGTTGGATCTCCGGAGATTGCAACCAATCCCTTGAATTCTGGCTTCAAGAGATCCTTGATGGACTTTGGAGCTAGTGGGATTGAAGTGTCGTACATAATCGCAATCTGACCGGCATAATCGCCGTAGTACTTTGCATTCAAAGTATCTTTCCAATTGTTTGGAATTGCGTTCCATGTAGCTACGCGATATTCGGCGAATAGATCGTTACCGACTGCATCATCGAGAACTGAAACACCAACGTCGACAACATCTGGTTGCTTGGAAGCTGGGGCAGTCTTGATGGTCTGAACTTCGTAGGCAGATGATCCATCTGGATTGTCATCAAAAATCTTTATGCCAAAAGCCTTGGAGAAAAGATCCATTGCTTCGCCATAGTTAGCCCAGTCACGTGGAAGGGTAATGACGTTTAGCTTTCCTTCTTTTTTACAAGCAGTTACTAGGCCGGCCATGCCGCCAAAATCTTTAACGCTCGTTGCGTCTGATGCCTTAACGGCACCGAATGAGGCAGACGAGACTGCTACTGGAAGGATTGCAACAACCATTGCTGCAACCGCTCCTAATGCAAAATGCTTACGCATAAATCCTCCTTGAAGAGATGTGGTGCTAGCCAATAGGTCAGAGTTTTCCAGTAAGGGGATATTAGGATGTTTTTTGGTTATCAGAAAGTAAATTTTTGGCTTTGATTTAGGCAATCAGGCCGATTACTTTCGTAGCAAAGGCAAAAACGTGAGTTGCCCCAGCTGCTTCAAGGCTCTCGCGAGTCCTAGAACCTGAGGTCACACCTACAACCGTGGAAGTCGCAGCTCGAACACCGCTCTCCATATCCGACTCGGTATCCCCTACGACAATGACTTCATCCGGTGATATATCGGATCCAGTTTCACGTGTAAAAAGCTCAATACTTTTGAGAATCATGTCCGGAGCCGGGCGACCTTGTTCAACTTCGCTCGCCGCAACTGATACATCTACAAGATCAATCCAACCCAATTTTTCAAGAATTAAGTCAAGAATTTCTCTGGGAAATCCAGTTGTTATCGCAACACCTACGTTTTTTGAACGGAGGGTACGGAAGAAATTGGAGATACCTTCAAATTCTTCCAACTCTCCGTTGGCAACTAATTCCAAATATTCCGATACAAATCGGTCGTGCGCCTGTTCGGCCTTAACGTCGTCTCCAGCAAACAGATGGGTGAAAACATCAATTTTGCGTTGCCCCATCGTCTCATTGACATATTTAGTCATAGACGCAAATTCATCAGAATCTGGCAGTACACCAAGACTTTTGATAGCGTTTTGAAAAGCTTTAACGACTAAGCCATCATCCTTTGCTGTAGTGCCAGCGACATCGAAAATTACCAACTTTGTTAGCGCCATTGAATCATCGTCTCCTCTGCGATCGCAGGTGAAATCGTGTTGCCACGTCCCCCGCCACCAGTAATAACAACCGCTCCTGGTGCGATTGTCTTTCTGAAGTAGAGTTCCGAACCAGTTGATTGGCTATAAATTCCGTCCCACCGACGCGCAATGGCCGGAGCTGATGTTCCAAAAATTGCTGATATCACACTGGATAGATGCTCGTAAGGTGCTTCGGTAATTTCATAACCAAATGGCTCGACATATTCATGAGTGTCACCGATGGTAAGCGTTCCATCTAGGCGCTGTACGAGAAGTAGTTGCATATAGTTTTCCGCAGCGACCTGCGGTTGCGGGGGAAGAGCGCTGAGTGACAAATCCTTAAAAGCGGGGTAATAACGAAGTGAATCGCCGTCCGCCAGTGAGTGGCCAATTTTCTCGGGAAGTGGAACAGTGGCCGCCATTTGAAGGCGAACCCGACGGACGGGAGCATCAACGAAAAAAGTCGAAAGAAAACCTTTATGGAATGCGCCTGGGCAGAAAACCACCAAATCTCCAGAAAGAGTCGTTCCTTTAACGTCAGTTACGTGATTGCCAGATTCATTGTGAGTGAAATCCATTGCCTCAAAATTTGGCACCCACTGATAATTTTCATTGGACTTCAAAAAATCACGAAGTGCGCTCAAGAGAAATTGCGGTTCTGCCGCAGCATCTTGGGTGCATCTCAGCGCTCCGATGAAATCCCCTGCGAGAACTGGTTCGAGAGCGTGCGTTTCAGCACGAGTTAAAAGTGAGAATCCTCGGGATTTAGCATCCGGTAACGAATTAGCTTCTTCCAGTACTTGCATCTCTGCGGCATTTCGCGCAATCGTGAGCGATCCATTTGCTCGAAATCCAGTTGCTGGAACTTTGGCCCCAACCTCTCCCCAGATTTCTCGGGCACGAAGTGCTAACTCCAGTTCAGTCCCAACTTCTCTACCACTTACCCAAATTAGTCCGAAGTTTCGCATCGATGCGGAAAGCGGAGTTAAATCTCGCTCACATTGAACAACGGAGTAACCCTCTTGCAACGCCAATACTGCATGCATCGTGCCAATAATTCCGCCACCAACTATGACTACTTTCTTTGACACGTCTTACCCCTCAATTCTTTAAGAACATCAGAACATGCCGAACTTACGATTGCTTGAAGGCAAGATGATGTTTAGATGAATTTATTTAACCCTTTCGACTCTTATTTCTACTTTCCGCGCTAACGACTAATACCACCCCTAAAATAACGATGGCGCCGCCGATGGCTTCTGTGAGGCTTACCTTTTCGTGGAGAAATGTCGCGCCGAGAAAAACTGCGATTACCGGATTTACATATGCATACGTAGCAGTTAACGAAACTGGAGCATTGCCAACTAGCCATAGATAAG
>CAIMZW010000107.1 GCA_903846075.1 uncultured Actinomycetes bacterium
CGGCAAAGAGATTGGTTTTATTGGAACGGTGGCTCGCCATTATGAATTGGGACCAATCGCATTGGCAGTAATCAAAAGAAATGTTCCGATTGATGCAACTTTGATTAGTGAAGGGGTTCCAGCCACCCAAGAGGTTTTGGTTCCCGCGGAGTAAATATGGGAATCGTTCAATTATTTTTCGTACTGCTTGCAGGTGTCGTCATCATGGTCATCGTGAAGCGACTTTAGTTTTCTCAAACACCGGAACTAATACACCAGTGCCTGAACATTCTCTTCCATGATTTCTGAAACAAAGGAAGCAGAACCGGCGATCGTGATTCCGGCGATTAAATCTTCTTGACCAATTCCTCGACGAACCGCACATTGAGTGCAGACCGTGATTTTTCCTTGCGCAAGGATTGTGTCTCTTAATTCATTCAAGGGTGGTGAATGTTCTAAAACAAAGTTCTCACAATTTCCGGCAAGCGCGAAGAGTGTGGCCTCACTGGTCAACCAGAGCGAAACGTCCACACCGCTGATTGCTGCTGTGGCAGCGACGCTAAATGCTTGAGCCACACGCTCTGGTTCGTCAGCGCCTGCGATCACTTTAACTACAAGTTTCATTGCCATCGGGGTTACTTTAGCCCGATACGCTTGCCTCCATGGAGACGTTGACTTCGATTCTTTTAATCGTTGCGACGTTCACCCTCGGGCTTTTTCTCATTGGTTGGGGCCTTCGAGGGGCGATAAAAACCTGGAAACAGGCACGAGCTCGAAAGGCAGAATAATGGTTTTTGAAATTCCCGAAGGGTTACATCCTGATCTCTATCCATTGGCATGGTTAGTCGGAACGTGGCGCGGTAAAGGACGCGGGGAGTACCCGGGGATTGAACCTTTTGAGTTTGCTCAAGAGGTCAGTTTTAATCACGACGGCCGCCCATTTTTAAATTACTTTTCGCGTTCTTGGATCATCGATGAGAAGGGCGAAATTATTCGTCCTGCGGCATCTGAGGTTGGCTACTGGCGTCCAAAAGAAAATGGCGTCCTCGAAGTACTTCTCAGCCACAACACTGGCATTTCGGAAGGTTGGATCGGCGTTGTTCAAGGACCCAAAATCCAATTGGCGATGGATCAAGGTTATTCTTCGCCAACTGCGAAAATCGTGACCGCTGGCAGCCGTCTCTACGGTCTTGTTGAAGGCGAACTTTTCTTTGCTTACGATATGGCAGCGCAAGGTCAGACTTTGCAATCACACATTTGGTCCAGCCTCGAACGTCAAACTAAGGAGACACATGCTTAATTCTCTGCAAGGTGAAGTATTGGCAGAGATTTCTCGTAATGGTCTGGTTGAGTCCCTGCATTCGGGTCACTTGGTCATGCTCAACGCCGATGGATCGATTTTTCTTGCAAAGGGTTCGATCGACTTGCCCATCTATCCAAGGTCTAGCGTTAAAGCGATACAGGCTTCCGGAATGGCGAGAAGTGGGTTGCGATTGTCGAGTGAACAGTGGGCGCTCGTCTGCGCCAGCCACTCTGGATCGCAGAGGCATTTAGAGGTCGTTCGATCGATTCTTTCGGATGCAGGTTTGGATGAGAGTTACCTTCGAAATATTAAAGATAAGCCGCTGGGTGAAAAGGATCGGCTTGCCTGGGGTGAGAGAGAACCAGAAAGCATCACCCAAAATTGCAGTGGCAAACATGCCGGAATGCTGGCGACCTGTGCCGTCAATGGTTGGGATCTGGAAAGTTACCTTTCCCCCGAGCATCCGTTGCAAATTGCCATTCGGACAGAGCTCGAAGAGATGGCAGGCGAAAAAGTCTCTCGAACAACTGCCGATGGCTGTGGCGCACCGCTATTTGCCATCTCCACATTGGGCTTGGCTCGCGCCTTTCGAAATTTAACTATCTCCAGCGATCCACTCCACCAAGAGATTGTGAAGTCTTGTCGCGCCAATCCTGATTTGGTTGCTGGCGAAGGCCGATTGACGACTCGACTGATGCGGGTAATCCCAGGGCTCTTTATGAAAGAAGGGGCCGAGGCTGTCGAGGTTCTCACGCTCGAAGACGGTCGAACCTTGGTCTTCAAAATTTCAGATGGTTCTGGCCGAGCATTTGGTCCGATCGTCCAAGCAGCGCTCGCACAGTGGGGGGTCCAAACCCCTGATGAAAGTATCAAGATTTACGGTGGTGGCGCCGTAGTCGGGAGCATTGAGGCCCTGCTTTAGCGCCGTTGAACTGACGGGTCTAGACTTTCGGGCATGACTGCCCGGATTGCGACCTTGATGGTCCATACCTCTCCGTTGGAGCAAGCAGGTATTGGCGATGCCGGTGGCATGAATATTTATGTCGTGGAGAGCGCCATGAAGATGGCGGCTGCTGGCGTTGAGGTAGATATCTTTACCCGATCTTCAAAATCCGACCTAGCTGAATCGGTTGTTATCGCTCCCGGAGTTACCGTTCGCCATCTAGAGGCTGGACCATACGAAGGGATCTCAAAAGAGGATCTACCATCTCAACTTTGCGCGCTCTCATCCAGCATGATGCATTTCCAGTCAAAATTTCCCGCCGATTATTACGACGTCATTCACTCCCACTATTGGCTTAGCGGTCAATTGGGTTGGATGGTCAGTGAACGAACCGGCATTCCCCTCGTTCACACGATGCACACCATGGCGAAGGTAAAGAATCAGGCGCTCGCCGAAGGGGAAAGCCCA
>CAIMZW010000108.1 GCA_903846075.1 uncultured Actinomycetes bacterium
GAGGTAAGTAGGACTTCCTCAACTTTGTTGGTTCGATTTTTTCCTGCTTCTCGGCCCAGCGAAGAAGCGAATGTTCCAAGAGCTGCTAAGTCTTTTGCCCCCAGGGCAAGATGCGGACCTGATAGAAGACGCATCATAGAACTACCGGCATCCGGGAAAATCGCGACTCTGAGCAAGGCGATTATGTCTGCGATCTCTGGAAGATGAACCAAACCAGCAAGACCAACTATTTCGACAGGCAAGCGCCGATCTCGGAGCGCCTCCTCAATACTTTCAAATTGGCTGCGAGTTCGGGCAAGAACGGCAAATGTCGAGCGATCCGATTCTTTGGTTATTTTCAGCCGTTCTGGATCGTGCCACAATTTATAAAACTCGTCGGCAATATATTTTGCCTCCTCCGTCATGGTCTCCAAAAGGGCGGTTTGTAACGAACCTTTCCCGGCCCCCGGTCGAAGATGTAAGCGATCAACTGAATAATTTTTCTCTTGGCGTGCGCCAATTTCATCAACAATTCGATTGGCGACATTGAGTATCTCTTCATCATTGCGCCAAGTCGTCAATAATTTATGGGCTGCAACTTCTTTCCCACCTGAGACAGGGAATTGCTTATGGAAATTTCCTAGCGTCTCAGGACTCGCGCTTCGCCATCCGTAGATAGCTTGGTTGGGATCTCCGACTGCGGTAACGGGGTGTCCTCCACCAAATAGGGCGGATAAGAAGCGAACTTGGCTATAAGAAGTGTCTTGGTATTCATCTAAGAGGACAATTTTGAAACGTGATCTTTCAAGCTCGCCAATTTCATTATGTTTGGCAACAAGTTTTGCCGCCAGACTCATCTGATCATTGAAAGAGAGTGTGCCATTGGAGTAATTGTGATTATCCAGCGCAGAAACCATGGGCAGAATTGATAACCGCTCTGTCAAAGTGGCGATTGCTTTTCGGACGACATCATTCATGCCGGAATTAATCGTTTGGTATTCGCTTAGACGTTCCAGCAAATAACTTCGAAGCTCCTCGACAGTTCTGTCGTGCTCTCCGAGTTGACCTGACAATCTCTGCACGGAAGAAATTACGGAATCGAGCGAATGGTCGATCGGATATTCAAGGTTATCGAAATTACTCACTATGGAGTTGGCGATTTGCCAGGCCGTTGCCTCGCTGATGGGATCACTATCGGCATCAATGCCCATCCGGATAGCGTGTTCGCTCAACACTCGGCCTGCATAAGAGTGGTAGGTGGAGACCGAAGCCGTGAGATTGGGTTGCACATGTTTATCAACTGAAGGAATCAAATTTGCTTGATGTAAGAGTTTGAGGCGCCGCCTAATACGCAACGAAAGTTCGCTTGCAGCTTTCCTAGTAAAGGTGAGTCCAAGAATCTCATCAGGGCGAACAAAACCGTTGGCAACCAACCAGAGAACTCGGGCACTAATTGTTTCGGTTTTTCCCGAACCGGCGCCCGCGATGATTACGGAGGGAGTAAATGGATCTGATTCGATTATTTTGATTTGCTCGGCCGTCGGAAGAAAAATCTTCGAACTACCTATCTGCGAATTCTTGGCACGCTCAATCGCCTCAAAGTCAATGAGTTTTGTGAAAAGTTCGGTAGCCGAATACATCGCCGCCATTATTTACTCTCCATCATTCAACCACCGAACGGCCATGAGATTGAATCGGGCAACTAGATTTCACACCGCAATTGCTACAACGCTTATTTATTGTTGCAATGAAAGTTGAACCACTCAGGGCAATCGCGGCTTCGACAACTTCACTCTTCACTTTTTCCAGATCGGCACTGGACTGAGTACGTGTTGAAGCAGATAGCGTCGTGCCTCCTAAATAGACTAATTCCGCGCCAGCAGAGTCGCGGCTTGGATTAATATGTTCAAAGCCACCTTCTAGGACTGCCAGCTGATACCCGCTTAATTGACGATGGTCTTCGACTTCAGCCTTAGTGACCTCTGATTGCCCGGTCTTTAAATCGGCAATAAAAATTTTTCCTTCGGCGGTAAGTTCGATTCGATCGACACTACCACGCAAAATTACTCTTCCGACAGTGACCGAGAAATCAACTTCAGCACCTAAAAGCTTGCGTTCGCTGGCCACTTCGTTATGCCATTTATAAAATTTCGCTAATTTAGTCGCGGCATTCCTAAACTCACGATCGTTAACCCAACCAGTACTGTCATCGATGAGTGACCACGCGCTCTTCAATTTTTCTACAAGATCTTCCTGCGAGAGCGCACCATCGTCGGCTAATTGAGCGGC
>CAIMZW010000109.1 GCA_903846075.1 uncultured Actinomycetes bacterium
CCGTAGGAACCCCAAGGCGAGTAACTTCCAATACCCAAACACAAGTTGCGAATATCTTCTTCGGAACCAGACCCAAAGTTGCCCATGCGATGTGCCTGGCTGGAGACCACGATCAGTCGTTCTTTGATTCGTTCCTTTATTAATCCAGCGAACGCAAAGTGGCCTAGATAATTCGTGCCCATCTGAAGTTCAAAACCATCAACTGTTTTTACAAACGGTGTAGCCATTACACCAGCATTCAAAATCACAACATCGAAATCGGTTTTGATGGAAGCCGCTGCCGAGCGAACGCTAGCCAAATCAGAGAGGTCCATTTCAAGAAAAGATGAACGACCGATTTCAGCGACCGCTTTTTCGCCCTTGGCCTTGGAACGAGCGGTAATCGTGACATCGGCACCATGGCGAACAAGCTCTAACGCGGTAGCCCGTCCGAGTCCACTAGTTCCACCCGTAATGAGGAATCTCTTGCCAGCAAGGTCCGGAATATCTTCAATTCCCCAGCCCCGTGGAATTGATAACTGATTTTGGGTCATTGTCGCCACCCTCTTTCATTACAACTTTTGGTGGAGCTGAGGGGATTTGAACCCCTGACCCCCTGCATGCCATGCAGGTGCGCTACCAGCTGCGCCACAGCCCCATTTGAGAGTCAGACCCTACCTCACTTGACGCTCTCGTTGCCAAACAGAGGTTCTGGGATGGAACCGGCATTGTGTTCGATCAGGGACCAGCCACCATATTTATAGTGTTCCAAGATCGACCAAGATGCGTTGGAAAGTCCGCCAAGGACGCCCCATCGGTCGGTCGGTAAATTCAACATTTTCCCGAGAACTGAACGAATTGTTCCGCCGTGGCTGACGACCACGAGCAAACCTTCAACACCGACCATTTCCGCTTCGATAACGGCGACGGCACGATCGGCAACTTCAGTTCGACGCTCGCCCGTGTCTCCGGCTGGATGATCGCCACCTGCTAACCAATCCATAAAACGGTCGTTGTCGGCGGCGCGATTTTCTTTCCCAGTTCGGCCTTCCCAATTTCCACCGTTGGTTTCCCGAAGGCCTGGTCTTGTGATTAGAGGAAGCCCGGTTAGTTCAGAGAGCGCGGTCGCTGTTTGCTGCGCTCGTTGAAGGTCGCTGACGATAATTTTTGCTGGATTCATTCCACGCAAAACTTCGGCCGCGTGAGCAGCCTGATATTTGCCCACCTCGTTTAACGGAATGTCTGAATGGCCTTGGAATCGGTTTTCGATATTCCAATCAGTCTGACCATGGCGCCAAAGGAGAAGGCGAGGTTTCGTCGGTTCAGTCATTGAGAAAACTAGCTCCTTATTACAGAACGGTCTCTGGAACAGGTAAATTGAGTTCGATTCGTGGGCAGTCATTCCAGAGTCGATCCAACATGTAATAGTTGCGCAATTCTTGGCTTTGAATATGAACGACTAGGTCGGAGTAATCCAAGAGAATCCATTGTCCAGTGCCTTCTTTACGAAGTGGCTTCTCACCAATTTCCGCTAACTTCTTAAAGACCTCATCAGCAATCGCATCAACTTGGCGCTCGTTGGCACCAGTCGCGATGAGGAAAACCTCAGAGAGGACCAATTGCTCAGTCATGTCGATGGCAACAATATCTGTTCCCAATTTCTCCAAAATTGCCAAAGCAGCAGTTCGGGTCAAATTCTTAACTGCATCATTTGCTGCCATATAAGCCTCGTTCTTTAATGTAGGTAGAAACAGATGGGGAGAGATATTGAGAAATGTCTTGCTTGCTTTCGATGAGTTCACGAACTTGAGTAGCAGAGATATCTAACGCGGAAATATTCACTTCGGGGAACGCTGATTTACTCTCCCCCGGACGACGAACCACCAAGATGTCGACCAACTGCTTAAGGTCGGCCGATCGATGCCATTTATCGAAATTGGACGCCGCATCGGTTCCAAGAATCAAGGTGTAAGAATCGAGGGGGAAAAAGGCTCGAAGTTGATGAATGGTTTCGATCGCATATGTCGGACCACTTCGGCGAACTTCAAGATCCACCACACTGATCTTCTCTTGCAAGGATTCGTCGAGATCATCCAAAGCCAGAACGCACATCTCTAATCGATCATTTGATGACGCCGATGGAGGCTGAGTTCGCATCCATGGATTGCCAGAAGGAATCACAAATAATTGATCGAATTTTGGAGCCAAGGCTTCCAAGATATGAAGGTGCCCAAGGTGAATGGGATCGAAAGTTCCGCCTAAAAGACCAACTTTTCTGCCGTTTTTTGAGATGGTTTTAGTCCCGGTCTAGACGAAGTACAAAATACAAAAGCAAGGCGAGAACGCCAAAGCCAAAGATTCCGAAGAAGACGGGAGGCGCGGAGAGCTTGCGGGTAGCACCTTCTGCCAGAACGAGATAGGAAGAATTCATAGCCGAACTTTATCGGGTTTACTGGCTTCCCTCCGACAGCAGACGCTTGAAGCCCGCTTCGTCCAAGATAGGAACGCCTAATTCCTCGGCTTTTTGAGCCTTGGAACCAGGTGAATCCCCCACCACCACGTAACTGGTCTTCTTCGAGACCGAGGATGCCGACTTCCCGCCGTGTGCGGCGATGACTTCGTTAACGCCGTCTCGGGTGAAATCAACGAGTGAACCTGTGACGACGAGGGTGAGGCCTGCCAAAGTTTGAGGGGCAAGATTTTCGACGGTTTCGGCGACGAGAACAGCACCGGCAACTTCCCAACGATCGACGATATTGCGATGCCAATCCACTGTGAACCATTCGATCACCGCGGCAGCGATAACTTCCCCAACGCCGTCGATGCTGGCCAACTCTTCGAAGGAGGCAGATCGAATCGCGGCCATTGAGCCAAATCGGTTGGCTAACTCTTGAGCTGCGGTTGGGCCGACATGACGTATCGAGAGTGCCACCAAGAAGCGCCACAGCGGTCTGGTTTTTGCGCGTTCTAACGCCGCAAGAAATTTCTCGGCATTTGCGCCGAGGGTTCCATCTTTCTTAGTGAAGAAAGATGAACGAATGAGATCATCGCGCGTCAGAGAAAACAATTCGGACTCATCGACTATTAATCCATCCGAAAGCATTGCACTTGCAGCCTCATACCCAAGAACATCGATATCCAAAGCAGACCTGGATCCAATGTAATAAATACGTTCGCGAAGTTGGGCTGGGCAACTTTGGGAATTGGGGCAACGAATATCGACATCGCCTTCCGACATGGCGCGCAATTCGCTGCCACATTCAGGACATTCCGTCGGCATGACGAATGGCTTTTCCAGCCCAGTTCGTGCAGGCAAAACTGGTCCCAGAACTTCTGGAATCACATCGCCGGCTTTGCGAATCACCACCGTGTCCCCGATGAGAACGCCTTTGCGAGAGATCTCTTCTATGTTGTGCAAGGTCGCGTTGGAGACGGTTGAACCCGCGACTCGAACTGGTTCCATGACCGCAAATGGCGTTGCCCTCCCGGTGCGACCAATGCTGATCTTGATATCCAGCAACTTTGTCGTGACTTCTTCTGGTGGGTATTTATAGGCAATTGCCCACTTCGGCGCGCGAGATGTGAATCCCAACTCTTCTTGAATCGAGAGTTCGTTAATCTTGATGACGACGCCATCGATTTCGTGTTCGACATCATGGCGGTGAGATTGATAGAAATTAATGAATTCGATGACTTCTTGGCGAGTTTTCACTACCTTCGCTCGAGCACTTGTTGGAAGACCCCAGCTTTTCATTTGTTGGTAGGCGGCCTCTTGAGTTTCGAATGGCTGTCCCTCATTTGCTCCAACACCATGAACCACCATGCTCAATGGCCTGGACGCCGTGACCTTCGGATCCTTCTGACGCAACGATCCCGCGGCAGCATTACGTGGATTGGCAAACCGGTCTTTTCCTTCTTCTTCTAAAGCATCATTGAATTCATTGAATGCGGCAAGTGGGAAGAATACTTCGCCGCGGACTTCAATGAGGGCGGGAATCTCGCTGCCGTTGAGTTCGTGCGGAATTGCTGAAATGGTTTTGATATTTAATGTGACATCTTCACCCGTGGTTCCGTCCCCTCGGGTAAGAGCGCGAGTTAATTTGCCCTTTTCATATAGCAAGTTGATTGCGAGTCCATCTACTTTTACCTCGCAGAGCCAAGTCGGCGATGAAGAAGTTTTTTCAACCCGAGTGAACCAGGTATCCAACTCTTCGGTACTAAATACATTGTCCAGGCTCATCATTCGTTCGCGATGCGGGTGTTGCTGGAACGCGGTGGAAAATCCACCACCGACTAAATCGGTTGGTGAATTATCAACTTTGTATTGTGGGTATTGCTTCTCAAGTTCGGCGAGCTCGCGAAGCTTGATGTCGAATTCATTGTCACTGATCGACGGTGCATCCAAAACGTAATACTTAAATTGATGTTCGGAGATCTCCTCCGATAATTCGACGATTCGATGGCGGATTTCTTCGCTCATGAATTTTCCAAAACTTAGGCAGTCTGCGAAACAGTGGCCGAACCAACCACCCGATCGCCATCGTAGATAACTAAACCTTGACCGGTTGCCAGACCAAAAAGCGGTTCATCAAGTGCAACTGAAATTTCAAGACCATTGTGAGAATACGTGCAAGCTAGCGGTGACCCATGGGCACGGACTTGAGCAAAGCCGCGATGATCAGTATTTGCTACCGGAACTGGCCCACACCAAACTGGCTTTTCACCAACGATGGACGAGACCGACAGCGCAGAATGATCGCCCACTACGACGGTGTTGGTCTTCGGTTCGATCTTCAAAACATATCGAGG
>CAIMZW010000110.1 GCA_903846075.1 uncultured Actinomycetes bacterium
AGATTGCTCAAAATGCCATTCCAGAGTGATTGGCGAGCGCTAGTCCAAGTTCCGACCCAGACTGGGTAGATCGCGACATTTCCTGAGTAGATGGCTCCACCGGTGTGATAAGAAATCGGATTAGCCACAGTTCCACCCGAACCGCCTGTTCGAGCTGCACCTTGGGCGTGCTGCCAGGCTGATTCACCAGCGGAATCATCATTAGAGACGGATGGTAATGCTCCGGCGGAAAGTCCCTCTTTAGAAGAAGAATTTGACGAAGAGTTAGAGCCTTCAGATTTTTGGCCATTTTCCGAGCCATTTGAGAATGGATTTTGAGTAATGATCGGTGCGCCGTGGGACCGGATGCCTGATCCAATAAAGGTATCGCTGCCAGAGCCGGCGTGCGCTAGATAAGGTGTCGAAAGTAAGGCAACGACCGAAAGCGCAAGCGCCTTTTTGAGCGTGGAGAAGTTACGCATGGGGAAGGTATTCCTTTCAGGTTGCTTAGTTCAGGCACCTTTTGTGGGGACTCAAGTGCGAGATAAGCAAGGTAGGGGACGTTCTGAATGGACCGAAAGTCTTTCAGAAAATCTCAATAAATTAAAGATGAAGCCACGGACGTATAGGACTATGAAAATCACCGCGAAGCAAACTCAAATTCCATTCAACGCGAATAAAACAAGAGGTTACCTTGAGGCAGGCGTGATACTAGCCCAACCCTCAAGTAAAGGTAAAGGGTTTGCCCAACGTTTTATACGTCATTATTAGCCCATGAGCCAGATCCGAGCGAAAGCGCCACTTCTCGACGCTTATCTCAGCTACTTAGAGTCAAATCGACAGCCATTTACCATTCCCGGCCATAAGCAGGCGACTTCTCGGATTGATGCCGATCTTGGTCGAGTCGTTGATGTTGACGTCCCGCTTTACGGCGGGCTCGATGAAATCAAATTAACTAACCAGACTCTGGCCCAGGCCGAAGGATTAGCCGCGGGCCTCTGGGGTGCGGATTGGGCGCGATTTTCTACTGGTGGATCTACCCATGCCAATCAGGCAATCATTTTGGCTCTTGGCCAACCAGGTGACAAGGTTGCACTTAGCCGCACTGCTCACCGTTCGGTGCTGAGCGCTCTCATTTTGGCCGGGTTGGAACCAATTTGGCTCTCTCCCGATATTGATAGTGCCACCGGAGTTCCGATCGGAATTCCACTTTCTGAACTTGCACGCGCTCTTGCCGAAAAACCAGTCGCGCTACTGCTCACCGAACCGGGTTATTTAGGAACCCTCTCCGATATCTCCCCCCTCGTCGAATTGGCTCATCAAAATTCCATTCCAGTCATCGTCGATGCAGCTTGGGGTGGACATTTTGGTTTTCATCCGAATTTGCCAGCTCACGTTCTCCAAATGGGGGCCGATGCGTTAATCACCAGTGTCCACAAAGCACTTCCTGGGTATAGCGCCTCGGCGCTACTTCTTGCCCGAACGACTTATCTCGATCGCGATCGACTCGAACAAGGTTTTGAAACCACTCACACCACCTCCCCTGCCGGAGCGCCTTTGGCCTCCATCGATGGTGTCCGCGCTTTGCTGGAAATTCGTGGCGAAGAACTGTTAGGACAACTTTTAGCGAACGTGCAGGATTTTAAAAATCGCGTTCAGTCGAATTTTTCGCTTCCGATTTTTTTAGCTTCGGAGAATTTCTCAGATAGCCGATTTGATCCATCCAAAGTTGTTCTACGTGCGAATCAACTCGGCTGCAGTGGGATTGATATCGAGCGAAGATTGATGGCTAAAAATATCCGTGTCGAAATGGCGGATCGAGATACCGTCGTTTTTCTCGTGACACTTG
>CAIMZW010000111.1 GCA_903846075.1 uncultured Actinomycetes bacterium
GGATCCTGGAGATAGTGAAGGGCGAACCAAAGTAGGCGCGGTCGGGTTCGGCGTTGGAGTAGATGAATGAAATTCACCTCTAGTACTTGAGGTTGGACTAGGTGAGGGTGAAGGAAAAGCACCTTCATCACTTTCACCACTTTGCTTAGCAGTTGGGCTTAGCGATGGAAGCGGTGATTTTGAGATGTGCGATTCTTCGCCAGAGTCGCTGCCTTCATGTGTTGGAGCCACACTTGGTCGCCGGCTACCGCCAGAAAGCGTAGGAGTCGATTTTGGATTTGCACTCTCTTCGTGATGCGAAGGCTCTTCACTTCGCGAAGGACGTGGAATTGGTAATGGGGTTGCGGGCTTGGTTGCCGGATTTGTAATCGGAGTTGGGCTTCTATTTTCAGAACCATCATCGCCTTCATGAGTCGAATTGACGGTAGGCAAAGCTGTTGGAAGTGAGCTCGCATCTGGTGAGGCAACCGGAGTGGCGCTTGGAGTCGATGAGGTCGTGGGAGTTGCACTTGGAGCACTTGTTGCCGATTGCGACGGTGACGGAGTTGGTGATGCGGTGTCGCCTTTCGAATTAATGATTGAATTAAAATTATGCGCGATTGCCACGACAGGGCGGGCAACTGTGTGGCGAACGCTTCTCACCGCACTTTCAATCTGGTGAGTAATTGAGTGAGGCAAAACCCCGGCATAAGCCAACGAAGGCAGACCAAGGCCAATAACTAAGACCGGGATTGAGATTCCTTTTACCAACTTGCGACGCGCGCGAGGTGCAGAGGTTCTAAATTTCTCCAGTATCGGATTCATGGCGTCGTCATTTACATCTACCGGTTGCGCCGCAAATTCACGCAGTTCGGAAAAAAGCGGATCGCCCTGAAAATCGTCGAATTTGTCCCCGTTATTCATTCTCTTTCTCACCTGCCAATTCAGCGCGTAGCGCAATCAGTCCCCTATGTGCCAGAACGCGAACCGAGTTAGCGCTCTTCTTAACAACTTTCGCCGTCTCCTCAACCGAAAGATCAGAGACAATTCGTAGCGCGATCACTTCGGCCTGTGCGGGCGGCAGCGCATTGATTGCTCGAATGATTCGCTTCACCGCCTCAGAAGCATCGAAATCTCTTTCGACATTCAGGGCGCTCGGTAACCAGAAGGCTTCTTCCAACTCTTCAGTTGGTCGTACTTGGCGATCTCTCACTCTTACGGCATCGATAATCCGATTGCGGGAAATTGAGTAAAGCCATGCGGAAAACTCTGAGGGTCCACCCTCGAATTTTCGAAGGTCCTTAGCCACATTAAGCCAAGTCTCGGAGACTATTTCGTCCGCATCAATCGAACTTCCGTAGGTACGACTTTGAACAAACTTAGTCAACCGAGAATTGTGATGTCGCCAGAGCAGGGCGAATCCAGATTCGTCACCTTTTCTTGCCTGAATAAGGGCAGCACTTAACACCTCCTCAGGCTGAGCCTGATGTGACCCGTAGGTCTGTGGTTCGCCCATCAACACCCCACAGCTGGTTCTATAAATGTGTAAGCGGAAAGTGATTGCTAATCATTACAAATTCTCAGGAATTATTTTTAGTGCGAAGCAGAGCGACTTAAACGGCCTCTTTACTCTCTAACAGCGGCATCATGACAGTATCGACGAATTGTTCAACTTCCTGGGGATTTGGCGGACGACCTTCGAAGGTCAGCGAATGCATGGAAAAAGAGAGAGCTAACGTCGGCAAGATTGGGGTTACCGACTCAGGCTTAATCTGACCAGATTCCACAGCCATACGAAGTGATTGCATCATCTGCTCGCGGCGTGGCTTAATAATTCGCTCTTCAGTAGCCTCTTGGAGCTTGGGTTCCCGAGAAAATTCAGAGAGGCATCCAGCAGTTGCCCGCCCGAGGTTGCCCGAGAAAGCGATGCTCATGGAGTTCATTTTGTTGATTAAACCGGAACGAAGGTCAGATAGATCCAACGGAATTTCACAACGGTCGATCTCGTATTCCAATGCATCGACCACCAGATCGACTTTGTGGCTCCATCGTCGATAAAGGCTCGCTTTTCCGGTATGCGAGCGCAGGGCTACGGCCTCCATCGAAAGACCGGAGTAACCAGATTCTGCCAGGATCTCGATGGTGGCGGAGAAAATTGCCTCCACGAGGGCATCCCCTCGCCTGCGAACGGGGCAGGCAGCCATTAAGGAACGGTTGCGTTCCTTAGAAGGGTTTGTTAACCTACTCATATAGAGAACGATACCGTTCCTTAACCTAACTTCGATACACATATCTAGTTGGAATCACTTCCGTACCAACCTTTGAGGGGTAGCACCATGACAAAACCACATGTAGAAGATGGCCTAGATCCAAACCGCTGGCGCGCACTGCTCGTTATTGCAATCGCATCATTAATGGTTGTTCTGGATGCATCCATAGTCAATATCGCTCTACCTAGTGCTCAGAAAGCGCTTCATATCTCGAATGCCAATCGCCAATGGGTCGTGACTGCTTACTCCCTCGCCTTTGGAAGCCTTCTTCTACTCGGTGGTCGAATCGCAGACTTCGTAGGTCGGAAGAAGATTTTTATTATTGGTCTTATCGGTTTTGCTGGTGCTTCAGCACTCGGTGGAATTGCCTCTACCCAAGCCTTGCTCTTTGGCGCTCGCGCACTGCAAGGAGCATTTGGTGCTTTGTTGGCACCAGCCGCCCTCTCATTAATTAACGTCACCTTTACTATTCCTAAAGAACGCGCCCGCGCCTTCGGTGTTTACGGCGCAATTTCAGGTGGTGGCGCAGCCATTGGATTAATCCTCGGTGGAACGCTCACTGAGTACGCCAGCTGGCGTTGGTGCTTGGGTGTCAACGTTCCTATCGCGCTTATCGCAGTTTTGCTTGCCATTCCCTTTATTCATGAATCAAAAGCTGAAGGAAATCGTTCTTACGATGTACCAGGAGCGATCACCGCAACTCTCGGATTAGTCTCCTTGGTCTACGGATTTAGCCAAGCTGCTATTAAGGGTTGGGGCCGCGCTGGAACTTATGACTTCTTCATCCTTGCTGCGGTTCTTCTCACCGCTTTCATTTTGATTCAAACCATCGTAAAGAATCCTTTACTTCCGTTGCGAGTTCTTGCAGAGCGCAACCGCGCTGGTTCCTATCTAGGCTCATTGCTCGTTGGAACTGGACTCTTCGCGATGTTCCTCTTCCTCAGTATCTATCTACAAAGTTTCTTGCACTATTCCTCACTTCGTTCTGGTTTTGCCTTCCTGCCATTCTCTGCTGGAGTTATCGTCTTTGCTGGAGTGGCATCACAACTTCTCCCTAAGGTCGGGCCACGACCATTGATGGTTACTGGACTTATCGCTGGTTCGGCAGGATTGCTTCTCCTCTCCCGAATCACTCCTACCTCTTCCTACACAACTGACGTCTTGCCTGCCATGTTGATCATGAGTTCGGGTCTTGCGCTCTTCTTTATCCCTAGCGCCAGTACAGGTTTGCATAACTCCGGAAAGCATGATGCCGGTGTCGCAAGTGCGATGATCAACACCAGCCAGCAAATCGGTGGCTCACTTGGTGCAGCACTTCTCAACACGATTGCGATTAGTTCTGCCACGGCTTATGCGAAAGGTCATGCCTCACTCGGTGCGCAGGTACAAGTTTTTGCATCCGTGCACGGCTTTACCACCGCATTCAAATTTGGCGCTGGCTTTTTGCTAGCAGCCGCTTTGGTTGCATTCCTCTTCATCAATATTGGCAAGGATTCCTTAGTGGAAAGCGATGAAGCAGTTCTGATTTAAGACCTTCGGTAAGCCCATAATCCAAAGAGCAGAGCGATGACAATTAAAGTCGTTGAACCGGCATAGATCCCTAAACGGGAATTGGATGAATGGGAATGGTTTTCTGTCGCGGTCGCGATAGGGCTCGGGGTAACTCCCGAGCCTTTTCCATAGGTAAAAGTAAATTCGCCATCAACAACGTGCCCGTCTTGTGCTGCCACTCGATAATTAACCAGAACTAGTCCTTGGACGGTATTGGGTTGTAATTTTTCAATGACTTTATCCCCTTGGACAATTGCTGCGCCAGTGCTGACCTGATCTCCATTCGAGTTCGAAACGGTAACAAAGTTGATCTTCTCGTTCCCTAAGGTTTGAAGTGGTTCAGCAAAGGTCAGTTCCACTTGAACTGGCCAAACGGCAACCGTCGAATTATTGGAGGGAGTGCTCGAAGCCAGTGTTGTGTGGGCGCTGGCGTTGGATGGAATCAACGCGGCGAATAAACCCAGCGTCATGACCAGCAATCTACGAAAAGAAGGCACTGCGCAAGTAAACCAGTAATTGCAAGTGATTGGATAACACGGAAAACCCCAGTTTGCTAAGGTTCGCATCGGTTACTAAGTGCGCGCTTCGCGCTCTAGGAAAGGTATCTCCATGAAAAAACGTTTGGTTCTCGCTTTATCACTAGCCACCCTGATTGGCGCGGTCACCATGACGGATTCCGCTTCTGCGCATTTGAAAACCGCCGCCTCATCCTGCAAGGCAGGCGCTCTCTCGACGCTAAAGCCAGGTGTTATCACGGTAGGTACAGATGACCCCGCCTATAGCCCATGGTTTGACAGCAATAAGCCTTCAAATGGCAAGGGATTCGAGTCAGCGATTGCTTACGCAGTCGCAAAGCAACTTGGGTATCCAGCCGCGAAAGTTAATTGGGTAAAGGCCTCGTTCAATACGGTTATTCAACCTGGTAAGAAGCCTTTTGACTTTGATATCAATGAAGTGTCCATTACTGCCGATCGTAAGAAGGCTGTCGATTTCTCCAGTGGTTATTACGATGTTGCTCAAGCTTTGATTACCACTTCAACCTCAAAGATTGCAAAAGCCAAGACGCTGGCCGATTTGAAGAATGCAAAAATTGGTGCCGCAGTGGGAACCACTTCTTATACGACTATCACTGGAACCATCAAACCAAAAGTTGCACCAGCTGTCTTCGATAACAACGATGTCGCTAAGCAATCACTCGTGAACGGGCAAATTGACGGCCTCGTAGTCGATCTTCCAACTGCCTTTTATATCACTGCAGCTGAACTTAAGAATGGACTCATTGTTGGCCAATTTGCACCAAAGGCGGGCTCCGAGCAATTTGGATTGGTTCTTAGCAAGGGCAGCACGCTTACCTCATGTGTCACTGGTGCCGTTGATGCACTTCGCGCAAATGGCAGCCTTAAAACAATAGCTGCTAAGTGGTTGGCAACGACCGCGGGGGCTCCAGTTCTGAAGTAACCTAAGCCGTTATTTCTTATGGCGGAGGCTCGATGACATATGAACCATCTGCGTTGCGACTGCAACGCGAGGCGGCTCGTCGTCGGGCCTCGCGTCGTTCCAGCCTGATTGCACTTGCCAGCACGATCGCCGTTGGACTCGTTCTGGTGGCAGTCATTGCCGGTGCTCCTGGATTCGACCGAGTAAAGAGTTCATTCTTCAGTGGCCATTATGCATGGAAAGCGCTGCCTCAAGTTCTCTCTGGGCTTTGGCTCAATCTTCGAGTGATGTTTTTTGCTGAAATTTTTGTTCTCATTTTCGGTTTACTGATCGCCATCACTCGTACTTCGCGTAACCCATTGCTCTATCCCTTGCGATTGCTAGCGGCCACCTATACCGACATTTTCCGAGGTTTGCCGTTACTGCTTGTTCTACTCCTTGTTGGCTTAGGAATTCCGGGTTTGCAATTAAGTTGGCTGCCCAATTCCGCCGTATTACTAGGTACCGTCTCGCTGATTCTCACTTATTCTGCTTATGTGGCCGAAGTAATTCGCGCTGGAATTGAAGCAGTCAACCCAGCTCAACGAATGGCTGGTCGAGCCCTTGGACTTTCCCAGTCTCAAACCCAACGCTTCGTCATCCTTCCCCAAGCAATTCGAAAGGTCACCCCGCCACTTCTTAATGACCTCGTATCTCTTCAAAAAGACTCCGGGTTGATTTCAGTGCTAGGCGCAATCGATGCCATTCGAGCTGCCGGAATCGAAACCGCGCAATCCTTTAACTTCACTCCCTACCTCGTTGCTGGTGCACTCTTTGTCGCATTAACCATTCCACTTACTCGCTTCACCGACTGGCTGACTCGAAAACAAGATCGTGCGAGACAACATCAAGGTCAGTGGTAACTAATGTCGAAATTAATTTTAGAAATTTCAAAACTGCGTAAGAGTTACGGTTCAGATGTAGTTCTTTCCGATATCTCCATTCAATTACCAGAGCATGCAGTCAAGGTTCTTATTGGCGCTAGCGGCTCAGGCAAAAGCACTCTGTTGCGATGTATCAATCTCTTGGAATCTATTGATGATGGGCAGATTTTTCTGGACGGCAGCGATATCTCTGAAGTCGGAACGGATGCAGATAAGGTTCGGTCGCAAATCGGCTCGGTATTCCAAGCATTCAATCTCTTTCCGCATTTAACGGTTTTGGAAAACATCACTCTTGCGCCTCGAAAAGTTCATGGCAAGAGCAAGGATGAAGCAGAGGCTGAAGCAATTTCACTTCTCGATCGCTTTGGGCTTAAAGATAAAGCCGGTCAATATCCAGATTTACTCAGTGGTGGTCAGCAACAACGGGTAGCGATTCTTCGCGCGGTGATTAATCGGCCAAAGGCACTTCTCCTTGACGAGGTCACCAGTGCTTTAGACCCGATTTTAATCTCCGAGGTTTTAGCTCTGATTGCCGAGTTAAAGGCTCAAGGTATGACCATGATGATCGCGACTCATGAGATGGGTTTTGCCCATCGGGTTGCTGACAAACTCTTGTTTCTTCACAAAGGCAATATCTGTGAGGCAGGCTCACCAGAAACTCTCCTTTCTCGCCCACAAACCCCTCAATTGCGTGAATTCTTGGATTCACTGCGCGGAGCGGGGCGATTGTAGGTATTTTGAGGTGGCGCGAGCGAAGCGGCTCGGGTACCTTTCTGCAAAGCGTTTGCAACAACTCGGACAATCCTTAGGGGCGTCAGCCAATGAATAAAGCAGTAAACACATCTGTATCGAAAACGATGAGCGCCGGACTTTCGCGCGATGAGCGTCGACGTCTCGGAGCGATGTTTGCTGTCATCTTTTTCTTACTCATTGGTGGCACCCTTCTTATGTGGGCGGCAACTAGCGGCCATTACAAGCTCTCTGATGGAACGATGTTCGGCTGGGGCACCGGATTTCTGGCGCTAACTCTGGGCATGCGACACGCCTTTGATGCCGATCACATTTCGGCTATTGATAACACGACGAGAAAGTTAATGAGTGAAGGACAACGTCCTATGGGGGTTGGCTTCTTCTTCTCTCTCGGCCATTCCTCTGTTGTTACCGCTCTAGCCATTATTTTGAATTTTGGAATCAAATCTTTAGGCGTTCAGGTAAAAAATGAAAAGTCATCTTTGCATCACTACACCAGTCTGATCGGAACTTCTGTAAGCGGTGCTTTCTTGATGTTGATTGCACTTTTGAATTTAGTTGTCCTCGTCTCGGTCGTGAAAGTTTTCAAGAAAATGCGAGAAGGCACCTACGATGAAACTGAATTGGAGAAGCACCTCAATTCCCGCGGATTCATGATGCGCTTCTTTGGCCCTATTGCGCGTCGAATCGATAGCAGTTGGAAAATGTATCCACTAGGAATTCTCTTTGGCTTGGGTTTTGATACCGCAACCGAAGTTGCCCTTCTCGTCTTAGCCGGTTCATCCGTAGTTGCAGGATTGCCATGGTGGGCGATTCTCAGCCTGCCCATGCTCTTCGCCGGTGGAATGAGTTTGCTCGACACTATCGATGGCTCTTTCATGAACTTCGCTTACGGATGGGCATTTTCCAGACCGGTCCGAAAGGTTTACTACAACATTGTTATAACCGGACTTTCGGTACTAGTCGCAATTTTTATTGGCGGATTAGAAGTCGCTCAGGTGATTGCCGGACAATTGAATCTCACTGGCGGATTTTGGAACTATGCCGCAAATTTCAATATTAACCGAGCAGGTTTCTTAATTGTGGCCATGTTTGTCGTCGTCTGGGTCTTTGCTCTTACGGTATGGCGCTTTGGCAATATTGAAACACGTTGGCATGACAAAGCACATGCAGCCCAACTTGCTCGGGGCGAGAATACCGATCACGTCGCGGCCGGAATTGAACTTGGGGCGATAGGCGAAGGATTTAAAATCGACTGATTAGTCGATAAAGAAATCCATAAGGAATTCAGTGGTTCCAGGAACGACCGAGTATTTTTCTAAATCGATTATGCCCTCTGAGGCAAGAACTTCATCATCAATGAAGAAATTTCCCGTGCAATCCACGCTCTTGCGATTCAAAATAATGTAAGCACTATCGGCAAGAATCTCCGGCGTACGACAGAAATCCGTATCAATGCCTGGGATCATTGCTAACGCCGCCGTATCAATTGCGGTTCGTGGCCAAAGCGCGTTGACTGCAATGCCATCCCGACGAAACTCTTCGGACATTCCCAATACGCACATGCTCATTCCGTATTTTGCCATTGTGTAGGCGACATGAGGTTTGAACCATTTCGCTTCCATTGAAAGTGGAGGCGAGAGAGTGAGAATGTGTGGATTTCTACCATCTGCGGCGCTCGCCTTTAAATGTGGAAGCACTGCTTGAGAAGTTAGGAAGGTTCCTCGAACGTTGACATCAAACATGAGGTCAAATCTCTTCGCTGGAGTCTTTTCCGTTGGAGTTAAATTGATGGCACTTGCATTATTTATCAAAATATCAATTCCACCGAAGCGCTTAACAGTCTCTTCGACTGCCGAAGCGATCTGATCCTCGTCACGAATATCGCAAGCGATGGCCAAGGCCTTCCCACCCGCCGCTTCGATCTCGGCAGCCGCCGTATAGATAGTTCCTGGAAGAGTTGGGTGTGGTTCAGTGGTCTTTGCTGCGATTGCAATATTCGCGCCATCTCTTGCAGCGCGCAGAGCGATCGCAAGACCAATCCCCCGCGAACCCCCGGTAATAAAGATTGTCTTACCTTCGAGTGACATAACGCTCCTAACCTAGAGATTTCTTGGAAAGAAATTTCATGAACGCCTGTTTTGCCTCTTCAGATTCCAAAGCCAATCGAAAGAGTTCGGATTCAGCTTCGATGACCATGGAGACTGCTTGGTGATGCCCACTCTTCAATAAGGCTTTTGTGTTGATGACCGAAGTTGGAGGTTGTTCGCCGATCCTGGTCGCAAAATCCATGGCCATAACGAGTGGATCCTCTGTTATTGCGTTTATCAGACCAAATTCCAGCGCCTCAGTCGCATCAAAATTTCGACCTGTTAAGAAGACTTCCGATGCCTTTACATGGCCTACTAATCGGGGAAAGAGCAAGCTTGAACCCCCTTCAGGAACCAATCCCAATGTCACAAATGGCATGGAGAAGAGGGCGTTAGGGGCGGCGAAGACTAAATCGCAGTGAAGGAGCAAGGTCGTCCCGATCCCCACGGCATTTCCTGCGACGGCTGCAATGAGCGGCTTTGGAAAGTCGTGAAGAGCCATCAAGAAGGCGAAAACCGGAGATTCCGGCCCAGTCGGCGGTGTGTTGAGAAAGTCGAAAATGTCATTGCCGGCCGTAAAGGCTTCGGGGTTACCTGATATGACAACAGTGCGGATGGCAAAGTCACCGGCAGCATTATTGAGTGCGTTTGCCAGGACCTCATACATCTGCGGGGTCAAGGCGTTCTTCTTTGCTGGTCGATTGAGAGTCAAAATTAAGGTGGAACCCGATACTGAAGTCAGAATGTCGCTCACTTCACCAGTCTATGGGGTGAGTTTGGGATTGGGGCTAGCCCCCACACAGGGCATAATGAGGGCTAGCACCCAGCAAAATGGTTGCGTTGAGCGAGAAAACGGAGAGCCTCGTGGACATTCGGATCTTGACCCGCGAACTAACGCCGTTCGAGCACTTAGTTGCCGAACATATGTGCGAGGGTCTCTCCAACGGAGCGATCGCACGCGAAACCGCCCATACCGAGAAGGTCATAGAAAACACCATCTCTAGAATTGCAAGAGCTTTCGGAATTAAATCTGATGGCGATACAAATGTTCGAGTTCTCCTCGCGTTGGCATATCGCAGCCAATTTGGCGATCGCGCATTTGATGTCTTGGGAATTGCCTGCAGTCACTTAGAGGTCGGGCCCGATGGAAGAAGCTATTGCAATCGACACATCGATTGAGAATTGGTAAAGGCAATCGACACATCGATTGAGAATTGGTAAAGGCAATCGTCATATAGATTGATAAGAAAAAGAGTAATTGGAAAATCAAAATAGTTAGTGAGTTGCATTACTAATCGAGATACTCTCCTCGTAATTTGTGACCTGCGTCTAAGTGCTATCACCTTTAATTTCTCCCCTAGTGCTAGCACTTATCCACTCTTCTAATTTCGCTAATACGAGTGAAATACTTCGTCTGAAGTTAAACAACACCGTGTTTACTTCACGAAAGATTCGGAGAGAAAAATGAAACGCAGAACTTTTGATGGCCTTGCAAGTTTGATCGGTCTGATGCTTGCCGTAGTTTTGCTCGTAGCAGCAGGACTTCTTAACTGGGGAGCATCGTTTGCAAGCGACACTTTAAAGAGCCAACTTTCTTCACAGAACATCACAATTCCAGCGCAAACTGGCAATCCAAAACAATCTGCAGATGTAACAAAATTCTTTGCAGACAATGGTGGAAAGATCATGACCACTGGAAAACAAGCACAAATGTATGCCGACCACTTCATCGGCTTCCATCTTTCGGGAATGCCAACATACGAAGAGGCATCCACCGCTAGTCGCGCAGCAGCTTCGGCTCTCGCAGCAGACCCAACAAATGCAGATCTACAAAAGAAAGCATCTTCAACTGCTGCCTTGGTAGACACAGTATTTAAGGGAACGATGCTTCGCGGAACCTTGCTTACCGCTTATGCATTCGGATTTATGGGAAGCATTGCAAGCATTGGAGCAGTTGCAACTGGTATCGGAGGGTTGCTCTTCCTACTTCTAGCACTCTTGGGTTATCTGCATCTTCGCCGCACTGACGAACACGCGGCGATCTAGCCCTCATCTCTCCGTGAGGGAAGGCCCCCTGAAGAAATTCAGGGGGCCTTTGCCATTTACTTTTTTACGCTTTATCGCTCCACGGTTCCAGTAATAAATTCTTCCACTCGATTGAAGGCAACTTCATCTGTGTATTGGACCGGTGGGGATTTCATAAAGTAGCTTGAAGGCGAAAGAAGTGGGCCACCGATTCCGCGATCTAGGCCAATCTTTGCGCAGCGCAAAGCATCAATAATTACTCCAGCAGAGTTTGGGGAATCCCAAACCTCTAATTTGTATTCGAGGTTGAGCGGAACATCGCCAAAAGCCCGGCCTTCAAGTCGAACGTAGGCCCACTTGCGATCATCTAACCAGGGAATGTAATCCGAAGGTCCGATATGAACATTGCGAGCGCCAAGGTCGTAATCAAGTTGCGAGGTCACTGATTGCGTCTTGGAGATCTTCTTCGATTCCAGACGATCTCTCTCGAGCATATTCTTGAAGTCCATATTTCCACCAACATTGAGTTGGTAGGTGCGATCTAGGTGTACGCCACGATCTTGAAATAACTTCGCCATGATTCGATGGGTGATTGTGGCACCAACTTGTGACTTAATGTCATCACCAACAATAGGTAGACCGGCTTTAGTGAACTTCTCGGCCCATACTGGGTCTGATGCAATAAACACTGGCAAGGCATTAACAAATGCGCAACCAGCATCGATAGCGCATTGCGCGTAATACTTTGCGGCTTGCTCGGATCCGACTGGGAGGTAGCAAATGACGACATCGACTTTTGCATCTTTAAAGCTTTGGACAACATCTACCGGGGTCGCATCCGACTCCTCAATGGTCTCACGGTAGTAGCGACCCAATCCATCTAGGGTCACGCCACGTTGAACCGTAATTCCAGTTCGCGAAACATCTGCGAACTTGATGGTGTTGTTCTCACTGGCCCACATTGCTTCGGCAAGATCAAGGCCAACTTTTTTTGCATCGACATCAAGTGCCAGGACGAAGTTCACGTCACTGATGTGGTATCCACCGAGAACAGGGTGCATAAGCCCCGGAATCACAGTGTCAAGCGCTGCATCTTTGTAATAGGTAACGCCTTGGATCAGCGAATTGGCGCAGTTTCCCACTCCAATTATTGCTACGCGTATTTCTCCCTTTGTACCGGTCACGAGGACTTCCTTTCGGTATTTATCATTTCAGTGAGCCAAGCGATTTCACGCTCGACCGATTCGAGTGAGTGACGACGCCACTCAACTAAATATTTATCGACGCCTGCAGGTTCTTTCTCAAGCTCATTACGAAGGATCTCTGCTTTATCCGTCAGCCGGCGGTGACGACCTTCGAGAATCTGCAACCGATTGCGTTGCGGAGTTGGACCAAAAAAAGCGAAACGGACCTCAAAACTTTCGTCATCCCAAGATTCTGGCCCCGTAGTCTGGGCCAATCGTGAAAATCTCTCGACTCCCTTTTCGGTGATGGCATAGACAATTCGAGAGCGCTTGGAGAGTCCGCCATCAGTTGCTAAGGACTCTTTGATGAGACCGGATTCCAGCATCCGACGTAAGGCTGGATAGAGAACCGAGAAGGAGAGGGCTCTAAAAGGGCCGTAGATCGAAATCATTCTTTTACGCAGCTCATAGCCATGGAGCGGGCTTTGAGAAAGCAACCCAAGGAGTGCAAATTCCAGCGAGTCAGCACGTGATCTCATCAGAACTCCCCTCACCCATTCGATTCAACTTCTACGCCATTACGTTATAGCGTTGCGTTATATCGTTTCGATATATCAAGACGATAGTTAAACGGATATCCCCCAATCGCGCAACTTGAGAGCAGGGCTAGACTCGCCCACCATGCAGGTGGTGATCCCTTCTCGAATATGGGAGTACGTCGTTGCCGCCATTATCATCATTCTGGCCCCTGGTCCGAGCGTGCTTTTCGTCATCGCCCGGGCTATCGCATGGGGTAGGGCGACCGCCGTAGCCACGGTGGCTGGCAATGTTCTAGGCGCCTTTAGCCTCTCGCTAGTTGTTGCTTTTGGTCTTGGACCCATCCTTCAACGTTCACATCTAGCCTTCACGACCGTTCAACTTTTCGGCGGTGGCTACCTGATCTATATGGGAATCAATGCCATTCGCCACAGCCCGATTCATGCAGCAGATATGACCTCTCAGGGCGATATCCGGCCGACTCCACTGCGTTCGGCATGGGATGGCTACTGGGTCGGGGCACTCAATCCCAAGGGAATGGTCTTCTTTGCAGCGATCTTGCCGCAATTTGTCGATCGCTCCCGAGGTCATGTGACCTCTCAACTTGTTCTCATGGGGGCGATCTTTGCGATCCTTGCCTTCTTCTCGGATGCAACTTGGGGTGTGATTGCTGGAACTATTCGGAACTGGCTCGCCACGGAAATCAAAAGATTGGTTCGAATGCGAATCACAGGCGGTTCAGTGATGATGATTTTGGGTCTTTTCACCATTGTCTCCGCAATTATTCGAAGCTAAATCCTGATTCGGTTGAGGTCGTTGCAATTCGTCAGTGCTTAACGAGAGACTTCTCGTACAAACAGCAAACTTCATGGGCAAGGACTTTTCGATCTTGCAGATAAGTAGGAGTAATGAGCAATCCCCGTAGCAATATTTCACCCAGTGACCTCACCTTTTCTTGGGATGGGTGTCATCGATGTCTCTGGCTCTCCTATAACCACCAATTAAAAGCACCCTTATTTATGCCGTTGGTTGGTGAACTAGCCGATTTACAGGAGCGTCACTACAAGGGACGAAAGAGCGAAGATTTGGGGGCTGGACTACCCACTGGCCAAGTCATCTCCCACGGTGGTTGGGTTCACTCCACACCGATCTCCGTCGATGGAAATGAAACTCCATACTCAATCCGCGGCAAATATGACTTACTTTTGAAATTCGATGATGGCACTTATGGAATTATTGATTGCAAATTCCAAGCCAAACTCAATGACAAGAGCGACTTCTACAGCCCGCAATTAGAGGCTTACGCCTTCGCCTTGGAAAATCCAGCTCGCGACGAACCAAAACAAGTATCAGTACTTGGATTGATGGTCTGGTCCCCCAAGTCTCCTCGAGGAAATCCCAGCGATGGCTTTGGCCTTGAACTGGAATGGCAGTGGTACCCGATTAAAAGAGATCCAGCTGCTCTGCAAAAACGTTTTGCTGATTTCATCGGAGTGATTTCTGGAGAGATGCCCGAATCGAAGAGCTCTTGCGAACAATGCCGTTATATCAATAGCCGCAGAGAAATCATCGGCCAGGGCTAACTAAATACTTCCTACTCGTCCTCGTCAGTAGATTCATCTTCGGCTTTTTCTTCGCGCGCCTGCTTGAGCAATTGGGCTTTAGCTTCAGAGGCATACATGTCAACATACTCTTGACCTGAAATTGATTGAATGGCATTCATGATTCGATCTGTGATCTCGCGCAAAAGCTTGAGATCATTGGAGTCGCCTTCAAAAAACATGGGTTCGCCAAAAATCATTTCTACTCTTCGCACCTTAGGGACCACTTGGCCCGTCGGTTGAATCTCAGCCGTGTTGAACATGGCCACGGGAATTATCGCGGCGCCAGAATCAATCGCCATGCGAGCAATTCCAGTTCGACCTTTATATAACTTTCCATCCGGAGATCTCGTTCCTTCTGGATAGATCCCGATGCAATCGCCCTCCGCCAATAATTTCAACCCAGTGAGAATGGCGGCTTCACTTCTTCTTCCACCTGAACGATCGACAGGCACTTGACCCAGGGCAATAAAAGTTATTTTCTTGATAAAACCTTTCAATCCTGGCGAAGTGAAATATTCACTCTTGGCCAGAAAGGTAACTTTCCTTGGCACCACAAGTGGCATAAAAACCGAATCGCTAAAGGAGAGATGGTTAGACGCAATAATCACTGGACCGGTGTGCGGAACGTTTCGTAGGCCGGTGACTTTAGGGCGAAAGAGCAAAGTTAGGATTGGAATCAGGAACGACTTCAGGAGTCGATAAACCATCTGATCCCCTCGCTTTCTGGCCAACTACCCGATGCGGAAAAACTACAGGTCATAATTTAGGGGTTATTCACCCAACTGTGACACCATCTGAGCGTGACCGATATCCCAAACTCTGAGGAGATGACCCTCATCGGGGGAAAAATAGGAGTTTTACTCCTTCACGGCTTCACCGGCTCTCCCGCTTCAGTTCGACCATGGGCGCAGGGGTTGCATGCTGCCGGTTACACCGTGAGAGTGCCCCGGCTGCCCGGACACGGCACATCCTGGGTCGATCTCAATCACACTCGTTGGGAGGATTGGTTTGGGGCCGTTGAGAAAGAATTTCTTGCCCTGCAGTCACATTGCACTCGAATCTTTGTAGCCGGCTTCTCCGTTGGCGGGGCTCTAGCGCTTCGACTTGCTCAAACGAGAGGTTCCGAAATTGAGGGGCTAATTTTGCTCAACCCTTCAGTCACGCCTGACCGGAAAATCTACAAACTTTTACCTCTGCTACAGCATTTCATCCCTTCGGTTAAAGGTGGACCATCGGATGTCTCCTTACCTGGAGCTCCAAAACATGGTTATGGTCGAATTCCATTACGTGCTCTGAATTCACTTCGTGGTTTATGGAAATATGTCGAACGCGACCTATATCTCGTAGATACCCCGCTAATGATCGGATATTCGGTCAATGATCACGTCGTAAACCCGGATAACAGCGAATTGGTGATCGACAATGTTTACTCAGTTGATATTCGAGAAGTGATTTTTGAAAAGTCATTTCATAACGTCTCATTAGACGTCGAAGCGGAAGCACTGGTTGAAGAGACGCTCTCTTTTATGGAGGATGTACTCACTGGTGAGTTACGTGCTTCAGGAGATGCCGATGAGAAAGAACTCATTGATGCCGAATTCGAAGCGATTGTCTCGGGACTTTCGCTAGATCTATCGGAGCCAACTACCTACCTCGACGAATTAGAAGCAGCGGAAAATTCCGCAAGCGAAAAATTCACTCCACCCAATCCGACCATTCCACCTCCGGACCAGGTTCAACGAGCCGGTCTCATTGGTCTTATTGGTGGGTTGCTCTACACATTTTTCCACTTGGCTTTTCATCTTGATTTTCTCGGGCTTGGACCATGGCCCGGGATAGTTGCCTTTCTCTCGGGTATCGCGATTTATATTTGGCGCACAGCCCGTTCTCCGGATGACTATGGCGATGGAGCGGTTCTGTAACGCCCACTTTCTTGGCATTCCTCATTAGGCTATTGGCATGACTTTTACTTGGGGAATTGTTGGCACGGGCGGTATCGCAAAAGCATTTGTCAGGGATTTGGCCTACACCGACGATCAGAGAGCGGTCGCCGTTGGTTCGCGAACTTTAGAAAGCGCAGATCGCTTCGGTGATGAGAACCACATTGCCGATCGCTATGGAAGTTACGAGGCGCTCGCGCTGGAATCCCACGTTGATGCGCTTTACATTGCAACACCACAACCAGACCATATGCGCACAACCATAATGGCTCTCAATGCCGGCAAGCCTGTACTCTGCGAGAAGCCTTTTGCTATGTCTGGAAAACAAACACGGCAAATGATTGATGCAGCAAAAGCAAACAACGTGATGCTCATGGAAGCGATGTGGACTCGCTTTCTCCCTCATATTCATGAGGTGCGCAACATTATTAATAATGGCGTCATAGGCGAGATCATCTCGATCCAAGCCGATCACGGACAGTGGTTTCCGGAAGATCCGAAATTTCGATTATTTGCTCCTGAACTCGGCGGAGGAGCTCTCTTAGATTTAGGAATCTATCCGGTCAGTTTTGCTCACATGGTTTTAGGAAAGCCTTCGAAAATTACAGCCGTTTCAAACCCTGCTTTTACTGGCGTTGATGGCCAAACAAGTGCAATCTTCCAATACCCCAGCGGTGCACATGCAGTTTTAACCACGACCCTTCTCTCTGCAACTCCATGCGCCGCAGTAATTTCTGGAACACTCGGACGAATTGAAATAGATCGAGTGTTCTACAAACCAACGTCATTCCGAGTCTCACTTCGATCAGGTGACGTGATCGAATATCCGCGCAAATACGAAGGTCATGGGCTTAGAGAAGAAGCAATTGAATTTGCTCGCTGTGTCAGAGCAGGACTAACCGAGTCGCCAATACTGCCTCTGGCGGAAACTCTAGAGATTATGCAAAGCCTGGATGAGATAAGAAGGCAGATTGGATTGACGTACGACGTCGAGTAATTGCCTCAAAGAAAAATTCTTTAGTGGCGAGCTAAATCTGCAACTCCGACAAGTCCTGCATCATTTCCTAAGGTGGCCGCAACTACTTTAGGGCTTGGGTGCTTACCAGCAAATGGCATATACCGCTCCATCGCGACTCTCGTTGGAGCAAGCAGAATTTCGCCAGCATCAATAACACCGCCGCCGACCACTACTAGCGCTGGGTCAAGCACCATAGACAGTGTGGCAATTCCAGCACCTAACCACTGTGCGGTTGTGTTAAATGCCGCTAGAGCGACAGCATCGCCATCTCGAGCAGCCTCGGTAATGTGACGACCAGATAATCCCTCTAACGTTCCATCGCCGCGGGCCAGGAGGTTATGCGCCATATCCGGCGTGGCACTTATCGATTCACGAGCGTGGCGCATCAACGCGTTCCCGGATGCATATTGCTCGAAACAACCGCGTGCGCCACAGCCACAAAGGTGACCTTCAGGTACAACTCGAATATGTCCAAATTCGGCAGCAACTCCAAAAGCGCCGCGATGAAGAGATCCACCAACCACGACCCCGCCACCAATCCCGGTGCCGACGGTCAACATCATGACATTGTCTTCGCCTACACCAGCACCATGCTTTGCTTCGCCCCAAGCGGCGGAATTCGCATCGTTTTCGATGACAACATTGAGTCCGACTAAAGCCGATATCTCTTTTTGAAGATCTAAACCGTTCCATCCCGAAATATTCGGGGTTGCAAGCATCGTTCTGCGATCTGATGAAACAAATCCAGCAGCAGATATTCCGACGCTATCAACTCTGTGTGACTTCAAAAGCTCATCAATAACTTCGGCAATAGTTTGAGTTAGCGCTGAACCGCCTTGCTTGGGGGTGTCTTTACGGGAGCGGGTAAGAATATTTCCATCAAGATCTACTACCCCACCCAGAACTTTCGTTCCACCAACATCTACGCCAATGCTAAGTTCACTCACGAGAATTTATTCCTCGATCTTCTTCTTCAATTGGTTCAATGCAAGATCGATGGTTGCGAGTTCGGCTTTCTTTCTCATCATCGAGGGCACCGGCATTGATAACCCAACCTTGAGTTCATAAGTGACTTCAGTTTGTTCATCGCCTAAATCTTTCAAAACGTAAGCACCCGACATCTCTGTCAATAAGTCAGCATCATCGAGGGAAAACTCGAGTCGGGTGGGAGCACTGCTCCAGTCATAATCGAGAGTAACCGTGTCGCGCATAACTCCCGCATCAATGACTAGCTTGGCCTTCGTCGCTCGGTTATCGCCATCCTTGTCAAGAACTTCTACAGATTTAATTGCAGAAGACCAGGAAGGATAGTTGGCAATGTCAAAGAGAACCGAACTCACATCAGAAAGTAAGGCATCGACTACTACTGAATTCTGGGAAAAATCGCTCATGGGGAAAGATTACCTGCTCGCCGTCAACATCTAGCCAATTCTCGCGGCGAGCAGATAGCGTTGGAACATGGACCAATTTTCTGTTCCCTCAATCGTTCCTCCCGCTACGGCCGGGAACCTCACGAATTTAATCGCCGAACGAGCTTGGTTTGAGCCCGAGCGGATTGTGGTCTCACGACCCTTGGGAGATGGCTGGCAGCCGGTAAGCGCGCGGGAGTTCGAGGAAGAGATTCGAGCCGTTGCCAAAGGTCTGATTGCACATGGAATATTGATCGGTGACCGAGTAGCTATCATGGCGAAGACTCGGTACGAGTGGACTGTTTTAGATTTCGCCATTTGGTTCGCAGGAGCCGTCGTTGTGCCAATCTATGAAACTTCCAGCCCAGAACAAGTTGACTGGATCCTCACTGATTCCAGTGCAAAGGCGATCATCGTCGAAACACCGTTACTGCAGGAATTAGTCTCCCCCGTACTCACACCAAATTGTTCAAAGATTTGGACAATCACGGAGAACGCACTTTCCTCGTTAATAGAGGATGGAAAAATGGTCTCTGACGACGAGATTAATCACCGTCGCTCTTCCCTATTTCCTGACACTCTTGCAACCTTGATTTATACCTCCGGAACAACTGGAAAACCAAAAGGCGTGAGCCTGACCCACGGAAACTTTCTTGCGGAATGCGGAAATGTTGTGAACGGCGCAAACGATCTCTTCCTTAAACCTGGTGGATCAACGTTGCTTTTTCTGCCGGTGGCACATGTCTTTGGTCGGATGGTTCAAATTGGCGCAATCAACGCTGGTCTTCACTTGGCGCACTGTGGGGATATCTCGCGCTTGCCCCTGGATTTACATTCTTTCAAACCAACTTTCGTACTTGCAGTTCCCCGCATCTTTGAAAAAATTTACAACGGAGCCGAAGCCAAAGCCGATGCTGCCGGAAAAGGAAAGATCTTTCGCAAAGCGGCACTGGTTGCCGAGCAATTTAGCCAAGGTTTGGATACCAAGAAGATTTCCATTGGACTACGCCTACAGCATGCCGTGTTCGACAAATTGGTGTATTCAAAGATCCGCGAGGCCATGGGTGGTCGCGTGGAAGCGGCAATCTCTGGCGGAGCACCTTTGGGAAATCGGCTTGGCCATTTTTATCGTGGCGCCGGAATTCGAGTCCTCGAGGGATATGGCCTTACCGAAACCACGGCCGGCGCAACTTTGAATCTCACCGACCATCATCGAGTTGGATCCGTCGGAAGACCAGTTCCTGGAACGACGATCAAATTAGGTGATGATGGTGAAGTCCTCATTAAGGGCGCCATCGTTATGCGCGGATATTGGCAAAATGACGATGCAAATCGGGAAGCCTTTACCGAAGATGGTTTTTTCCGATCTGGAGATCTTGGTTCTATCGATGAGGAAGGTTTTCTTTATATCGTCGGTCGTAAAAAAGAATTAATTGTTACCTCCGGCGGAAAAAATGTTGCGCCCGCAGTCCTGGAAGATCGGTTGAGATCGCATCCACTGGTTAGCCAATGTATGGTCGTTGGGGACAACAAGCCTTATATCGCAGCCTTGGTAACACTTGATCCTGATGCTCTCAAAGCTTGGGCGGTGGCAAATAAGAAAGCCGATACTTCAGTAGCAGCCCTCATGCATGACACCACTCTTATCTCAGTCATACAAACCGCAGTTGATGATGCCAATAAAGCGGTAAGTCGAGCGGAGTCCATTCGCAAGTTCACAATTCTTCCCGTTGACTTCACCATTGCTGATGGGCAGTTGACGGCGAAGCTTTCAGTAAAGCGACATGTGGTTAACCAACAATTTGCTCATGAGATAGCCGCCCTTTTCGAGTAATTCTTGGAAAATGAATTCACAATCCTCGTCAGATCGCCTGCGGATCGCTCGAGAGTTGCATGATGGCATCGCACAAGAGGTTGCCGCCATTGGCTATCGCCTTGATGAAGTAATCGGTCGGGAAAAACTGCCGCAAGAAATTCGTAGAGATCTACGAAATATTCGAGCGTTGGTCTCATCGAGCGCTGAATCGATTAGAGATCAAATTTTCATGTTGAGAGGTCAACCTTCAAGATCCTTTAAAGAAGCGACTGAGTCGCTCGTGGAAAGCCTCCTCGATGGCTTCGATGTGATTGCGAATTTTGATTTTGACGACCATGATCCTGGACCACTCAAGTTCGACCTATTGAAAATTCTTCAAGAACTTATTATTAATATTCTTCGCCATTCGCAAGCGAGTAGTGTCGTCATTTCTTTTCACGAGAATTGCCTCATCATCAGCGACGATGGAATTGGTATAAGCCAATCGACCGAGAATCGATTTGGTCTTCTTGGAGTAAGAGAAAGAGTTGCGCTTATCGGCGGAAATGTTGAAGTATTTTCATCTAATTCTGGCACTCGAGTCGTTATTTCCGTTCCTCATACTCTGAACTCCTAATGCGATTCGATGAAACGTTACTCGACGATCCTCATTGATGATCACACCCTGATTATCGAAGGCTTGCGCGCGGCGCTCTCAACGACTGAATTCGAGGTAGTGGCAGATGCCACTAGCCGAAATCAAGGAAGGACTCTGATTGAACATTGGAATCCAGAAGTAGTCATTGTGGATTTCCACCTTCCGGACGGTCCAGGTATCGAGGTTATTGCACCACAGAGCCAGAAGGATCGGGCTGTTTATGTGGTCCTGACTATGAGCGAGGATGCGCATGATTTGGAGTTAGCAAAAAGGGCGGGTGCAAGTGCTTTTGTCCTGAAGAGTGCCCCCATTACACAGCTTCTTAATATTCTTCGATTTGCACTCTCCCACCCAAATATATTCCAATCACCAGATGGCATAAAGCAAAATAAATCTTTTCTCTACTCACTTACCGAGCGAGAAGTAGAGGTCTTGAAAATTCTCCCAAGTGGATTAACCGTGAAAGAGATTGCCTCGTTGATGTTTCTCTCGGAGGCAACGATTAAGACTCACCTATCAAATCTCTATCGCAAAATGGAGGTTGCA